>JAIEOU010000001.1 GCA_019750255.1 Patescibacteria group bacterium
TGTTTTCCTTGTGCAGGCGCCTCGCTACTTTCAAGCTTACCAGCGTGGAAAGTGGCGGCGGCGAGCTGCCTAGGAGAAAGAACGAGCCACGAAGTGCGGTCAGATTTTCCTCAGGGTAGAGGAAAATCTGACATACGCAAAACATAGTCGCTACGCTCTTTGTTTTACTTAACTATGTTTTCCTTGTGCAGGCGCCTCGCTACTTTCAAGCTTACCAGCGTGGAAAGTGGCGGCGGCGAGCTGCCTAGGAGATAAGCAGTGGCAGCGACTTGCCTGAGGCCAGCCACAGCTCGCTAGGTTTATATTCCTAGACTGTGAAGCTCTCTATCCCATACGCAGGTAACTTGCGTTTCGACTCAAGGGTTGTGAGGTCAGCGAGAAGACTTGTTAAGTCCCCTTCCTTTCCCGCCTCAAGCTGCTTTAAAAGCTGCTTACGCTCAGCAATCGCCTCCCGGATAATAAGAGAACGAGTGAGGTTTAAATTGGACACAATATCCTCAAGAAAGGCTTTTTCACTCCGCGAGGCATAGCGGTTACCAATATCGATAGTGGCGTGCGCCAACATGTCGGCGGTCACTGTCGCCTGCACCTCTGCGAGCGGAGCATCGGTAATTTCTTCTAGGGCTTTACTCACCCTCATTGCTAGCGAGCCATCAAGGAGCGACACCGCCGCGACCAGCCAGGACAGAAAACGCTCACGCTGTTCACTGCGTAATCGAGCCGTGTCCACGGTAGCCGGAACTGCAACCTGAGGAATCGGATGTGCACTTACCCGCTCTGGTGTGCGTTCGTTTTCGCTTCGTGCCCTCTCAACCTCAAATCGCACGGAGTCAAGACTGACCCCAAGCGCAGCTGCTACTATTCCGACAAAATGCTCTTGATCAATACGATTCGGGATGAGCGTCACGTACGGAATAACTTCTTCACTCACACGCAAACGGAACGCGCGCTCGTCGGTTACCTGCTCCTTTAGGTGCACAAGGAGGAAGTCGATAATCGGCACCGCACCACCGACCGCACTTTTAAGCGCATGAGGGTCCTTCTCTACGAGATCAGCTGGATCCGCGCCCGGTGGTAGCTTGGCCACCTTCACATCGAGCCCGCGGCGCAACATAACTTCAGCTGCGCGTTTCATCGCTGCAATACCAGCCCGGTCCGCATCAAGCGCGAGCACCACCCGGGTAGAGAGCCGTTCGAGTAGCTGCACATGATGGAGCGTAAGCGCAGTCCCTGACACCGCCACCGTATTCCCGTAGCCTGCTTGATGGCTCATAACCACATCAAACTGCCCTTCTACAATCAAGAAGAAATCGAGTGTACGGATTGATTGCTTAGCCAAGTCATAACCAAAGAGGAGCTCGGATTTTTTATACAGTTCAGTCTCGGGTGAATTAACATATTTTGGCGTCTTCTCGTCCGGCGTTAGCGTTCGGCCCGAAAATCCAACGACTTTACCATTTGGATCACGCAGCGGAAACATAACCCGGTCACGAAATACATCAAACGGTTCCTTCCCGTCTGCCCCTGGCTTTACCACCCCAGCTTTTAGCATCTCGGGCACACTGTAGCCTTTCGCTGCCAGGTACTCCTTGAGCAGTCGCCAGCCGCCAGATGAAGGACCGGGCGCGTAGCCAATCCGCCACTTACTTACGGTCGCTGGTTTTACCGCCCGCTTCTCAAGATAGGCGGTGGCAATCGGCGCGAGTGGAAGCCACTCTTCAAAAAATTTAGTTGTCTCTTCAATAAGCGCATAGAGACGGTCGCGCTCGCTGCGTTTTTCAGGGGCTTCGGCGACCAGCTCCACCCCAGCCTTTTCTGCCAATTGCCTTAGGGCCTCACGAAAATCCACTCCCTCCATGGTTTGAATGAAAGAAAATATATCACCACCCTGACTCGTCGAAAAACAGTAATACATCCCGCGCTCGGGCGAGACATAAAAAGACGGGGTTTTTTCGTTCGTGAACGGTGACTTTCCCTTAAAATTCCGCCCTGCCTTGTGGAGCTCCACATACGGCGAAACCACATCAATAATATTAAGTCGTTCTTTAATTTGTCGAACTGCATCAGACATAAAGTGGCTGAATTATACCCTTGTTTTAGAATTGGCGGAGATATTGACGTTTTGCTATTTATGTTTTTATATTGTAAGTTCGAAAATGAGGATATTTTCTCATGAATTTGTTCATGTACATTGCTTGGCAGCTGTATCGGCACATGTGGCAAGCCTCACACTCTCCGGCGATGCGGACGCTGCGGGCTATACTGCCACGCGCCTTATTGGCATACTTGCATGTATCTGGGAGATACAAAAAAAGGCTATTCCAACTCGAAGGAATGTCTCGACAACAAGTCATAGCTGCCCCGCCTAACGAGAGAAGCCACGCTTCTCTTCATGGCGGAGCTTTCTTTTTTAAACGTACGCAACGACTACTACACCATCATATATGAAAGTGGAACTAAATATTATAAAAAAATCACCCAGCACCTGAGGCACCGCGTGATTTTTTGTAAGCAACGATTTGTTCGACCTCTATAAACCCAACAATGTTTTCATCTTTAACATTGTCTGCGGTCCAAAGCGTCCAAAGCCGGTTGTGTCGGCGGTTCCAACTGACACAATACCGTGCTTAACCTGAAACTTTTGCACGGCAGCTACAGTCATCGGTCCGTAGTAACTCGTCTCCATACCCGCAGAACCCACTCCGACACTCGCAATCATAGTATCGGGGTCATGGTTGAGAATCTGTTGTAACGCTCGCACAGCTGGACCTGATGCACCCAAACTCAGCGGCATCGTCGGCAGATCAAAGCCGCTTCGTACTAGACTATTTTGCGCGTAAAGGGATTGTACCTGTGCTTCATTCAGGGCTTGGGCAAAGTATTTTACATCATCAATAATGCCGTTAAACGAACCAGCACCACCAATAGCGGAACCAACGCCAAGCTCACTCCCTACTGGAACACTGTACTCCCCAGCCACACTTCCCACTGCCCCACCATTAAGGTACATTCGGACAACATTACTTACATCGTCGTAGGTCACAACAAGGTGTTCATAGGTACCCGCCGTGACTGCTCGACTAGACGTCAGACTAATATTTCCCCCTGACTCAGTCGTCCAGAATGTCGGTTTCAGTGAGTTATTCTGGAATCCTAGACGGAAGCCATTGACGGTGTATTTTTCTCGACCAGCAATACTATTCGTGTAATAGGATGAATTCAAAGAATTGACCCTAATCCACGCAGCAAATGAAAAAGATTTACTATCAAGCACTGCGGCCTTTCCGAGATCAGCACCATCGTCTGGACCATCGACCAATAGTGCGTTACCGAACTTTCCTACAGTAAACGAAGTACCGCTATTGATTGTCCCGTTGATTCCACTAGCAGAAGCATCTCTCGCGAGCACACCACTCGACTCATCAAATTTCCAGTACCCAACCGGACTAGGAACCGGCGTTAAAAGTACCGATGGTGCTGGAGGGACAGACGGCACTGGCGCAACCGGTAACGGAGATGGTTGTGTTGGATTCGCGACCGGGGGCACATAGAATGCAATCGCCTCCTGATTGCTCCAACCATCCGCACCAGATCTGTAGTTCACTTTCCACCATACGTCATCACCAAACGATACTGGACCGCCGGTTACTATACCGCGCGCATCTACGCGTTGTGTACCGAGACGCCTACTCGAGTCATCGGCACGACGATGAACGAAATGTTCATATATTACAAACACCTCTGCGCCAACCTTAATCTCTGAATCAATCGGGGTTGGGGTTGGGGTTGGGGTCGGGGTTGGGGTCGGGGTTGGAGTTGGAGTTGGAGTTGGAGTTGGAGCAGGGGCGGGTGTTAGGGCCGCTGTAGATTTTGTAAGATAATCTTGCACTCCCCAACCGTCTGCCCCACTATCGTAATTGATATTCCACCAGACATATCCGCCAGCATTAACAGGTCCACTAGCGAGCACACCAAGGGCGCCACGCGGCTGAGTACCAAGGAGTACTCCAGTAGCGGAAGCAGTGCTTCGAACATTAAGATTATCCGTCGTTACGATACGGTCATTGACTTTGAAGTCGGATAGCAACGGCGTGGTTGGTGTAGTTGGCGGTACTGGCGTTGGCGTAACAGGAACTGAATTAATTTCTAGAAAGTCACAGTCCTTGGTTGGTTTGGTTGGTAGGTTAGTACCAATGGTACTGCCAACCTCCTGACCCTTAGCTCTCACTTGAGCGAACGTATTATCAGTGTTATTCCACGACCAATTATTATTAGCTAGGTCAGCTACGAAATACGTATTGTTTCGGAAGGTATTCTGACTCGCAACCGCGGCTTGGTCTTCTTGTACGTCAGTAACACTACCCATAGCACCATACTCTGTTGACCGAAGTGTAACGGTGTTGTTGTAGACTTCGTTGTTACTGGATGGTGTCCAGGGCTTTCTATCTTGAGAAATTATTGTGATGCCGTTGCCGTAACCAGGACCCACGTCCACAGTGTTGCCGTACACCTTAACGCCGCGTGCGCTCGAGATTAGAATTTGAGGGTGCCATAACCAGGTACGGTTAATATCGGAATCGCCGTTATCAAAGACGATATTGTTACGAATTATACCGTTAGAGCTTATTTCATACATTATGCCGTTATCACGATTTCCCCACACTTTATTTTTTTCCACGATTATATTATCGGCACGTTCGTCCTGCCAGATACCCGGCCCCTCATTGTCATAGACACAATTATTCACTATGGTGCCGCTTTCGTTTTCTGTTACTTTTCCACCCCCTCCTTCCCATAGCCAGTTTACGCCAGCGTAGCCATTACGGGCAATTTCGTTACCTTCGAAGAGCCAATTCGAACCGCCGGCTGCATATCCCATCTGACCGTTATCAATTATTTTATTTCGAAGCACTTTTGTTCCAGGGCCCGCATTGATTCCCATTCCGTGGTTTAAGCGAATGGTGTTACCTTCCAACGTCCAACCTGCACCGGCCGTTTCGCTGTCGATTGCACCATTCTGGAGTGTGGTGGCGTACTTCTCTATGGTTAGGTTTTTAATGGTAACGTTCGTAACTCCCGCACCACCCCCGCCAAAAGCACGCGGCGTAACGCTCGTTTCGACCGTTTTGCCTGCAGGGTTATCGCCGATATAAATGCGGTCGGCTGTGTAGTCAAAAAACCATTTACCCGGACCGACCGCCGCTACACTGGTAACATGCTGCATCGGTACGTTGTTTATAAATAAATCCTCTGGATAGGTACAACGTGCAAAACCACTAAAGCAGAGTTCAGGATCCTCATTACGCACACCTTGTTGTGTCTGCCCCGTTACCATCCAGGTGTTGCCACTTTGGGTAAAGTTGGTAAGCAGTCTCGAACCGTTGAGAATTGCTCCAGCCGTACCGTCAAAAGTCATACCTTGCTTTGGGACTATCGACTGCATGCGGTAGACTCCCGCATTCAAAATAAAGGTTGTCCCGGCCGGATTAGCATTTACTGCATTTTGGATATTATCCCCGGGGTTGAGCGTCACAGCCGCAAAGGCAGTGGGTAGGGTAAGAAGTGTCAGTATGGCCAAAAGCGCTACCACTAACGATTTTGGTACAGCGGACAACAGGATAGCTTTTTTCATCAGTAAAAAATTATTTATTCTTCGTAAGGAGTTTGTATATTCTGATATAACCGTACCATTGCAGCAATGAACAATCAATAACTTTCCACATATAATGTCAAGCGTTCTCCCTGCCCGGAGTTTTAGGCGACAGAAAAACAGCGCGGCACCGAAGGTGCCGCGCTGTTTTTCTTTCTTACTTCCCTACTACTAGATTTGCTTCGCCTGCATCTCCTTAATCATAATGTCCTTGTTACTACCTGCAAACCCTGATCCAGCGGGGATGAGCTTACCGATAATAACGTTTTCCATAAGACCAGAGAGTGTATCTTCACTACCACGGACCGCGGCGTTGATGAGCACACGAGTGGTGTTCTGGAATGACGCGGCTGAGAGGAATGACTTACGTGAGAGAGAGGTTTCGGTGATACCCAAGATGAGCTTGTCACCTTTAGCAACATCTTTCCCTTCAGCCTTTAGTTTCGTATTCTCCTCTACAAAGATCCACTCTTCTACCACATCACCAATCGTAAAGCGGCTGTCGCCTGACTGTGAAATCTTCACACGGCTCATCATCTGCTTCACGATCAGTTCGATGTGCTTACGCGCAATTGTCACACCCTGGAGTTCGTAAATCTTACTTACTTCAGAAATGATGTAGTCCTGCGTTACTTCCTGACCACCGTACTTGAAGAGTTCTGGAAGCAGTGCTGAACCGTCGGTGAGGAGTTGTCCCTGGATAACCGTGTCACCCTTTGAGACTGCTACCACTCGCCTATAGTGTACTGGGTACTCGATGTTGTCCTTCTTCTTTGGTGCACCCTTGGCGCCCATGTCTGGAGCAACAATCACGAGCTTCTCGCGACCAACAGTGCGGATATCAACCACGATACCTTCAGCCTTTGAGACAGTCGCCGGAATCTTTGGTGCACGCTTTTCAAACACTTCTTCCACACGCGGGAGACCTGAGGTTACGTCTCCACCAACTGACGCGGCTCCACCGGCGTGCTTGGTATTCATCGTGAGCTGTGTACCTGGCTCACCAATCGCTTGCGCAGCCACTGTTCCTACCGCCTCACCAATATCAACAAGACGGTTGGTAGTAAGGTCAATACCGTAGCACTGCTGACACACACCACGGAGGGTCTTACAGGTCATTGGTGAACGCACGATTACTGACTCACAAGTTGCTTCTTCTACCTGAATTGCATCACGGCGTGAAAGCAGGTGCGCCTTCGGGAAGAGTACGCGACCCTTACTGTCGATTGCATCTTCAGCCAGCACCCGACCTTTAATAGCTTTACTGAACGCAATTTCGATACCTGAGGATGAAACGCGACCGATAAGCACCCCTTCTTTAGTCTTACAATCTGCCTCAGTGATAATCGCGTCTTGTGCAACCACGAAGAGACGGCGGGTCAGGTATCCAGCCTTCGCAGTCTGGAGAGCGGTGTCGGCAAGCCCCTTTCGTGAACCGTGAGTAGTAATGAAATACTCGATCGGTGTCATACCTTCCTTCATTGATGACAGCACAGGGAATTCGAGCGTCTCACCACGAGTGTTAACGATGAGTCCCTTCATACCGGCCATCTGGGCAATCTGTCCAAGGGAACCACGAGCGCCCGACTTCCACATTTCAAAGGCTGAACCGTGTTCCGAGAGGGTTTCTGGGAGAATTTTTTCTAGCTCGGTCTTCGCTGCGTGCCAGATTTCAATAATCATACGACGGCGCTCATCACGTGAAAGAAGACCTTCATCGTAGTTTGAGAACACGAGGCGTTCGGCGGTTCGGGCACGTTCGATAATCGCACCCTTGCCTTTAGGCACCACCACTTCATCAATACCCCAGGTAGTACCTGAAAGCGTGGCGTATTTGAAGCCAAACTTTTTAAGCTTGTCGACAATTGCTGGCACGGCTTCGGCGCCACGGTCGTCAATAATATCGATGATGATACTAAAGAGGGTACGCTGCACAATCACATCGTTAATAAACTTGTGATCAGACGGAAGTACGCTGTTGAAGAGGAGACGACCAACCGAGGTCTCGAAAATCTTACCTTCGTACTGCTGATACTTCGCCGTATCGGTTGCGAGCACCTTGATTTTGGCGCGGAAGTCAATAACGTCGTAGTCGTAGGCATTAATGGCGTCGTTCGGGGATGAGAAGAACTTTCCTTCACCCTTCGCACCTTCAATGATCTTTGTCATCCAGTAGGCACCCAGTGCCATGTCGAGGAGCTTTTCCGATACCACTGGTTCTGAACTACCTGGTTTGAGGATGTTCTTGTTTGCAGAAATGATTTCCTTGGCTTCAAGCTGAGCTTCGTCGGACAGCGGTACGTGAACAGCCATTTGGTCACCATCGAAGTCGGCGTTGAAGGCGCGACACACAAGCGGGTGTACCTGAATAGCGTTACCTTCAATCAGTACCGGGCGAAAAGCCTGGATACCTTGACGGTGGAGGGTTGGTGCACGGTTGAGGAGCACGTGCTTTTTGTTGATGATGTTTTCAAGAATCGCCCACACCTCTGGTACGCCGTCTTCGATTAGACGACCTGCACCACGGATGTTGTACGCGAGTTCCTGCTTGAGGAGCTGCGCGATTACGAACGGCCGGAAGAGCTCGAGCGCCATGTGTTTTGGAAGACCACATTGGTCAAGTGCGAGTTCCGGACCGATGACGATAACCGAACGGCCGGAGTAGTCTACACGCTTACCAAGAAGGTTCTGTCGGAAGTAGCCCTGCTTGCTCTTTAGGTAATCAGACAGTGACTTGAGTGGGCGACGCTGTGCCTGACTCATGGCTGAGTACGCCCCACCACCGTGACGGATTGAGTTATCAATAAGCGCGTCTACAGCCTCCTGCAAAATACGCTTCTCGTTACGCAAGATAACGTCCGGCGCCATAATGTCGATGAGCTTCTTCAAACGATTGTTTCGGTTGATGACGCGACGGTAGAGGTCATTCAGGTCACTTGACGCGTGACGTCCACCTTCAAGCGCCACCATTGGACGAATTGCTGGTGGGACAACCGGAATGCGCATCAGGAACATCCATTCAGGACGTACGCCAGCGTTCACCATGCCACGAATGAGCGAGAGACGCTTGTCGAGCTTGGCACGCTCAAGCGCACCGGCGGTCTCCCGGTCTTTCTCAAGACCGGTGAGGAGCTTTGGCAAATCGATACTCTTGAAGAGGTCGAAAATAGCCTCAGCACCAATACGTGCCTCGAACAATGTCGAGTACTTAATCGAAAACTTATGGAAGCGGGCTTCGTCGAGCACTACACCAATCTTCACGCTTTCAATTTCGCGCTTAGTGTCATCCATACGCGTTGTGAGCGCTTCCTTTGCGTCATCATTCTGCAGAGTCTTCATCTTGGCCTTGAACTCAGTATCGAGATCGCGGAGGATACGGGTACGGTGTTCTTCGTTTACCTTGATTACAATGTACCCTGCAAAGTAGATAACCTTTTCCACTGACGAGGCCGTGATACCGAGAATCATCGCGATACGACTGGGGACGCCGCGGAGGAACCAGATGTGTGATACCGGGACACACAGATCGATGTGACCCATGCGCTCGCGACGCACAATTGCGCGAGTGATTTCAACTCCACACTTTTCACACACAATACCCTTGTAGCGGATACCGCGGTACTTCTTACACGAACACTCGTAGTCTTCTACCGGACCAAAGATACGTTCATCGAAAAGACCATGCTTTTCAGGGCGCTGGGTACGGTAGTTGATGGTCTCGGGCTTTGTTACTTCTCCGTGTGACCACTCGAGAATAGTGTCGGGCGACGCGAGCTTGAGGCTGATGCCTTTAAAATTCGTCGGCGCCACTGGGGTCTTTTGAAACATAGGTGCTGTAGACATAGACGAATTATTAGGCATTCTCATAAGTACGCTTCGGCGCTTCTTCCTTATCAAGGCGGACATCGAGCGCAAGGCCGCGAAGCTGGTTTACGAGCACATTGAACGCAGCTGGAGTGTGCGGGTGACCAATCTTCTCGTCACGCACAATGGCGTCAAAGGCAGCACTACGGCCGACAATGTCATCAGACTTGATAGTGAGCATTTCCCGCAAGGTGTAGGCAGCACCATAACCAAGGAGCGCCCACACTTCCATTTCTCCAAAGCGCTGACCGCCCACCTGTGCCTTACCTCCGAGCGGCTGCTGGGTAATAAGAGAGTACGGACCAATCGAACGCATGTGAATCTTATCCTCTACCATGTGGTGGAGTTTAAGGATGTACATGTAACCAACAGCCGTCTTCTGAGCAAATGGTTCACCGGTTTGACCATCGCGGAGCTGGATCTTTCCGTCTTCAGGAAGGCCGGCGGCCTTGAGCTCTGCCTTCACGTGGACTTCGGTCGCACCCGCAAACGGAGGCACCACAGCCTGGTAACCGAGCGTGTGTGCAGCCATACCAAGGTGAAGCTCAAGAATCTGTCCGAGATTCATACGCGAGGGCACACCCAGTGGTGTAAGGAGAATGTCGATTGGTCGACCGTCTTCGGTGTACGGCATATCTTCCTCAGGGAGAATACGTGAGATAACTCCCTTGTTACCGTGACGACCAGCAAGCTTGTCACCTACTGAAACATTACGCACCTGTGCCACAGTGATATGGATACGCTTGATTACTCCACTTTCGAGTTGGTCACCCTGCTCACGTGAGAAAATCTTTACGCCAATAATGCGGCCACGCTTTCCAGCCTCAAGGCGCAGTGAGGTGTCCTTCACGTCCTTCGCCTTCTCACCAAAGATAGAACGCAAGAGACGTTCTTCTGGAGTAAGCTGTGTCTCACCCTTAGGGGTTACTTTTCCAACCAGAATGTCGCCAGGACGAACCTCGGCACCGATGCGAATCACACCGTCCTCATCGAGGTTACGGAGCTTTACATCAGACACGTTAGGAATGTCTGAGGTGGTAACTTCTGGACCAAGCTTTGTGTCACGAACTGACACTTCGAGCTCATCGAGGTGAATAGTTGAGAACTTACTCTGCTTTACGAGACGCTCTGAAATAACAATCGCGTCTTCGTAGTTTGCTCCGTTCCAACTCATGAAGGCGACGAGGGCATTTTGACCGACGGCAATCTGGCCCTTGTCAGTTGATGAGGTATCAGCAAGGAGATCACCGCGCTTTACCGTATCGCCAACATGTACCGCTGGACGGTGGTAAAAGGCAGAGAAGTCGTTCGTTCGCTGGAAAGTCGTGAGTGGATATTCGTTCTTCTTTCCATCCTTATTCTTTACCACAATGTGTTTGGCGTCACATTCAATGACTTCTCCGGCTTCAAGGGCGTAGAGTACGCGACCTGAATCACGACCAGCAATGGCTTCAACACCAGTAGATACGAGTGGCGCTTCCTGGATAAGACATGGAGTCGCCTGCTTCTGCATGTTGGAACCCATGAGGGTACGATTGGCGTCGTCATGATTGAGGAAAGGAATCATCGAGGTTGCTACAGAAAAGGCCTGGTTGGTGGCGATATCCATATAGTCCACATCCTTGCGTGGAATCACCCGCGGGTCGCCCTTCTTGCGCGCTTCAACGAGATCACTCACGATCTTGCCACTCTTATCAATCTCCACCGCAGCGTGTGCGATGTTGTACTTCTCTTCTTCGTGCGCGTTTAGGTACACCACCTCATCAGTCACACTTCCCTTCTCTACCTTTACGTACGGTGTTTCGATGATACCGAAGCGGTTCACGCGTGAATACATCGCGAGGCGCAGAATGAGACCGATATTCGGTCCTTCTGGAGTATGAATTGGACAGAGGCGACCATAATGCGATGGGTGCACGTCGCGCACTTCAAAGCCGGCACGTTCACGAGTAAGACCACCCGGACCGAGCGCTGACAGCGTACGGAGGTGTTCGATTTCGGCCAGAATGTTCTGCTGCTGCGAAAACTGCGAGAGCTGGTTCGTTGTATAAAACTCCTTAATAGCCGCCTGGAGTGGACGCGGGTTGATAATCTGCATTGGAAGTGATGTCTCGGCCTCGATAGTCGACATACGGTCCTGAATATTGCGCTTCATACGGGTCATACCGACACGCACGCGCTGCTGGAGCATTTCACCAAAGTAGCGCACGCGACGGAAACCGAGGTGGTCGATGTCGTCAGGCAAGGCGCCTACCTCATGATTTTGCGTGACTATATGCGTAATAATAAGGCGCACATCCTCAATCGAGATGGTTCGCTGGTCAGTGGCTTTCTTATCAATTGGGCGTTCAAAACGCTCATTGAAGTGGTGGCGACCAATTTCAGAAAGGTCGTATCGCTCTGGCGCAAAAATAGATCGCACAAACTCTCGAGCATTTTCTACCGTTGCTAGGTCACCATCACGGAGGCGGTTGTAGATTTCAATAAATGACTCGTCGGTGGTCTTCGCAGGATCTTTAGCAAGGGTTGCCTTAATGTACTCTTCACCACGCGGCACACCCTTAACAAGCTCGAGCATGTCTTTTTCGGTAGTAACACCAAGGACGCGGAGGAGTGAGGAAATAGGAAATTTCTTCTTGCGGTCAATCTTCACATTGATGACTCCGTCAGCTTCGGACTCAACCTCAACCCACGCACCACGCGCTGGGATGATTTTGGCACCAAAGAGCATGCGACCCTTAGCTTCGTTGGCAGTAAAGAAAATACCGTATGAGCGAGCGAGCTGAGGAACGATAACGCGTTCAACACCATTGATGATGAAGGTACCGTTTTCGGTCATGACCGGCATGTCGGTGAAAAAGATTTCCTGTTCCTTTTCACTTTCGAACGTCTTGTTCTTCAAAACCACCATCGCCCGCAGCGGCGCTTCGTAGGTGAGTTTATTTTCTTTAGCGAACTCTGGAGAACATTTTGGCGAGCCCAGTTCGTACTTCTTGAAACGGAGTTCAAACTTCTTTTCTGAGTAGTCGGAAATAGGAGAAAATTCAGTGAAAATTTCCTTGAGAGCGGTCTCGACAAACCAACGGAATGATTCACGCTGTGGCTGGATGAGATCCGGGAGATCAATACGAGGCGCCGGACTGACAGCAAACACCTTTGACGGCATTGATGCGACAGACCCAACGACGTCCTGTTCTTTTGTGGTGCGCATATGAAATAAAACTTACGGTCACTCGGCTTAGTAAAACCTCCCTCACAGTTCCCAGTTTTGACACACAGACGTCGCACTACTAACGCAATAAGAACACGTTATAAACGTGCTCTTATTGGCGACAGGTAATTAGTGCGCTTTTGTGGTAATCACAACGTGGAATCCGCTTACTCGCCGCTTCAAAATCTCCAGCCGTAACTCATCCGAGACCTCTTTGCGTATGTGGCGAGATTGTAACACATGGGTAAATAACCGCAAGCTGGCAAGCCCTACCCTGTGGAAAGTTTACGGTTTTACAGATTTTCCCAACACTGGACCACGGGATACTCCCCGACGCCACTCATCAATATCTTTATGGTTACCCCCTAAAAGTACTTCTGGAACTGGATATTTCTGCTTTTTATGGACCAGCACCTCTGGGCGGGTATAAGTACGACCTGAGGTTGCACGATCATCTTCTAGTGAATCAAAGGTACCAAGCACCCCCGGTACCTGCCTTGAAACGGTATCGATAATCGTGAGTGCCGGGAGTTCGCCACCGGTAAGGATGTAATCCCCCACACTTACTTCCTCTGCCTCCGTAATTTCTTTTACCCGTTCATCAATCCCCTCATAACGACCAGAAATAAGTACGATGTGTTCGTACTGCTGCGCAAACTCTTTAGCGAGCGCCTGGGTAAATACCTGGCCACGCGGTGACATGATGAGTGTCTTTACCTTCCCCGCCGCCCTAGCGGTCGTCTTCTTCCCCACCGCCTTTTCCCAGGCCTTGATAACCGGCTCGGCCATCAGTACCATCCCTGGCCCACCACCATACGGACGCTCGTCTACCTTACGATGCTTGTCGGTCGCGAAGTCCCGGGGGTTGTAATACGAGACAGTAATTTTCTTCCCCCGCACCTTAGCCCCCTTCCCTTTATCTGTCTTCTGGGCCCGACCAAGCACACTCGCGCTCGTATACGCTTCGCACACTTCTGGAAAAATGGTGATGACGTGGAAATGCATAGATTTAAAGTAGCGTACCATACTAAAAGCGCCGCCCGAAGGGCGGCGCTTTTAGTGCTAGCACAGCTCGCCAACGCTACTTTTTTCGCTTTGATGCTCAAAAGTAATGAAGCGTCGACATCAGGAAAATATAGTCGTGACTATGTCACTCCTTATTTCTCCTAAATTTTCAAGTCATCTATCGCTTCATCTAGAGTTTTAGTAGTAGTCGGATTATCCTCCTGCATCGCTTCAGCAATCTCGCGACTCATACCCTTCCCCCCTACCGGTTCGTTAATTTTAAGATTCACTCGTGCATCATGCTTCATACCAACAACTCGTAAGAGCGTGCGAATGGCCTTAGCGGTGTTACCCGAACGACCTATGATCTTTCCCATATCGTCGGCATGTACGTCGAGCGTAAGAAGCACACCCATTTCATCGACAGTGCGGTTGATGTGTACACTATCTGGGTTATCGACAAGGGCCTTTACAAGCACCTCCAGGAACTGTTTATCTTCATGCGTATCCATACAAGGGTGGGCTTAACTGATGTAGTAGGCGTTACAGGACTCGAAACGCGCTCCCGCTATGATACGTGAGTCAGTAAGTACGGTCAACGCACCAGTAGTTAAGAAATGAGCAGAAACTCAGTTTAGGCTGCAGCGGCAGCCTCCTTTACCTGTGGTGTCTTCTTCGGGAGCACGTTTCGCTTCTTGGCGTCAATTACCTTTTTAGTAACAAGCAGATTGTGGACAGTGCCAGACGCCTGAACACCCTTGGCAAGCCACATCTTGGCTGCCTCACTGTCAACCACTGACGTACCGAGCTTTGGGTTGTAATTACCGATTTGCGCAACAAAATTATTGCTCTTTGGGCTCTCACGCTTATCAACAACGATAATTCGGTATGAAGGGTCGTTTTTTCGGCCCACTCGCTTTAGACGCATCATTAACATAGTGGCGCTAGACTACCAGAAACGTTTAAAACGGTCAAGGAGAAACAAGGAGGGCGCAGCCCGACTATGTTTTCCTTGTGCGGGCGCTTCAGCAGATTCGACCTCACCAGGGAGAATCTGTTGGTAGCGAACCGCCTGGGAGATAAGCAGAAACAAGGAAGGCGTAGGCCGGTCAGATGTTCCTCTGGGTAGAGGAACATCTTTATCTTTAAAAAAAGGGCGCCGGTCCGGGGGGACCAGCGCAAGTTAGGGGGCCCGCCACATAATGCGGTGGCGAGACGGACGGAGGGAGACACCGCCCGTCCAACCATAATACCCCTGGAAAAATAAGGCGCAAGTGCTATACTTCCGCTTGTGAATACTCCCCAACCAGCCTTTAGCGGCCCCATCATGATCCGAGGCAAAGGGACCGGCTTTGTGGCCCACCCCGACCTTAAAGAAGATATCGTTATCGAACGAGATAATTTAGGTATCGCCCTCGATGGTGATACGGTAGAAGTTTCCTTCACCCCGCCAAAGGGAGACAAACGCGCCGAAGGAAAGGTAGTAAAAATTATTCAGCGGGCCCATCGCGAAATCATCGGGGTGGTAAAAACGAGAATCTTGCTTGGCGCCACGAGCTACTATCTCCAGCCGGACAACCACCGCATCCACGTCCGTCCCTACCTCCCCGAAGCAACCGCAAATGACCTCGACATGAAGGTGGCGGTCACGATTACCAGCTGGACGCTTCCGGCTACAGACCCAACCTGTACCATTGTCGAAACCCTTGGGCGGGCTGGCGAACACGAAACGGAAATGCAAGCCATCATTCGCGGCGGCGGGTTTGCTATCGACTTCCCCGAAGCAGTTGCAAAAGCTGCTGAAGACATAAGTAATCGCCGTGACGAAATTTTCCACGACGCAGCGGCGGACCCTAAGCGTCGGGACTTCCGGGGAATCACCACCATGACCATCGACCCGGTTGATGCCAAAGACTTTGACGACGCCCTGTCGTTTCAAACCCTACCATCGGGTAATGTCGAAGTCGGTATTCATATCGCTGACGTTTCCCACTATGTAGTCGAAGGTGAACCCATTGATAAGGAGGCGGAAGAACGCGGTACGTCAGTATATCTAGTTGACCGCGTGATCCCCATGCTTCCAGAAGTATTGTCAAACGACCTCTGTTCCCTACGCCCCCACGAAGACCGCCTGGCTTTTTCTGCTGTGTTTGAACTCACTCCCCAGGCCGAGATTGTACATGCGTGGTACGGTCAGACTATTATCCACTCGGATAAGCGTTTTAGTTATGAAGAGGCCCAGGAAGTCCTCGACAAGAACGATGGTCCGTTCCTCGCCGAACTAACCACCCTTATGACCCTCGGCCGCCTCTTGCGCAAGGAACGATATAAAGAAGGCGCTATTGCCTTTGAGCAACCCGAGGTAAAGTTTGAGCTCGATGAGCGCGGTGCGCCAATTCGGGTGTATGCCAAGGTGCGCACCGAAACCATGATGATGATTGAAGACTTTATGCTTCTGGCTAACCGCGAAGTGGCAACTTACATCTATGACCTTTCGAAGGACACCAACAAAGACCTGGCGTTCGTGTATCGTATCCACGACACACCAAACCCCGACAAAATTACCGAGCTCGCTCTTTTCCTCAACGCGCTCGGCTACGAGTTTGATGTAAACAAGGGTGTCGTGACCGCAAAAAGCATCAACAAACTGCTCGCCTCACTCGACGGCAAACCGGAAGCTAACCTCATCAAGACTGCTACCATTCGCTCGATGGCTAAGGCAATCTACTCAACCAAAAATATCGGGCACTTCGGTCTCGCCTTTAAGTACTACACCCACTTTACCTCACCGATTCGCCGCTATCCGGACCTGATGGTGCACCGACTCCTCCGTCGTCACCTAGACAGCTCAGTCATCAAGGGTAATGAGCTTGCTCGCTATGAAAAGCTTTCAAAGCAGTCATCAGAACGCGAAATGGAAGCAGTATCAGCTGAAAGAGACTCGATTAAGTTCAAGCAGGTCGAGTACATGATGAACCGGATCGGCCACATCTTCGAGGGCGTCATTACCGGTGTGACTGACTGGGGCGTTTACGTACAAGACAAGGAGTCACTATCGGAAGGTATGGTGCGCCTTGCCGCCATCAAGAGCGACTACTATGAGCACGACCCCAAGGGCTACCGCATCAAGGGGCAAAAGACGGGTAAGGTCTACCGCCTTGGTGACGAGGTAAAGATTAAGCTCGTGAAGGTACTTAAAGATGAACGACAGCTAGACTTTGAACTCCTTGCGTAAAGTGCAGCACAAGAAAGCGCGGTGTCCGTACGGACACCGCGCTTTCTTATAGCGAGCTACATAAAAGAAAGGCCCGCGCGGAAGGATTCCGCGCGGGCAATTTCGACGCCACCCATTTACCGCACCAGTGTGGCAATCCATATGAGGGCCATGAGGATAAACCAAGCAATGGTGCAAACGCGCATACGCCCATCGCCATGGTGGCATACGGATATGAACACCGGAACGTTGAGGAGAGCAAGAAGCGGCCAGTTATTCGTCCTGAACGCATCGATGTTTGGCGCTGTCCACACTTCCCACACCGTGGGTGAGTAGATGAGCGGACCAAGTAAGGTCAAGGCTAGGAACCACTTTCCAGTCGCACTTTGCACGAACGGAAGCGTCAAGCGCCTTACCCAAGCACAGACAGCTTGATCAGACAAGCATACAGCAGTCCACACTCCTTGGATTCCAGCATTGGACGATGGACGTTCCAGTACATCACTCATATTCGTTTCCTCCCCCTTTACAAAGCAGCCGGCAGTATAGACTAGCAATTATTAAAGAGCAACCAGTATCACAGCAAAACCCTAGAATTTTAGAGAGTTGTTACTTCGCCACCGCAAGCGCCTCCTCGAGGCGGACCGAAAGTAGTTTTGATACACCATCACTACCCATAGTGATACCGTAGAGGACACTCGCGCGGCTCATCGTCTCCCGGTTGTGGGTGATAAGAATCAGCTGACTCTTTTTGGCGAGGGCCTCAATCAAGTCTCCATAGCGGCGGCTATTGGCTTCATCAAGCGCCGCATCGGTCTCATCAAGAATCACAAACGGTGGTGGATTCACCTGACTCATTGCAAATATAAGCGCGATTGAGGTGAGTGCACGCTCGCCACCCGAGAGCATCTCCAGGCCCTTCACCCGCTTATTCGGTAATTTCACGTTAAGCTCGATACCGACTTCGGTCTCACGCTCTTCTTCGCTTTCCTCTGTCCCATCTTCGTCTTCACTTTTCACCTTACTCTTTGGCTCCACCCGCGCGAGTGATGCTTCTCCCCCGCCAAACATCAGAGTGAAGAAGGTATTAAATTCGACCGATATTTTATCGATACCAGCAAAAAATTGTTCTTGGAGTTCGCTCGTTAGTTCCGCAATCAAGGTCATGAGCTTTTCTACCGAGGCGGTGAGATCGGCCACTTCGCGCTCGAGAAAGGCGTCGCGTTCTTTCGCCTCCTGCCACTCCTTCATGGTGTCATCGGTAGCACCGATACCAAGTTCCTCAAGGCGAATCTTCAGCTTCTCAAGCTCATGGCGACGAGCGCGCTGCAGACTGCGATCCTCCGCTGCGATAATCTCAGAACTTACCACCACTCCATCAATTTCAAGCGGGGTTTCAAAGTACCGTGCGAGTTCTCTTCCGAGGAGCGCCACTGATTCTTCAAGCTCTCGCTTAAATTCATCACGGTCGCGTTCGAGCGCCAATAATTCTCGATCAATGCGCTCAACTGTTGCCTCAAACATACGTTGTTCTCCTACCAGACGAAAAACTTCTCGCTCGGCTTGGCGCGCACCATGCGCTTCAGCCTCGAGGGATTTTCGCACGTTGTTGTATCCAGCTTCGGCTTCGCGCTCAATGGTTTCTGCCTCTTCCATTTTTAATCGCAGCGCCGTGGCCCCTACTTCAAGCTCCGCCCGTTCCTTCGCAAGTTCTTCATCATCGTCAACAACAGGCGCCTCAGGAGCGCGTTCAAGGAGCACCCGCAGCCGGCGCACAACATCCGTGAGGGTGCGCTTAATCAGTGCTAGGTCATCACGCTGTGCCACTCCAGCCACCTGTTGCTCGATGTCCGCAACGACGCGCTCAAGCTCACCCCGAGGAATGGCGGGAAGTGCGACGGATTTAGGACGACTACGCTCTTCAATACGGCGCACCAAGTACGCCAGTTGACCTTCGATTTGACCGAGCTCCCGCAACGCCGTCTGGCGGTTTTTTGAGGCCGCTCGCCAGGCCTCTTCGGCAGCTACTACCCCACTACTTTCTTCATCATTCGCCTCAGCTGCCTTTAGTACATCTTTGGCAGCGGCAAGTTGCTTTTTAACCTCCTCAAGCACAGCGGTCGGTTCCTGACGTAGTGCGTGTAATCGATCAGCATGAAAGGCTATGTATGAATCTTCCCGCTTCAGATACTCAAGGTATGCTCCTTTTAGTTTCGTTTGCACCTCAAGCGACTTTTCAATTTTCTGGACCTGCTTCTCGAGGTACCGCAGGTGCGGTGCTGCTTCACGCCGCAAGGATTCCACCTGAGCAATATTCTCCCGCGTTTTATCGAGCTTCCGTTCGGCTTCATTCTTTTTCAGTTGGTACACCTTGAGTCCAAGCGCATCTTCAATCATTTCCCGGCGTTCACGCGGTCCGGCCGAAATGATACGATCTGCTTCACCTTGTGAGATTATATGATGACCAGTTGAGCCAATGTTTGCTACCGCCAGAAGCTCTTGGACATCTTTTAGTCGTACCGCTGAACCGTTAAGCAGGTATTCATTCTGACCATCACGATGAACCACCCGCTCAATCCGCACCTCATCAAAATCCAGTGGAAATTGTCGCTTACTATTATCGAGCACCACTTCTACCTGGGCGCGATTGCCCCGCGAGACGCTTTCGCTTCCACCCCAAATCAGGTCTTCACCCCGCTTGCCGCGCATCGATTTTACGGATTGCTCACCGAGCACAAACCGAAATGATTCCGCCACATTACTCTTCCCCGAGCCGTTTGGACCAACAATGGCGGTAATGGGTGCAGAAAACTCCAGCTCGCCTTTTTTGGCAAATGATTTAAAGCCATTGATGGTAAGAGATTTAAGGTACATAGACATTTACCAGCACCTGGCCCCTGGTGAAGATACTGCATATGTATCTGTCATTACTGGCCATGGAATTCCACTAAGATCTACGCATCCTTCTGGATAGCGAACATACGGATGACTTAGACTATCTACAAATAGCGCTTCAACACTACGGTGAATGAGCACCTTATATTCTGTTCCAGCATTGTTCGTAGCATAATAAATACCTCGCCCTTGCGGCAGACCCGCTGATGATTCAATGGGTAGTGTGTCAATAAATTCAGGGACAAAATCCGCACCCGCGTTTATGCCAATTATATAATTGGCACAAGTATCATTCCATGGCATCGTCGTCTGTCCAATTGGCCCAGCCCATACTCGTGTGCCGACTTCCCAAGCAACACCGCACCCCATCGCTGGATAACGCTCGTGTTTATCTTTATAGAGCTCTAGGGCCACCCGTAACTGCTCAAGTTGGTTCATGCGCACCTTATCCCGAGACTGCTTACGTGCCTCGGAAAAATTGACGTACACAATCGCCACTAAAATGCCAATTATGGCAATAGCAACCAGAAGCTCAATTAAAGTAAAGCCCTTATGGTCCTTTCTCTCAAATGTAAAAAAATGCATCATAGACATTCACCTCCAACTGAATACACTGCGTAGGTGGTCGGGTGTGGACTTGTTGCCCCACAGAGCACGGTGGTCCTTGGACACTGCGGTGGGCAGGCGGCAAATTTCTTAGTGTCCGCATAACTCGAAAACTGATTATTTGTGGATTCAATCGTTCCAAACGTGATGATTTTGTAGGCCGTTCGGTCGGCATTTACAAAGTACATAAAACTTTGCCCAACGGCTTCAGTCGGATCGGGATACGAAGTTATAAACCCGGCCATGTTACTGGCACTAATAAATTGCTGCGCATTTGTACAGACTGCTGTAGTAAGTCCGGCAGCATTAGTTGAATCAGTAGTTGCCCAGCTCCCACTACTTCCACAGCCCCGCTCCGGATACTGTCCATTTTGTGCCTTATATTGCTCGACCGCTAACTGCAGATCAGACAACGTGGTTTGCCTAATTTTGTCACGCGCACTTTTGCGTGATTCATTAAAGTTAACGTAAATAATCGCCATCAAAATACCAATGATTGTAATTACTACCATTAGTTCAATGAGGGTAAAACCGCGACGTAGATTTATTGTGCCTACCATCATATAGATTTATTCACTCATTTTATCACGCAACGAGCCTGACTTTAGCACAGAAACACAGGTCACTAATTGTCATCGATTTCATTAAAAAACACACAAACGTCGTCATCTTGCGCCACGCGTTCAGTAGCCCAGGCGGAAGAAGTGAGCCAGGTATCTAGCTGACCGTCACGTCCCCGACTGCAAATAATGCTTGGAAATTCAGTCCCTGAATGGATAAAATTATCATCATACAAATAAAAATTTCCCCAAGGGTCCCGGGAAGGCACGGTTATATCTACTGCGGCTTTTACTTCAGGTATGATAACTGACTCCCACGAACTTTCTGAATCATTTGGAGAGACCGCAGGATTCCGAAACCTACAATGTGAGCAGTATCCAGCTCCAGGCATTTCTCCAACTCGCTCGACATAGAGCTGGAACGCCAGCTTTATATCTTCAAGATCTGTCTTAGCCTTACCGACTCGACCCGACTCCCTAGCACCGGACATACTGACGAGCGCGGCGCCGAGTAAGATGCCAATTAATGCTATAACGACCAGCAGTTCAATTATTGTGAAGCCTGATTTGTTTTTATTAAAGAGCGCAATCATACCACCTTATTTACAGATAATTTCTGTGGTCGCTGCCACGGCACAAACACGATGATAATCAGAAATGGGAGCAAGCGGATCTGCCAGGCTCGGATTAACCGATGAAATATTACATACGCCCCGATTGGCGGCAGTACCTTCTAGTGGTGCAAAACCTCCCCATACACCGTAGGTAGTGGTAAAGCCCACGTCGGTATTACTACAGGTGTATGCAGATGCAACTGCTGCGTCAAACGGGTAATGAGCCGTAGCAGCACCAGGATGCTTTAATCGCCCACAAAGACCAACCTGCCTGATATCAGTAGTGTTTGGAACCGAGCCACTCGTTGGCTTCACGTCACAGCTTTTCATTGGATGGGTATAATCAACCACTTCCGATTCAACAGATTTCCGAGCGATTAATTTGTAAACGGTACCATCATCGTTGGTTACATACGCGTATCCGCAGTCCGTAGCGCAGCCACGTTTAGGGTCGCGTGGTAAAACCGGGATGTACGTGGGAGCTAGACCCTCAATATACACGCCTCCGCTAGCACACTGGAAACCGGTACCCATTCCGGATTCACCCGACCATTGATTGGGACCATTACAGCCCTCTGGATATCTTCCTTCACGTTGCTTGTACAGCTCAAGTGCAGATTGTAGCGCCCTCAGATCAGCCTGCCGATCAGCATCACGTCCGATTCTTCCCGACTGTGACGCGTAAATATAAACGCTGCTACTAAGTATTCCAATGATTGAAATGACCACCAATAATTCCACCAGGGTAAAGCCCGAGATTGAGATGCGGCAGGAACGATACATATTCACCAATGGTAGCACAAAGGGGTGAGCGCAGAGCGCCCACCCCTTTGTGCTCTGTGCACAGTTTGCATCTACTCATCACCCCAGCCCTTGGCGGCAATAGCGTGTTGTGCCGCCTGCTGCTCGGCCTCTTGCTTCGAACGCCCCTTACCTTCTGCAACCTTTTCGTGACGCAAGAATACACCGATAGTAAAAATACGATCATGATCAGGACCTTCCTGGGAAATTGTTTCGTAGGTGGGAGTAATGGAGGCTTTCTCTTGTGATAATTCCTGAAAACGACTCTTTGGATCCTGCCACAGACGCTTACGAACAATCTCTTCAGTATGCTTAAACAGCCGGCCAGCAATAAAATCACGTGCAGCATCGTAGCCCTGATCAAGATAGAGCGCACCGATGCAGGCCTCAAATACGTTTGCCAGAATGTACTGTCGAGCGCGACCCTCATCCTTAGCCTCACCCTTAGACATGAGTAGGAATTTATTTACCCCCAACGCCTCTGACGCGGCCGAGAGCGATACAGTATTTACGAGCGCTGCCCGGATAGCAGTCAGTTCACCTTCCGGTTTTTCTGGATACATCTTAAAGAGATGGTCGGTGACCACAAGCTCGAGGACAGCATCGCCAAGAAACTCGAGGCGCTCGTTATGTTCCCAAGTAGCCTCTCTGTGCTCATTTAAGTACGAACGGTGAGTGATAGCCGACAAGAGCAAATCAGTATTATTGAAAGTAGCCCCTAAAAGGGTTTGCAACGCAGCCAGGTCGGTAGTATGTGTGATATCGTCCATGAAATTATTTAAAAGTGAGTGCGTGGATAAAATCATGTGCTACAAACAGCGACTGAGTAGCCGAGCGAGGCATACTTGGTGTACGGTGAAATTCGTTACGAGTATAGCAACACCGTAGCGAATGATTTTTGGCACGCAGGACGAGGGTACCACTATTTACTGCGTCTGCCAACCAGCATCGTAATCGCCTTGGTTACAATAGGTAGAATGTCTTCGTAGAAATTAAGGTCAAGAATATCGGCAACTTTGAACCACTTGGCATCATCGAGACCCCCCTTCTTTGCGAGTGTAACATCTTGGTACGGTGCCCGGGCGAGAAAATAATGAACTTGTTTCCGCACCTTACCCTTCTCCGGCTGAGAGGCTACGTATTCGTTATTGCCCAACTCGGCTTCAATTATAACGGGTAGACTCATCTCTTCAAGGAGCGCCCGCGTTGCCCCCTGTTCCACCGTTTCCTCGGGTCTTACCTTACTCTTTGAAAGTGTCCAATGGCCAAAAATATCATGCACAAGCGCCAAGTACATCACGCCATCCTCTTCAGCGTAGACCACCGCCCCGGCGAGTCGCTCAATCGGCATCTGGTCAAACGGCACTTCTTTCTTCTTACGCTTACTCACCTCCTCCTTCCCTGGCTCACCAATTTCTTTATATACAGCCCCTAGTACTCCGTTTACGAAGCGACTACTGTTTTCACCCCCAAATTGCTTAGCCAGCTCAATCGCCTCATTAATCGCTACCTTAGCGGGAACTTCATTGCGCTCAGAAAAAAGCAGCTCATAGAGACCAAGGCGTAGAATATTACGATCAACGGGAGAAATTCGGTCGAGAGGCCATTCCGGAGCCGCTTTAGTAATAACGAGGTCAAGCTCGTTTTGCTTACTCAAAATACCGTCAAGGAGCTTTTCCATAAACGGTAGGTCGGCTTTATTTGGAGCAAACTCGGAGACGTTACGTTCTAGTACTTCACCTATGGCTTTTTTATCAATAGCATTGAGATCCCACTCAAAGAGGGTCTGGAGAACGATACTGCGGGAAAGATGCCGATTAGCCATATGAAAATGTACAAAACTACTACTGCTACTAGAGTACCATACATCCAGCTTCACAACCGAGAAATCCACAAACCCCGCCCACAAGTGGGCGGGGTTATTGGTTGGTTACTTTGACTCCACTGGATCTACGGCCGCTCCGCGGATAGCCTCACGCTTTGCTGTCATTCGGTCTTCTCGACTCTTCTTCTTAGCCAAGAGGTCAATTACGACTCGTCCCTTATAAAAGCCGCAATTAAGGCACATGTGATGAGGGCGGTGATCCGCTCCACAGTTTGTGCACTTTGAAAGGGTTGGCGCTTTGAGCGCGTGGTGAGAACGGCGGCTGCCGGTCTGCCCCTTGGTGTGTCGCATTCGTACTACCATAATGGGCGGTACTATAGCAGGGTTCGAATAAAAAAGCAAAGCGCCAGCAGGTAAACCCACTGACGCTCATATGCCCTAGTCCTTTGCAATACGCAAGGAGGGGGGCCGTCGTTCTCCGTGCGTACAAGCTTTCTTAGTCCTGACTGAAACCTGGGAGGGTTTTTTATCAGACACTAGGAAAATCTGGACACCCGACTTCTCAATAATGTCAGGGTTGGTACAAGCAATTTCCTGACCGTTCATCAAATTATTGCTGAAGCGGCAGTCGGTACAGCCAACCGCTTCCAGATAATCTGGTGAGACAGGTTCTCTACTGCTGGCATTCAGATCTTGCTCGTTTTCTTTACGCATGGTACATCCCCAAAATATCTAACCCAAGGTTCACCATACTTTCATAAAGTGTTTTTGTCAATGCCTTGAGAGGCATCGTAGTCACTTCCTAAATATATTGCGGCAAAAACTCTGTCTATGGATTTTAGATATTCCGAGTTTCATAAGGACCTCTCGGTGGGCCGCAGTACCATACCCCTTGTGTGCAGCAAGCCCAAATCCAGGATACCGACGAGCCACCGCAACCATTTCCCTGTCTCGTGTCACCTTCGCCACAATGGAGGCTAGGCCGATAACCGATTCTTTAGCGTCACCTTTGATAATGGTTTCTTGATGAGGAAACTCTGCCGGCGCCTTTAATCCCCCATCAAGCTTCACCATCACCGCATCCGCACCGAGGAGTGCCCGAGGGATGTTTTCTAAAACCGGCCTAGGATGAGCGTTACTTTTTTCTAAGACCTCGCTGAGGGCTCGCCCTAACGCTTTTTGTATTGCGGGCACAATGCCGATTTCATCTATAGTAGCGGCCGACTCCCCCGCCACCACATAAAACAACTTCCCTTCGCTCTGCAACACTTCGGCCGCACCATAAATACTTTCTCGCTTCTTTTGTGAGAGTTTTTTACTATCCGTAACTCCGGGAAGTAGGGACCAATCAAAATCCTCCGGCACGAGCGCCGCCCCGACCATCACCGGCCCCGCAAGCGGTCCGCGCCCCACCTCGTCTATGCCAATGTGCCAGGTATCCACAGAAGTGCATCATATCACCACCCCAAGGAACCAGTGCTATACTAGCCGCACCATGGCTGACACCCCACAGACTGACAAGACCGTAGACACGTCCCCGGCGACCTTCGTCCACCTCCACGTCCACTCGCACTACTCCCTACTCTCCGCCATCCCGACCCCAAAAGAGCTGGCCTATGCCGCGAAAGCTGATGGCCAGCCCGCCCTCGCTATCACCGACGCCGGAGCTCTCTATGGTGCTATCGATTTCTACAAAGCCTGCACCAAAGAAAAAATAAAGCCGATTCTTGGTCTCGACGCCTACCTTGCTCCACGAGGGCGGTTTGATAAAGACACCCGTATCGATAAGCCGCGGTCGCGCCTGGTGCTTCTTGCCAAGAACTTTGCTGGCTACCAAAACCTCATCAAGCTCGTTACCCTTTCAAATACCGAAGGTTTTTATTATAAGCCTCGCCTCGATGAGGAGCTCTTGCGCACCTATGCTGACGGACTTATCGCTATCATCCCCTCCTTTGCCGGTGAAGTCGCGCAGGCGCTGAAAAACAGCGATATGAAGCACGCCAGTGATCGGCTCGATTTCTACCGCGCGGTCTATGGAGATAACTGCTATCTCGAAATTACCCACCACCCAGAAGTCATGGACCACGAGCAAAACCAGGACCGTCTCATCCAAATTGCACGTGCGTCTAACACCCCGCTCGTAGCCGCTCACGACGTGTATTACCTAAAGCCGGAAGATCGCTTGGCCCGCGAGACCATGATGAAGATTCAAAATGGTGGTGTGGTGGACCTCAGTGCCGACCACGGTAGCGATGAAGACTTTTCGTTTATCACTCAAGCGCGCGCGGCGGAACTCTTTAAAGACACCCCGGATGCGCTCGCAAACACAATAAGAATTTCCGAAGAGTGTACGGTAGAGCTCGAAATTGGTACCCACTGGTACTTCCCTAATTACATAATTAACAGTGGGCGCGAACCTGACCATGAACTACAGGTAACCGCCTACGAGGGGGTGGCATGGCGCGGGCTTTCAATTGAGGATACCGAGGTAAAGACCCGTCTCGATTACGAACTTGAAGTTATCAAAAACAAAGGCTACGCCAAATACTTCCTGGTGGTCGGTGACCTGTTGCGTGAAGCGCGTGAACGCGGCATCCTTACGACAATTCGTGGATCGGTAGCCGGCTCCCTCACCACCTACGTACTTGGTATTACAAACGTTGATCCACTCGAATACAAACTCCCCTTCGAACGATTCTTAAATCCCCAACGTCCATCAGCGCCGGATATCGACATGGATTACGCCGATGATCGGCGTGATGAAATCATTGAGTACGCTAAGGCTAAATACGGAGAGGATAAAGTCGCGCAAATTGGCACCTTCGGAACGATGATGGCACGAGCTGCCGTGCGCGACGTGGCACGCGCCCTTGGTCACCCCTACTCAGTTGGTGACCGGATTGCGAAACTCATTCCGATGGGTGCCCAGGGCTTTCCGATGACGATTAAACGCGCGCTTGAGATGGAACCAGATTTAGCGGAGCTTTACAAAAAAGATAGTGAGGCCCGTGAGGTGATTGATTTGGCTAAACAAATTGAAGGTCGCGTGCGACACCTTGGTGTGCACGCTGCTGGCGTGGTGATTGCACCCGAACCGCTTAATCAATTCGTTCCGATCCAGCTCGACCCCAAGACAGGTAAATACATCACTCAGTACGAAATGAAGAGTGTGGGCGAAGACGGAGTGGGTCTTCTCAAATTCGATTTTCTTGGTATTAAGAACCTGGCCATTTTGGCTGACGCAGTAAAGCGGGTGAAGAAAATTCGCGACATCGTAGTCGATATTGAAAATATCCCCCTCGATGACCCGAAGACATTCTCAATTCTCGCGGCTGGACAAACCATGGGTCTGTTCCAGCTAAACGGCTCAGGCATGACTGCCTTTTCGAAGCAATTAAAGCCGAGTACCATCCACGACATTAACGCCATGGTGGCACTCTACCGCCCAGGACCAATGGAATCCATTCCGCAATATATTGAACGAAAACACAATCCATCGCTCGTTACCTACCTTGACCCGCGCCTGGAAAGCATCCTCGACCGCTCGTACGGTGTTATCACCTACCAGGACGACGTTATGACCATCGCGCGTGAGCTCGCCGGTTATTCGTGGCTTGAGGCCGATTCGCTCCGTAAAGCGATGGGAAAGAAAATTCCCGAAGTTATGGCCGCCGAAAAAGACAAGCTCTTCAAAGGCTTCGCTGAGTTTGGCAAACTATCATTAGGCTTGGCGGAAAAACTTTGGAAACTGATTGAGCCATTTGCCGCCTACGGATTTAACAAGGCGCACGCTGCCTCCTATGGTCGCGTCGCCTACCAAACGGCCTACATGAAGGCGAACTATCCGGTTGAATACATGTCAGCCGTCCTTACCGCCGACTCTGGTGATACCGAAAAGATTTCTGAAATTATTCACGAGTGTGAGCGCATGGGTATCGACGTACTTCCACCAGACATCAACGAATCATTTACCGACTTCTCGGTGGTACCCGGTACTCAAACCATTCGCTTTGGTCTCACCACCATAAAAAACTTTGGTGAAGGAATTGCCGAAACCATCATCAATGAGCGGAAGGAGAACGGTCCATACCAATCGCTCTCTGATTTCCTCTCACGCATCTTTGATCGTAACCTTAATAAGAAATCACTCGAGGCGCTCATCACAACCGGTGCACTCGATCGCTTCCACGAGCGCGGGCTTATGCACGCCAATATGGAAAACCTCCTCGCCTTCAACGAGGATACCGTTTCTCGTCGCGAGTCTGCCCAGAGCTCCCTCTTTGGCGGCATGGAAAGCAGTGTTGATTCACTCGAACTCACTCCCGCGGCAGAGGCGACACAAATGAAGAAGCTACAGTGGGAAAAGGACCTCCTTGGGGTGTATGTATCGGGTCACCCGCTTGATGCCTTTAAAGATGAGCTGGCCAAGCGCCCTCGCATCGGTACCATTGTGGCTGACAAGCGCGCTGGTATCCCGGTTGTGACCTGTGGCATGATTTCGACCGTCCGTGAACTCCTCACGAAGAAAGGTGACCGTATGGCGTTTGTGGGACTCGCTGATCAAACTGACTCGATTGAAATGGTACTCTTCCCCGACACCTACGCCGAAGTCCGGGACCTCATCGTTCCGGGCACCTGCGTCGCCATTAAAGGCCGCCTTTCCATTCGCAATGACGAGGTTAGTATCGCAGCGGAGCGAGTTAAGGCCTTGAGCTCAGGCACAGACACGGCGGTTGACAATGCGCCTGCAGGAGTTACGATGTAACCATTCAGAGATTGTGGTGGCTACCAACCATCAGCCGTATAAGCCGGCGCAGCATTGCCTAATCTGTATCTAAAGCGCCCTATACCGTGCCTTGCATCGTCTAGGGAAGCTCGGTGGAACCGCGGTTTTGCTCCACGCAAAAATCGTCCGAGTAAAAAATACGATTCGTCGTATTTTTTACTCGGACGATTTTCGTTTACTAATTCGTCTTTGCGAGCGGAGCGAAGCAATCCATAAGTAGAATTAAGGAGTGACAACGTCACGACTATAATTTACTTAGGCAAAAGCTTTGTTATATTCGACCTCACAGGGAGAATATAGCAATTAGCTTTTGTAGAGTCTTATGACACAACCCTGGATCGCCACACCCATCCGCTTCGCTTCTGGGTTCGCGAAGACGCAACACTATTTACCAATTCTTCACACCTTCCATTTATGTCATCACTAGAACACAAACGCCACACCTTGGCACACTTGCTGGCAGCGGCCATTCTTGAACACTACCCTCACGCCAAACTTACCCTCGGTCCCGCTATTGCGACCGGCTTCTATTACGATGTCGATTTTTCTGGCGGTCCGGCACTTGGTGACGATGGTCTTAAAGACGTACAAAAGGCGATGAAAAAGCTCGTAAACAAGTGGACCGACTGGGAACACCGCGAGGTGACGGTAGACGAGGCGCGTGCTGCCTTTGCCGGTAACCAGTACAAACTCGAGCTCATTGAAGAAATCGCCGGTCGCGGTGAAGCCATCACGCTTTACACCTGTGGCGGCTTTACCGACCTCTGTCGCGGTGGCCACTGTGACCACCCGAATAAAGAGCTCGACATGGACGCTTTCAAGCTTGATAAAGTCGCCGGTGCCTACTGGCGCGGTGACGAGAAGAATCCGATGCTCTCGCGCATTTATGGAATCGCGTTTGAAACTAGAGAAGAACTCGACGCGCACCTCACCCGTATCGAAGAAGCCAAGAAGCGCGACCACCGTAAACTTGGTAAGGAGCACGACCTATTTACCTTTTCCGACCTGGTGGGACAAGGCCTTCCACTATGGACACCAAAAGGCACTCTCGTGCGCCACGAACTCGATACCTATATTTGGAAGCTTCGTGAGAAGCATGGCTACCAGCGGGTCACCATTCCGCATATCACTAAAAAGGACCTTTATGTCACGTCCGGTCACTGGGACAAATTTGCAGACGAACTATTCCGTATCACCACCCGCGAAGGAAAAGAGTACGCCCTGAAGCCAATGAATTGCCCGCACCACACCCAGATTTTTGACCGCCAGCCGCACAGTTACCGCGACATGCCGCAGCGCTACGCTGAGACAACCATGGTCTACCGTGACGAACAGTCTGGCGAACTTGGAGGCCTTACTCGCGTGCTTTCAATCACCCAGGACGACAGCCACGTCTTCTGCCGAAAAAGCCAAATCAAGGAAGAATTCTTCCGTATCTGGGACATGATTGATACGTTCTATGGTACGTTCGGCTTTAACTTACGCGTCCGGCTTTCATTCCACGAACCGACAGAGATGGAAAAGTATCTCGGAGATACTGCCATCTGGGAAACGGCAGAGAATGCGCTTCGAGAAATTGCCACTGAGCGCAAAGCTGACCACTTCGAAGCCCCAGGTGAAGCGGCTATGTATGGGCCAAAGCTCGACTTCATGGCCAAAGACTCACTTGGTCGTGAACACCAGGTTGCTACGATCCAGCTCGATATGAATATGCCCGAGCGCTTCGACCTCACGTGTATAAACGAGGAGGGCAAAAAAGAGCGCATCGTTATGATTCACTGCGCCATCATGGGATCAATTGAACGCTTTACTGCCGTACTGATTGAGCACCTCGGGGGCAACTTCCCGCTCTGGCTCTCACCAGAACAAATCCGGATTATTACGGTTTCAGACTCACACCATGAGTTTGCTGAAAAAGTCTACACCGAACTTAAAGGTGTTGGCATTCGCGCCGCCTTTGATGACGCTAACGAATCGATGGGAAAGAAAATCCGTAATGCAAAACAAGCGCATCTTCCCTACTTCGTCGTTATCGGAGACAAGGAAGTTGCCGGCAAGTACGTCACCCTTGAAAGCCGTGATGGCACAACTCAAGAAATTACGCTTGATAAACTCGGCAATCACCTCCTCACCGAAATTAGTATTCGGAAATAGATACCACACAAAAGACCCGCGACTCTAGTCGCGGGTCTTTTGTACATATAGTTTTACTTAGAATCCTTGAAGAAGTCCAGTCACCGCACCGGCATACTGCACTCCGAGAAAAAAGCCAAAGAACGGAAGAACTATTACGACAACGGCCGCAGTGATTTTTGACAGCGACGTTGGTTTATTAAGTGGTGCATGCCATGACTCTTTTTGGGCGTTTGCTGAAGTATCTTTTGATGTTGTAAATGCCATATACAGCAATCATACGTGTTCTACCAAAAAAAAATACTCTGCTTATCCCACACGCTACTCCTCCTGCCGTTTCGGTAAATATGATTGTTTTTTAAGCTTATCCGGAAGGTAGCCTTTCTCATGATTAAATCCGGCTTCCCATTTTTGTCCCTCACCATACCCCAGCCCCTTCATTAATTTAGTTGGTGCGTTGCGGAGGTGCAGGGGAATTGGCAGGTGACCGTGCTTCTTTACATCCGCGAGCGCTGCAAAGTATGCATCGTAGGCACTACGGTCCTTTTTAGAGCGTGTCAGATAGGCCGTGCCGTGAGCGAGGTTTATCTGGCACTCCGGATACCCAATGAGCTCGACCGCTTTGAAGACTTCGTTCGCGACCACCAGTGCCGTTGGCTGCGCAAGGCCAATATCTTCACTAGCAAATATCACCATCCGGCGGGCAATAAATTTCGGGTCTTCACCGGCATCGACCATACGAGCAAGGTAATAAAGAGCAGCATCAGCCTCCCCCGCCCGCATACTTTTTATGTAGGCTGAAATAGTGTTGTAGTGCTCTTCACCTTTTTTATCGTACCGCAGATGCTTGGACTGCACGGTATCCTTTAGTGCCGACAGAGTGATACTACCGTAAAGCTCCTTTGCGTTATCGAGCACCGTGAGCATTTGACGCGCGTCCCCCTGCGCAAGACCAATGAGCCACTCACTCGCCTCCTTTGGAACTTCGTACTTCGTTCGTTTGAGAATGGTACGCATATCCTTTTCGGTCAGTTCTTGCAGCACAAACACGCGCGCCCGCGACAAGAGCGCCGGAATCACTTCAAACGATGGATTCTCGGTAGTAGCGCCAATCAGGGTCAGTGTTCCCTTTTCAACATAGGGTAACAAAAAATCTTGCTGAGCTTTATTAAAGCGGTGTATCTCATCGAGAAAGAGGACCTTGGGTCGTCCCAAACTCCCAGCCTCAATGATCTGCCGAATATCATCCTTCCCGGCCGACACGGCCGAGAGTTCAAAAAACTCAGCCCCAAGTGCCTCTGCGTAAATGCGCGCCAAGGTCGTCTTCCCACTTCCGGGCGGCCCCCACAGAATAAATGAGAAGATGTGCTTTTTTAAAATCGCTTCGAAGAGCGGTTTACCTTTCCCCACCAAATGCTCCTGACCAATGTAGTCCTTAAGGGACGTCGGGCGAATACGAGCAGCCAGGGGTTCCATAATAGGTGCATTGTACTCCCCTTCAATAAAAAGAAAACGCCAGGAACCTCGAGGGCCATGGCGTAGCTTTTAACTCCTACCAAGCCTTTAGAAAATAGATGAGATACGCGAAGCACAAGCGAAAAAATACGAGGTGTACTTTTACGTACAGTGAGAATTTTTGAGCGCCGTGCGACAAAGTAGCTCGCTATTTTCTCAAGGCGCTACCCTCGTGCTTTGATGGCCTTCATGATAGCGGTCTTCACCGCTTCAGCTTCATCGGTATAGGTGCCGTCAAGCGCACTCGTAAGGGCGTTTATGACCGCCTTTAGCGAATCATCAGACATGGTCTCGGTATTGTCACGCAAGAGCGCTGACAAGTTCACCTCATCGCCGCGTCGACTGCGATAGAGCGCATCGAAGTCGGCAACGGCGTCCGCAAGCGCAAACATCGGGCGGTGACCAATGAGGGCAAACGCCGCCCCCAGGTTGCCAAGCGTAATCATCTCAGCAAGCGAGCCTGTACCTTCAGGAATTACGGTTGGCACATACGGCTCAGTACTTGATGCGGATACCGGTGTAGCGAGACAAGCAACACAGACGTCACGCATCCGTGATTCACTCACAACCACCCAGCCATCTTCCGATGGATACCGTGATTTAACGGCTTTAATCACACTCGCCATTAAATCCTTTAGATCGGTTCCCGACGGAACAGTCGCCACAAAGTGACGGAGAGCATCGGTAGACAAGAGCACATGTGCAGTGTGCGCCTGGTTCTCGAGCGCACGAGCTAGCTCAGCATCTTCATGCGCCTCTTCGGTACTTTCGACTGATTCCGCCGGGTTACTGTATCCCAGCACCGGAAGATTAGCCGGTACGTTACCATCGCTAAATTGCACGAGTGGACGCGTGTCGACAGCTACTTTTTCAACAAAGATACCAGGATGAGGAGCCGGAGCGTCTGCATCGATATGTGGCAGACCAGCTTCAAGGACCGCTGCCTCTTTAAAGGTTCGTACGAGCACTAATCGATAGCTCACGAGCGTCGAGAATGTAACAAGTAGTATGTAGAACAGGCCCAGTGCGATCGGACCACCACCAAAGACACCGAGCGCAATGGTAGCTACAGCCATAAAAATGAGCACCTGCGTAGTAGCAATCGTTGATAGGGTTGAAACGAATGAAGTAGACATAGGGGGGAAATTATACAGCTTCGCTGTAGAGGAGTTTCGCCTCTACGATATAGCGGTCATCTTTACTGCCAAAGCTATTGCAGGTGGCGAGAGTGAGTCGCTTTCCCGTATTAGCAATCGGCACCACGAGCTCACTTGCGCTCGCTTTATAGACACGCTCAACCTGGTATACGTACTCTGTATCGGCTGAACGCAGGCGAATAGTGTCACCCCATTCCAGATCTTGAATACCGTTAAACGCTTGAAAGTATTCGTTATTGACACTTGGCAAGTAGCTTGAGTGGCCAAGAATAAACATATTGCCATCGTCAGCAAAGGTAGCTGAGTCCGGGTGACGTACAACACCACCAAGGAGCGCCTCATCAAGATCAGCAATCACGCGTGATTGGGGATTTAAGACCGGTAGCTCACGATTAAGCTTGTCGATAATCATAGTAAACGGGAGCGTATTTTCTGGCGCGATTGCAGCCGGTTCTGAATCAATCGTCGTGGCGCCAGTGGCCTCAACAGCTTCTTCAGATTCGGTTTCGGTGATAAAGGCTCCGTCATTGTTCTCCGCCGCGTTTTTCGGCACTGCACCAAACGCTGTCAGAATAATGTACGACAACGTAAATACCACAAAAAAGACGAACAAAAAGGCAGTTGCTTTGTCGCGAAGGGCCGCAACCAACATGGTAGTGTCGCGTGGAGCTAGAGATTGGTCGCTCATAAGTTGCTATATGGTAGCATAATTTATGGGTGATGTCAAGGATAAATAACGAGCGTAGCGACTGTATTTTCCTTGTGCGACCAATTTTTAAGGAGCAAAGCGACTATGAAAATGAAGTACTCCTGTGGTGCAATTGCTTCAATGGTTTTGAGCATCAAAGCGAAAAAAACATTGGTAGCAACTTGCCTATAAGTTCTACAATTACCCTGTACTTTAGATTTGTGCAAGAGTCGCTGCCGCTCTTATTCGCTGGCGAGTCGCCGCAGCTGTTTTCTCCTTTTGGGTCGAAAACAGCTAGGCAATCGCACAACGAAAATATAGTCGGCCGTAGGCCTCTTTATTTCTCGTTGACAAACCACCTACAAAAAGGTAGCGTTTTTCTATGACTACTAATACCCCCGAGGGCATCCCGGACGAAATCCGCGCCGCCGCTGAAAAAAAGCGAAAAGTCCTTAATTTTCTCGCAATTTTTGGCTTTTTGGCCATGATTGTGATGGTGGCCATATTGGCAGTTATAGCCGTACGTTTACTCCCAACTGCTTTTTCTTCACTAGCTAATCTGGCCGAGACAATTAATGGTCGAGGTGGGGACCGCACAATAGTGGTGAATGCTGACAAAACTGACCTCGTAAGCGGTGACGAGGTGACCCTCACCTGGGAGGCGGCACCCCTTCCCGGCAGCTATACCTTTAGCTATGAGTGCGTAGACGGTGTAGCGGTGGAAATCCGTCGCGACGATACCACACGCGCAGTACGCTGCGACACGGTCTACTCTCTCGGTGAAACAAACGAAGTTCGTCTGTTCATTACCTCAGAAAAACTTGCTAGCACTTCGATTCCCTATACCATTACCTTCCTCCGCACCAATGACACTTCCCCGCGTGCCTCGGTAGACGGAACGTTAGCCATCGCACGTGAGGGAGATGAAGACACCCCCGGAGCGCCCGAAGCACCTGAAGAAGACGTGGCAGCTGTGCCGCCGCCAGCTCCTGCCCCCGCAGAGCCAGCGCCGGCAGCACCACGCCCTTCCACTCCCCGCACCGAGTACTATTCCTACATCCCGACTTCAAATCCTAACGGTACTACCGACCTACGCGTCACCTTTATTGAGATGGGTGTCACGAAAGGTAACGAGCTCCTCGGTCGCAGCACCTTCACCGGTAGTAACGAAAACTTCTTCCGTTTTGAAGTCCGCAATGTCGGCACGAAGACCTCAGAAGAATGGAGCTACACGGCCACTCTACCCGGTGATGCCGATTTCAAGCGCGACGACCAGAAAGAACTTAAGCCTAACGAGCGTGCCGTTATTACTGTCCGCTTTCCGGTTGAAAAGCGTAGCGGAAGCGAGCAAGTACGTATCACAGTTAAAGCTAACAACGAACGTGTAAGTAGTAATAATACTCTTACGTGGAGTGCGAACGTTCGCTAACCTCTAACCAAGCCAGCCTAATAAAACAGCGTCCGGCCTCTTTGGGGCCTGACGCTGTAATGAAATTACAAACTTGCGCAACTTGTTTAGCGCCTCAAAAATATTTCTGATTCGCGACAGGTTTAACCATGGTGAAGCGTCTCAAACAATGATGTGCAGACGAGGAGACCAGGAGTGAAATCGTGAGCCGTACTTTGCGGTACAGTGACTGATCGAGCGACGAAGTCGACAAAGGAGAGAACGAGCGTCGTGATGAAAGTAATTTTATATTTGCTTTTATCTATGACCGAATGAGCAAAATTTGTATCCTCTTGATACAAAATATACGCGCGTTTTTGGAGGTGCGAATTAAATGTCGAGGTTCGCCATCTTAGCATTCGACTGAATAAACGACTTTCGACTCGACACATCGGTACCCATCAAAATATCGAATACCTTGTCTGCCATTTGACCGTCGTCAATCGTTACCTGCTTGAGGATACGGTTCTCAGGATTCATGGTGGTCTCCCAGAGTTCGTCGGCATTCATTTCACCAAGACCCTTGTAGCGCTGGATGCGTACCTTCCCCACCTTCTTCGCTGTGGCCACTTCTTCCTCAGCCTCTTCCTCCTCCTCGCTCCCCTCTTCTACATTTTCTTCTACTCCCATATCTTTGAGGACGGCAAACTTTTCGTCATCGGTAAAGGCGTAGCGAATATCCTTACCTCGCTGAATTTTGTAGAGCGGCGGCTGAGCAATGTATATGAAGCCAGCATCAAGGAGTGGACGGAAGTAACGGTAGAAGAGCGTGAGGAGGAGCGTTCTAATGTGCGCCCCGTCCACGTCCGCGTCTGTCGCAATAATCACTTTATGATAGCGTAGACGAGAAATATCAAATACGTCACCGATAGCCGTACCCATTGCAATCACCAAGTTTTTAATCTGTTCAGAAGCGAGCATCTTATCGATACGAGCGCGCTCGACGTTCAGAATTTTCCCTCGCAGCGGCAAAATCGCTTGGGTCTTTCGGTCGCGACCCATCTTCGCTGAACCACCGGCCGAGTCTCCCTCTACAATAAAGAGCTCCGAATCTTCTGCTCGCTTACTCTGACAGTCAGCGAGCTTGCCCGGGAGAGAGAGACCTTCAAGCGCCCCTTTACGGAGCACACTGTCTTTGGCCGCCTTCGCCGCCTTGCGCGCCTTCACCGCAATAATCACTTTGTTGATGATAGCCTTCGCGTCATCCGGATGCTCTTCCAGGTAGGTTGAAAACGCGTCGCCAAACACCGACTCCACAGCGCTGCGAGCCTCGACCGAACCGAGCTTGGCTTTGGTCTGACCCTCAAACTGAATCTCGGGCATTTTCACCGATACCACAGCCGTAATACCTTCGAGCACGTCTTCACCGGTAAAACCGGCGTCCTTATCCTTTACACTAAAGAAGTTATTTTTCTTAGCGTAGTTGTTGAGCGTTCGAGTCAGAGCGGTCTTAAATCCAGTTATATGCGTGCCATGTTCGGGATTGTAAATATTGTTCGCAAAGGCACTAATGCGCGGAGAGAGGTCATCCACGTACTGCAGCGCTACTTCAACCGACAGCACCGCCTTATCTACTTCATTCTTTTCGATGTAGAAAATATTCTTGTGCACTGGCTTTTGATACAGGTTGTTGAACGCAACAAGAGAGCGTAAGCCGCCTTCAAAGTAGAAGTGCTGGTGCGGTACCTCAAGCGCCTGATCGGTCAGATACTGCACGCCCCGAAGTTCGAGTTTCTTTTGTGCCTTGTCGTCGAGCTCCCGAGCATCAATCACCGAGAGATGCATCGCCTTTACGAGGTATGCCTGCTGACGCAAGTGCGCCACAATCTTTTTGTAGTCGTACGCAATTTCAGGAAAGATACTGGGGTCGGCCTGGAAGGTAATGATGGTGCCCTGGAGTTTTGATGGGCCCACTTTCTTTACCTTGTACTTTGGTACACCAATGTTGTACTCCTGCATGTGGTAGCCACCATCGCGATGAACTTCAGCAATCACATGGGTAGACAGCGCGTTTACCACCGACACACCCACCCCGTGAAGCCCGCCTGATACCTTGTAGCCGGTATCTTCACCTCCGAATTTTCCACCAGCATGAAGGACCGTGAGGATGGTTTCGAGCGCTGACACGTTAGTCTGCTTATGGAGGTCAACCGGAATACCACGGCCGTTGTCAGCGACGCGGATGTAGTTGTCAGGCAGGAGCGTGAGTTCAATGCGGTCAGCAAACCCACCCATCGCTTCGTCACGAGAGTTGTCGAAGACTTCCCAAATGAGGTGGTGTAGACCATCGAGACCGGTCGTCCCGATGTACATACCAGGTCGCTTACGCACCGGATCAAGCCCTTCAAGAACCGAAATGGACGACGCATCGTAGCTACCCTTCTTTTTCTCTGCCATACCGAAATACCACTCTTAAAACCGCTAAAATGACTCCACTAGTATAGCAGAAAACCCGGCCTTTTGCGCGGGTTTTCAGCCCATTTATGCATAAAAACTCCCTCTATCGAACCTCCCCACCGGCAGCTTGAGCTGCCAATGCAATAGCAGCCACAAAGGAATCAACCTCCTCTCCAGTCAGGGTGCGGTCGGTCGCTTGGAAAACAAAACGGAAGGCAAGCGAAGTTCGGCCCTCTTTGGTAAACGTATCAATATGGGTGTGACGCACACACAGGGCGCCCGCGGCCGCGCGTAGTGTGGCGGAAAGTGCCGCAACATCAGTACCCTCTGGCATCCAGACCGCGAGGTCGCGCGACACCGCGGGGTAGAGCGAGAACGCCTGATAGCGGTTACCTGACGGGGCTGAACTAGCTTCGTACACAGTAGGAACCGGCAGAGTTGCAAGCAGGTCGGACAGGCGGCACTCGGCCACTCCATGCTCTGAAGACATCCACGAGACTTCGACCCCAAGTGCCATTACTACCGCCTCCTTGGCTTTTTCTAGCAGCACGTCATCCACCTTAGCCTTGTACTCACTGCCACTACGCACCGCAATTGCCAAGTGATAATACTCTGCGTCAGCTTCAAAGACGGTTCCAAGTTCAAAAAGCTGAACTGCTGAAAGACCGAGCAAGTCACGGTTCGGCGCGTTCTTCGCGAGCGCCTCGGTGAGGTTCGCCTTAAGCTGACTGCGTAAATAGCTCTTGTCGGAAGCGAGCGCATTTTTCAGTCGCACTTCATCATTCTCGCGGAAGGAGCTGGTAAAAATTTCCGAAAAGCCAAGAGTGGTGAGCGCGCCGCGAATACGCTCGGCGTAGTAGTGTCGGACGTTAATCGCGGCCGCTCGTGTCCCCGTTGGTGGAATAGAAGCGATATGAGTAAGACCGTAGAAGCGGCCGATTTCTTCGATCACATCTTCGGCAATTACGAGGTCATCACGTTCAAACGGTGGAGTGATCGTGAGCGTACCGTCTGTTAATACATGCTGATAGCCCAGTCGTCCCATAATGTCGACAACCTCGACAGTGGTGAGCGAAAGTCCAAGGACACTATTTATTTTTGCGAGTGTAACGCTCACTGATGCACGCTCCTCCCTACCTTCCCCAGTGCTGGTGTACCCCACGAGCGTGCCGCCGACAAGCTCGGCAAGGAGCTCCACGACTCGTTTCAGTCCTAGTGGCGCGAGGGCACGCGGCACGCCGTTTTCGTAGCGCTGTGACGCATCGGTGCGCAGACTGTACCGCTGTGCGGTTTTGCGAACCGACACGCGTTCAAAGTGTGCTGACTCTATAAGGAGTGTAGTCGTGCCGTCGTCTACTGCCGCCTGTGCCCCGCCCTTTACTCCGGCAATCGCAATTGGGCTATTGTCGGTACCGTCAACTACCACCATATCGACTGGCGAAAGGGTTACCTCCTCGCCCATGAGGGTAGTGATTTTTTCATCAATCTTAGCTGCCCGCACCCCGACTGAATAGAGCTCACCCACCCTACCGAGCTTGTCGGCATCGAAGGCATGAAGCGGCTGCCCCATTTCAAACATCACGTAGTTAGCTACGTCGACCACATTATTAATCGGTCGCTGGCCGATAACCTTAAGACGTTTCTGCAGCCACTCTGGTGACGGACCCACCTGCACCCCAGTCATAAGCGCAGCGCTATAGTAATCACAGCCTGGTGTTTCTAGGGTAAGGGAAATCTGGTCGACGGCGGGAGTAAGCTCGGGCGACGCCTGAAGTGGGTCGTGACAAAGCTCGCGACTTAAAATCACACCCACCTCCTTTGCTACACCACGGTGCGACAAAAGCCAAGCCGATTTATCAGGCAAGACTTTTACATCAATCACCATATCGCCATCAACCTCAACTACCTCCTCAATTTCTGAAGAATGAAACGTGAGCTTTTCTTCAAGATCACCCGCTACCGGAAGCGGGTCGGTGAAAAAAGTCTGGAGCCAGTCGTAAGAAACTTTCATAATTAAAATTGGTTTACCAAACGTAAGTCACCGTTATACAAGAGTCGTACATCATCAATCCCAAAACGCATAACGGCGAGACGATCAATTCCCATACCGAAGGCATAGCCCTGATACTGCTCTGGGTCGACTCCAGCGGCGAGTAGCACGTTTGGGTGCACCATTCCGGCACCCATGATTTCAATCCAGCGGCCCGAGAGCTTATTCCCTTCCTGCGGCGCGATGCGCATATCCACCTCCACGCTCGGCTCGGTAAACGGAAAGAATGACGGACGAAAACGTACTTCGGCCGCCCCCGAAAATAACTTCGAAAAGAAATACTCAAGCACTCCTTTCATGTGGGCCAGTGACGCATCTGTGTCGACCACAAGCCCTTCAAGCTGGAAAAACTGGGCTTCGTGGGTGGCGTCGGTAGCTTCGTTACGAAACACCTTGCCCGGGCAAATCATGCGAATCGGTGGTTCGTTTTGCTCCATAAAGCGCACCTGGACGGGGCTCGTGTGCGTACGCATCACCATCTGGTCGTCACCTTCCAGGTAGAACGTATCTTGCATATCGCGTGACGGGTGGTCCTTGGGGACATTCAACATGTCGAAGTTATAGGCGACAAGCTCACGCTCAGGACCCTCGGCATAGGTAAAGCCGATCTCGCTAAAGATAGTGTTTATTTCAGCAATGAGCTGTGAGATCGGGTGTCGGTGGCCGGGTAGGTTCATACGAATGTTATTGTGCTGGGATTTCAGTAAATACCTCAACTACCCCTTCGGTCGATGAAGCGTAGATACGGTTACCATCAACGAGAACCTGAAGATTCTCTCCGGGATAGAGGAGCTGGGTATTTTGCCAAGCTCGATCATCTACCTCAACCACATGAAGGCCGTTCTTAAGATGCATAAGGACCAAGTTGGTATCACTGGGCATAAACATAAAATCTAGTACCGGCTGCCCCTTGCGATCAATACGGATATCGGTACGGCACTCACGCCCGAGGTCACCCGGGGCAAACTCAATTGCCTGCGAAAATTCTTGTAACGTACTTGAAGCGGTACTACTCGCTAGTGCGAGCGCCTCAGCTTCAGCCTGAGCGACCTCAACCGGAGGAATAGCGCAGAAATAGACTGGCACATCGCGACCTGTGCCAAGCGCCTTAACAAACACATCCTCACCAGCCTGATAGAGCATTACATCGTTGCTTACGATAGTGGTGGTAGCAAACGCAAGGAGTGCTGTCGTAGTTGCGCTGGTAGTTGCGAGCGGATTCATCGCTTTAAGCGCCTGTACTTCAGCAAAAAGACGTGCGCGCAGTGCGGTCGTGGAAGCTTGCTCGGCGAACAATGTGGCGAGTCGTGCATACTCACGGTTAGCGACCAAGGTTGAGGTTGCTCGAGACGTAGTCGCGAAATAAGAAGTAGTAGTCGTTGTAAACGAAAATGGTACCGATGTGGTGCTTGCCACCACTACCACCGCAGTACCAGATAGCGTGTTATACGGAGTAACAACACGAACGTGCGGAATAAGTGGCATATTAAACGATTCAACTTCAGTCACTATGTGCGGCAGCACATTTAATTCCTTCACCCACGTGTGGGTACCCGGTGCTTGAACGTGCACACGATGAAGACCGGCATTGAGTCCTTGAATATAGGTGGCATTACGGAAGGTACGAGCATCTGTCACCGGTGCTTCGTTTACATAAATCATAGCCTCTGGAATATCAACCGTGACATACAGTCCACCTGTAGCCGTGATTGAAGGAGAGTCAGACATAAAGTCATAACGGTATCCGGTAGCGTAGAAAATAAAAGCAGGAAGCGAAAGAACAAAGAAGAGCACCAGAAACACAAAAAAGGCACGGCGGCGGAAGAGTGAGAGCGGCTTAACAAGTGGTTCAGATGGCATAGAAGTTACGTGGTTGCGTCGGTGGTGGTACGCGTTTTCGGTGTGACCCAAAAGCCCATATAGCGACCAAACATAAGACGGGTCTGCGCATCAAGGCCTGGAATGGCGCTAAAAATAATCATTGTAGCGGGGACCATAATCCATTGGAGCGCGAGGACAATATAGCGCCAGCGACCGCGTTCTTTTGGCCGCGGCGGCAAGAGCGTGAGTGAGATCATTGACGAGATAACGAGACCAAACATCGCGAGAATCAGTAGATCGCGCACAATAATGGGCAGGTTATAGGAGAGCACGGTCTGGTGGAAATCGTGCCCGCCGAGGAAAATCGGGGTCCATCCCAGAATAAAAAGCATGATAGGGTTCGTGACGAGGGACCAATACCCTTCCGCCTGACGAAGCGCAATCGTTATGCGCTTGGTGCGCGAGATAGCGTGCTGGTGGCGGAAGTGGTAGAGGATGTAACATAGGTTTTCTACACCATAGGTCCAGCGCCGGTGTTGACGATAAATCTGGCCAATAGTTTTTAATAGTGTCGGCGCCGCATTGGCATCCATTGAGACCGGGTACGAAAGGGGTACCACGTCGTACTCGCCATTATTCGCCATCATGAGATTCCAGTAAATGCGTGAGTCTTCACTCACCATATTGCGCTGCCAGTAGCCAACTTCGTAGAGTGCCTGAAATGACACTGAGTGCGACGAGAAGGTCGCCATGCGCTCGGGGCGTTCTTGCTGAACCATTTCCCAGAAGGTTGACGACATCGCGACCACTCGAGAAATAGCCGGGGCGTTCCAAATGTTGTTATTGAAAATTGGCACTGGCTGGAACGAGCTCTTGAGGGGACGCGCCGCGGTAAGAAAATGCCACACTAAACAATTGAAGTAGTCGGGATAGAGTACCGTATCGATATCAAAAATAGAAACAAGCGTCTGGTCGTAGCGAATACCATGAGGATCAAGCACTTTAGTGCGCACCTCTTCAGCTGCCCACGATGCATTTGAACCCTTGCCGGCGAGTTCGCCGACAATATCGGCCGGGTGCGTGGTCACCAGCACATGTCCAAAGACATCCCCGTACTTGGCTTTCATGGTTGCAGCAATAGCTTGCGCTTCAGCACCTGCCCGCTCCTCTGTGGCGAGGACTACAATAATATTTTTTTTGTTGTACCGAACTTTCGTGAGCGCCTCAACCGTCGCTTCAATAATTTCTTGGGGTTCTTTATAGAATGGCAAAAGCACTACGTGGTAGAGGTGGTCGTATTCAAAGCGCGCGACAAGCGCTTGCCAATCGAGTGACAAGTGGTGACGTAGACGCTTCCAATTATGACGGAGATGATACGAAAGGAATGCAGTTTTAAGCAACCAGTAGAGGGCAAAGCCGATAACAAAATAAGCTGCAAAGAACGGGAAATAAATAGAGAGTACTATCACTCCGATGAGCGTACCCCATGAGGCAATTCCAGGCAGCATCTCAAGTACACGATAAAAACGCCTGGTATTGCCGGTGAGTTCGGTGGCTCGCCCTACATGAAAATCAGGGCGGCGGGCATACGGCAATAAATGATCCTTTGAGGGCTCCATAGACAGTGCTAAAAGTATACCGCGAACGTGCCCCAAAAACAGGTTCCCAAACAGGGTTTTTGTGGGGTTATTGAGGGGAGGAGTTGGTTGACTTTTTAAATATATTAATACTTAATGTTTAGTAGGTTCCAACCGAGGAAAAAACATTGCAGTTTCCTAGCGAACGCGTAAAGTCACGCCTTATGCGTGAAGCATTCCGTACAGTTGCCTTGGAGCAAAGTGTCGGACAACTGGACGTGGAGGAGGTGTATTCGCTCGTCCGGATTGGTCTGGTACATATGCTCTCCTCCAATACTCCCGTGATGGGGATGACGGAGGTCAAGGGCCTACTCGAAGAGCTTATGCCGAAGGCAAGAGAGTACCTCGCCGAGGTATCGGCTATTTCCTCGAGAGAGTACCTGCGCAAGCTTTCGGACGCGACCGCTGCCCTCTCTCAAGCGAGCGCACGCGCATACGAGACCTGCCAGCTCAAGAAGAAGAATGTCGAAACGTTTCTACGGGTGCTCGACCACTATAGAGCACTTTGCTTCAGAGAAGGATACAATCCGACAGACATCATCGGAGTAGACACCTTACTACTAGGCCAGCTTGTTGCAGAAGAATTCGAACGCTACGGCGACTCGCTCAATTCGACAGCGTGAAAGCCGTCCATTCGGTGAGACAAGGAGCTTCCCCTTCGTCTCGTGCGGAGGGGCGGCTTTTCTTTTTATTTAAAGCAGCGTCTCTGCGAGGCATGAGGCAGACCAACCATCCCGTCTCTGCGATCTTGTGAAGCAGTCCAGAGTTACGATGCCTCATCATGGATTGCTTCGGCTGAGGCCTCGCAATGACGGGAGGTTTCAGCCGCCTGTATCTTCGATACACAGCGGCCTCGCTCGGATGTGGCTGGGCAGGGCCGGTGGCACAGAACTAACTCAAATGATTTGACAGAGTACGTGCGCCTGTATCTTCGATACACAGCGGCCTCGCTCGGATGTGGCTGGGCAGGGCCCAGCACAAACTACAGAAAATGGCCGGAAGAAAGTAAACTTTCTTCCGGCCATTTTCTGTAGTTTGCTCGCTTCGCTTCCACATCGCTCGCATTGGAGCCGCCTGTCAGATTCGAACTGACGACCTACTTGCACAAACGAGAACTGGTGAGGGAGCTTGCTCACGCACCATGTTCGAGTGCAGTGCAAGGAAGCTTTGCTTACACATTACAAGTGGCAATAGTGGGTCCCACCCCACTATTGCCTCTCCCAGCTGAGCTCAAGGCGGCTAGAATTAAAACCTGGGAGCCGCCTGTCAGATTCGAACTGACGACCTACTCATTACAAGTGAGTTGCTCTACCAACTGAGCTAAGGCGGCTCCCAGGTTTTAATTCACTAAAGCAATGTCGGCTATTATGCCTACTTATAGCTAAACTGCAAGCGACTTATTCCCGCTCGAGCTTTTTAGTCTTCAGCTTCTGCTTCTCTTTGTCTGTGAGTGCGGTTGATTCTTTATACTCAGCAATAGCGCCCAGGTGCGATGTTGTAGCAGACGCAGTAGCTCCGGAAAGGTGTCTTTTTCCCCGTCGTTCGGCCCGCAGGGCGCGAGCACGCTTACGGTTAAGGTGGAACCGTTGTTCGAGGTAGTCATACAGAGACACTACCACGCGTAATGCTGCCTGCAAAAAGGAGTGCAGACTGTAGTACCATGTAAGACGGACGATGTGGTGATCAACGTACCGCAGAAACTTAGCCAACAGAGTAGCGCACGTACTCACGCTCCGATCGCCCTGAGCGCGGGCTCCGCTCAAAAAGATACGCATCCCCCGCTTCTCTTCAATACCGACAAGGACGGATAGTGCTACCCACGCCACAATTAAACCAGCCAGGGTGAAGGAAAGCACGGTCAAAGACATGACCCTATTTTACCGAAGAACGGTGGAAAGATGCAATCGAGATATTCTCACCAAATTTCTGTACGGCACCGTTGACCATCTCGCCAATAGTAGTATCTGGATTTTTTATAAACGGCTGCTCCATCAAAATCATGTCTTTGAAGTACGAAGCGAGCTTACCTTCAAGAATTTTTGCTTTCATCTCTTCTGGCTTCCCTTCTACTTCAGCTGAAAATACCGCCTTCGCCGCTTCAAGCGATTCTGCTGACACAGCATCCTTGTGGAGATACTTTGGATTAGTAGCGGCTACTTGCATTGCCACTTCCTTAGCCAAAGAAATGAACTCGGGATTCTTAGCCACGAAGTCAGTTTCGCACGCAAGCACAACCAGGGCTGCCACCTCATTTGTGTTGTGAATATAAGAACCTACCGCACCAGCACCGAGTTCGCGGTCAGACTTTTTGTCAGCAGCTTCACTGCGGCGCTTCTTCAGAATGACAATGGCCTTCTCCATGTCACCACTTGCTTCCTCAAGCGCTTTCTTGCACTGCATCACCGAAATACCGGTCTGATCGCGGAGTTCTTTTATTTGAGCTGAAGTGATTTCCATAAAATTCTAAATGAACAACGTTCGCGAGTAAGAATACTTTTCTTGCACGCACCGAGCGGTACGTACGATTAGTTCGGGCAGAGGTTAGGCGCGCGGTGTGGCAGCAGCAGCACCAAAGGCCGCCACTCCTTCATTGTACGCTTGTGCGAGCTCTCCGAGCACTGTACCAACACTTGACTGGAGCGCATCGTTCACGAGTACTGGATACGTAATCTTGGCAACGTCACAGTCAGAACTCAAGATACCGATGATTGGTACTTTCATAAAACGCGCCTCAGCCACAGCAATCGTATCATGACGTGGGTCAACGACGACAATGAGGTCCGGGATACGAGTCAGGGTCTGGATGCCACCAAAGTAGAAAGCGAGCTTGTCTGCCTCACGGCCGAGGATGACGCGTTCCTTCTTTGTGTACTTTCGTTCAAGCTCACCACTCTCTCGCTCACGAGTGAGTTCAGCCATCCGATTAATACGCTTCTTGATTTCACTCCAGTTAGTGAGCATGCCTCCAATCCAACGATTGACAACAAATGGTGCGCCGAGCTTTTCAGCGGTTTCCCGGACAGCTCGAGCCGCTTCCTCCTTAGTACCCACAAAGAGGACGGTCTTTCCGGCTCCTACCATACCACGAACGATCCCTTTGGCAGTTTCAATCAGCGCAGCTGATTGTTCAAGGTCAAAGATGTCATTACCTTGCTTCGTAGTAAAAAGGTACGGCGTAACGGTTGGGTGACGACGGCTTTTTTTGAAACCGAAGTGGGCGCCCGCCTTGAAAAGGCGTTCGATAAGGGTGTTGTTGGCTGGTGACGATGACATATATAACTATAAAAAGCGAGGGTGTCGCTTACGTGGCCACGATGGTACCACAGCAGGCCTTAGTCTGCAACCACTTCAGTATCAGCCGTAGCCGCTTTTAACGCCTCTACAATCGCTCCCAGGTCCCCAGCGAGGATACCCTCGAGGTCGTGCCAAGACTCCTTGATACGGTGATCTGTAATACGGCTTTGAGGGAAATTGTACGTGCGAATCTTCTCTGATCGATCACCGGTACCAATCTGGTTTTTACGGACACTGGCGTGCTTCTTTGCCTCTTCTTCTTCATGCAAGGCTTCGAGCTTGGCTGTCAAAATAGCCAGGGCCTTTTCCCGGTTCTTGAGCTGTGAACGTTCGGTTTGACACTTGACTTCGATACCGGTCGGACGGTGTACAAGACGGACCGCTGTCTCAACCTTGTTAACATTCTGACCACCAGCACCGCCGGAACGGGAGAATTCCATTTCAATATCGGTCAGAGCGACTTCAATAATAGGTTTTTTTCGCATTGGCAAAATAGCCACCGATGCAGTTGAAGTATGAATACGTCCCATCTTTTCAGTCACAGGAATACGCTGTACTCGGTGCACTCCAGTTTCGTAGCGCAGCGCTTCATACACCTTCGGGCTGACTATTTCGAAAGCTGCTTCCTTGTATCCGCCCGACGCGGCCCGTGACTCGTGTTCCATCATCCACGTCCACCCCTGCGTTTCTGAGTAGCGCAAGTACATGCGTGCGAGCTCTTCCGCAAACAGCGCTGCCTCTTCCCCGCCCGCCCCGGCACGCACTTCAAGGACCACGCCGTACGGAACCTCTTCCTCTACGGCCGACTCTTTCAAAATCTTCTCCATCTCACCCCAGAGGGCCTGACGCTGGCTGTCTAGATCCACAAGCTCGTCTGCTGCTAATTCAGCCATGTCGGGGTCTTCAGCGCTCATAGCGGCCGCCTCATCGCGCCGCCGCCCCAACTCCTCGAACTGACGCGCCAAAAACTGCGTCTTATGACTGTCTCGGAAGCTCTCGAGTTGTTCGGTGTCAAAATCCATAAAGTGAGTCTACAACAGAACGACCCTCTCGTCTCTAGGCCAATGCCAAATGACGAGAGGGTCGCACGAGTGCTTTCGCTATGCCTTCTTCCTTCGAGTAGTAGCTGCTGCAGCGCGATTCTTAAAGCGCTCAACACGCCCAGCGGTGTCCATCACTTTCTCTTGGCCAGTATAAAACGGGTGAGAAGCGCTTGAAACGTCCACACGAGCTACCGGATATTCATTCCCGTCAGTCCACGTGTCAGTCTCATTACTAGCAATGGTTGATCCGGCAAGAATACGGCTTCCGCTCGAGTTATCGTGAAAAATAACTGGTCGGTAGTTCTCTGGGTGAATATCTGCTTTCATAGTGGTCGCTACTATACCAGAAAGTTAGTTTTAAGCAAACCTGTACAAGTTAAGGTAGTCAAAATAAACATCTCCCTGAGCTATTCACCAAGAATAGTGATCTCTTGCGCTAACCGAGCCTTACGCTCCATTACCCCGTCGCCATAAAAAGCATTAGCTGGGTTATTAGCCCCTCCCCAACCCGCATAGTAACGGAGGGCTGCCAAACGGTCGGTCGCATAGGTGCCACCCGCCCCGTTATCGCGAAGCAGCAGCGCTGTAGCGATAAAGGCGTCACGGTTGTTAAACGGATTGGCTGGTGAGTTATTGCCGTTAATGCGACGGATAGCGTCCGCTGACTCGCTGTATACCCAGCCGCTGCCGTTATTAACAATACCGCCGTAGGTAGCCCAGGTAGAAGGAATGAACTGTGAAGGACCCATTGCTCCACCCCAGCCAATAAACACACCTCCCCGTGAGAGCGGGCACGAAACCGAGCGCGTGCGAGTATCAAAACCCAAGATACCGGCAATCGCTAAAAATACCGGCGCGTCACGATCAGGGTGCATAACCGGTCGCCCGCCACGGATGTCGTTATAAATACAACTACCTAAATTAGAACCTAGATTAGTTTCTTGCTCGAGAATAGCGAGAATCAGTGCCGCATCAACTCCAGTTACCCGACTGGCATATTTGGCGAGGGAGACTGCTTCCGGGAACGGAATGCCACCACCACCACCAAGGAGGGTGAAGAGCGCGTTGCGGAGCTGAGCTGCCGTACGCTGCTGCGACTCAAGGAGCTGCTTGTATTCATGCTCCTCACCTTTTGTTACCGTCAAAATTTTTTCTTTCTCTTTCTCCTTTTGCTCGATTTCTTTCTTTTGTAACTCTTGGATTTGCTTCATCTCGGCTTCCGTTTCCTGCTTGCCTTCGAGCTGCGATTTTTGTTCAAAGGTATCTCGACGAATGTGGTGGAGTGCCGACACAGACTCATTGAGCGACTGCTTAATGGCATTGAATGAAGCAATGTCCTGGAAGAAGTCAGAAAAATTTTGTCGGGAAAGCATCACTTCTACGAGTGAGTAGTCATCAATAATGGCGGAGCGCCGGATAAGGTCGGCGAGCGATTCACGCTGGTTTTCGAGCTTACCCTCAAGCAGACCTATCACTTCCTGCTTCTCACCAATCTGGTCGTTGATTTGTACAATCGACAGAGACCGGGCCTGGATACCTAACTGGGCTTTTTTTATTTGCCCTTCAATGAGGGCAACGTCACGCTCGAGCGACTGACGCTCAATTTGCTTATCCTCTACAAGGACGGCGGTGGTAAGCATCTCACGCTCGACCCGCTGCAGCTCAGCTTCAAGACGCTTTTTCTCTTCTTCGTTAAGGGGTGCTGCGGTTTGCGCAATCGCGACCGGGATAGAGGTGACTACGAGAACAAGAACAGCACACGCAACAGAGCAAAACCGATACATAAGTACCCGTTAGTATAACAAAACTCCGTCCAGATAAAACCTGGACGGAGTCTTATTTTTGGGAAAAGTGAACTATTCAGCCGACTCTTCTGCCTTACCCTTCTTTTCGACCTCAATGGCCGCCATATCCACCGCAGCTACAGGCTCCTCTACTTCCTCGGCCGGCTCGCCGATAACTACCACCACCTCTTCAGCATCGAGGTCGATGTCTAGCCCTTTTCCAAATTTGAGGTCAGACACGTGAATCTGCGCACCAATCTCCGCTAGAACAGTGATATCGACGTCGATGTGTGACGGTAAATCAGCCGGCATACAGGTAACTTCAATTTCATGCAGAATATGGTTTACTACGCCGCCTGCCTTCACTGCTGGAGACTCACCGACCAGATTGAGTGGGACGGTAGCGGTAATCTTCTTACCCTTCTCAATAGCATAGAAGTCAACGTGAATAATGCCGCCCTTGGTTGGAGCAAAGTCCACATCCTTTACGAGTACCTGCATCGGTGTGCCGAGACCAGTAAGGTCAATGACCGTTGACTCACCAGCGGTTTTAAATACCTTATCAAACTCCTTCTTTGAGAGCGCTACTGAAAGCGGTGCCTGTTTTGGTCCGTAGACCACACCAGGAAGGATACCCGCGACACGCAAGGCCTTCGCACTTTTCGTTTCGTCTCGTTTTTCGGCGTTAAGTGTAACTGTCATATGGCGAGCACTGTAGCACAATTCTATGAGTTCGGCCAGCACAGTACTTTCCCCGCAATCATCCGCTAAGAGCACCCTGGCCGGGGTATACTCATCTCATATGTCACAACAATATGATTTCGTGGCGCTTGGCGACATCCTCGTCGACGCTTTTATAGAATTATCCAAAGACGACGCCGATGTGTCGGTCGACCTTGATACCGGACGTCAGACCCTGCAAATGCCCTTTGGGACCAAACTGCCGTATAACGACGTTGTTGTTGTTAACGCCGTCGGCAACTCACCGAATGCTGCCGTAGCTGCGCACCGGCTCGGACTTTCGACCGCGCTTGTGACCAACCTCGGTAATGACCGTAATGGTAAGGACTGCCTGGAGGCTTTACGGAATGAAGGCGTGCATACGGATTTTGTCCGGATGCACGAGGGCAAGCAAACAAACTTCCACTATGTATTGCGCTACGGTCCTGAACGCACCATTCTTATTAAGCACGAAAAGTTTGATTACCGTCTACCTGACTTCCCCGTTCCTCCCCGCTTCATCTACTTCTCATCCATTGGCGAACACGGTATTGAGCACCATCACGAAATCGCTCGATATGTTAAAGCCCACCCAGAAACTAAATTGGTATTTCAGCCCGGCACCTTCCAGATCAAGCTTGGCGTTGAGGCACTCAAGGATCTCTATGAAGTCACTGAAATTTTCTTCTGTAACAAAGAAGAGGCGCAGCAGATTCTAAAGACCACCGAACAAGATGTCCCAACCCTTATCAGAGGCCTCCGCGCTCTTGGACCAAAGCTCCCGGTTGTGACCGACGGTCCACACGGTGCCTACGTGATTGATGGTGACGGCGTCGCTTGGCACATGCCGATGTATCCAGACCCAGCACCGCCAGTAGACCGCACGGGGGCCGGCGACTCATTTTCCGCTACCTTTACTGCCGCGATTGCTCTTGGCCTCACCCCGGCCGAAGCACTCACCTGGGGACCAGTCAACTCAATGTCAGTCGTGCAGCACATTGGTGCCCAGGCCGGCCTTCTCACACGAGAGAAGCTTACCGAGCTCCTAAACAGCCACCCCGCCGAGTACAGCGCACGCCGACTGTCTTAATAAGAACCATACGAACACAAAACACCGTCGGCGTATGCCGACGGTGTTTTGTAATGTAACATCCTGTCTCTGTGAATGAAGAAACAGTGGATCCAGTGCGTTATTGTGCTCCTTTATGAGCAGCGGCCACAATACTTGCCGTGTCCATACCGTAGTGAGCAATGAGTTCATCAGGTTCACCCGACTGACCAAACTGATCATGAACGCCAATGCGCGCAATGCGAGTTGGCCGTACCTCTGAAAGGTATTCAGCTACCGCACCACCGAGACCTCCGGACCGCTGATGCTCCTCTACAGTAACGAGCGAACGATGTTCTTCTGCAAAGGACAGAAGAGCTTCCGTATCGAGAGGTTTGATTGTGGCCATGTGTAACACCGATGCGCCAATCCCCTGTTCATTTAGTTCCTTGGCGGCAACGAGTGCATTATGGAGCAGAGTACCGGTTACGACGATACCTACACGCTTCTCATGCGCTTCGTCTCGAAAGGCTAGCTGCTCTGCCTTGCCGATCACAAACGGTGACTCAACGGTCGTGGCTACCGGGGTGTTGCTTCGGCCGATACGGATATAGACCGGACCCTCATACTGCGCGGCCGCGAGCGTCGCCTTCCGCGCTTCATGCTCGTCGGCAGGAGCAATCACTATCATTTTAGGAATGACCCGCATGAGGGCGATATCTTCAATAGCCTGATGGGTAGCGCCGTCGGGCCCAACCGATACGCCAGCATGGGCACCAATTATTTTTACGTTACTCTCGTTATATGCAATCGTAGTGCGGATCTGTTCCCAATTACGACCTGGAGAAAACATAGCGTACGAAGCAATGAAGGGAATCTTACCCATAGCCGACATACCCGCTGCTACTGACGCCATATTCTGTTCGGTTATGCCGACCTGAATGAACCGCTTGGGAAATTTTTCAGCAAAGGGCAAGGTTCGCGTAGATTCAGTAAGGTCAGCTGAGAGAGCGACAATTCGATTGTCACGCGTACCAGCTTCAACCAGGCCATCACCATAGCCATTGCGGCTTGGAACCTGCTTTACGTCGCTTGTGCCCACTGCGGGGTCTAGGTGTGATGCAAACATAGCTTATGATCCCTTCTCAATTAAACCGGCAAGGGTTCGTAGTTTCTCCAGCGCCACTTTGGCTTGATCGGTCTTTGGCACACGATCTTCTGGACCCTTTCCTGGTGGGTTTCCATGCCAACGAAAATCTCGCTCAAACACATCGACACCTTTACTCGCAATGGTGTGAGCAATAATCAATGACGGCTGACTGTACACGGCCTGCGCCTTACCGATCGCGTCATTCATAGCCCGAATATTATGACCATCAACCTCCTGCACATCGAAATTAAATGATTCGAATTTTTCAGCGAGAGGCTCAAGTGGCATTACGTCCTTGGTATACCCATCGATTTGAATACCATTTCGGTCAACGATAACGATGAGGTTGTGGAGCTTCTCTTTGCCCGCAAGGAGTGCCGCTTCCCAAATTTGTCCTTCGTTAAGTTCACCATCTCCAGTCAGGCAGTAAATATATTTAGATGAATACGGATTATCGATGCGTTCAGCAAGCGCCATGCCTACCGCCTGTGAAAGACCAGACCCCAGCGGACCAGAGGTCGTCTCGAGACCCGGCAATGCTGTCCGATGTGGGTGTCCCTGGAGACGGGTACCAAACTTGCGTAGCGTCAGTAGCTCTTCGATTTCAAAATAGCCCGCATGAGCGAGTGTGGCATACAGTACTGGGCAGATGTGGCCATTACTCAGTACCAACCGGTCGCGCTCTTCCCAGTTTGGGTTTTTGGGGTCATGCTTCATCACTTCAAAATAAAGAAGGGCGAAGATATCCGCCATATCAAGTGGACCGGCGGTATGACCACTCCCTGCAGCCGAAAGCATTTCAATAATACTCTGACGGATAGCATTCGCGGTTAGCTCTAAAGAACGTATATCATCAGAAGTCAGATAATGCATGTCGAAGATAGTATAACAAATCAAAAAATTTCTAGGCGCCGGGGCTGTTAGTTAGGTGAGTGTCACGAGGCGATAGTGTGCAGCGGCCGAGTCATCGGATTGTACGACCGCAGAGCCCGCAATAAACCGAGTCGCACCGGCAGCTTTCAGCCGTGGTAAGGTCTCTTCATTCACGCTCCCATCGACACTAATCTGGAGTTTGGGAAAATTACTCGCGACTGCGGCAATGCGCGCAATGGCACGCTCGTCAAACGGTTGGCCCTGAGCACCAATCTGCGCAATACCCATCACTTGTACATAATCAGCCATAGCCAAATACGGGAAAAGCACCTCATCAGGTGTATCCATATGGGCTGACACTCCAACAGTGACTGCACTAGCAGCGGCATACTGCCCGAAGGCAGCTAGCGAAATGGTCTCAATATGGAAAACAAGCATATCTGCGCCGGCTGCCACCCACTGCTCAGCCGCCGGAAGAGGCTTTTCGACCATCAAATCCACCTCGAGAGTAAAGCGATCAGTATCACTTTTAACCTCGAGCGGATCACCAGCTGGCTCATAGGGCCATGAGGTAAACGGTACAAAAACGCCATCGACTACATCTAAATGGAGTTCGAGAGAAAAACCAAGACGTATAGCGGCTGCGCGTACTGCTTCGCGCGATTCGGGAATGATAGCTGGTACTACTGGCAAACTCATAGCTGTGTCTTAATTAGTTGTGTGATCGCCTCTAGCTTTTGATTGCGGCGATCGTACTTTGCCGCACGTGTCGAAGTAGCGCTCAGCCAATTCCAAATAATCCTCTTTGTGTCGTCTTCGCTGACAAAGCGCGCCCCTATAGAAAGGACATTGGCATTATTATGTTCGCGAGAAAGCGCGACAATATCGTCGGGCCCACCATAATACACAACGGCACGGACGCACGGGTACCGATTCGCTACCATCGCTTCACCCTGGCCCGAACCACCAAAAATTATGGCACAGGCGCTGTCTGATGCGCGACTTACAGCTTGCGCTGCGAGCGCAATAAAATCAGGAAAGTCATCTTCAGAGTCATAATGCATAGCCCCATGATCGACGACGGTCACTCCCTCACCCTCAAGCCATACCCGCACCATTTCTTTGTGCGCGAACCCGGCATGATCAGCCGCCACATGCACAGACAACTGGAGGAGTGGTCGCGTTGGCTCGATTCCCATACTATTGCAGAAGCTTGCCGACAGCTCGTACGTGTTCAATCAGAGTTTGGGTGTAGCTTGTCTCGTTGTCGTACCAAGCAAGCACCTTCACGAGATTTCCATCAATGACCTTAGTAAACGCCAAGTCAGCGATGGAGCCGACACGAGCACCTATAATGTCGCTCGACACCAAATCCTCATCAGTTACGGCAAACAAATGCTCCCAACGCGGCTCCTTAGCGGCATCAGCTAAAATCTTATTTACCTCTTCTACACTTGTATTCCGTGAAGCGATAAACGTAACGTCAACTATTGAACCAACCGGTACTGGTACCCGTAGCGAAATACCATCGAACTTACCTTTTAGCTCTGGGTGCGCAAGTGCTGTAGCAATTGCTGCTCCCGTGGATGACGGCACTATATTCAATGCGGCCGCTCTCCCCTCTCGCAAGTCTTTTTTACTTGGTCCGTCAACGAGTGCTTGTGATGCGGTATACGCATGAACCGTCGAGAGCACTGCTTTTTCAATCCCAATTGCTTCTTTAAGAATACCCACTAGCGGACTCGCCGCATTGGTTGTACACGATGCGTTCGAAGAAATTTGGCACGACTTAAGGTCGTCTTCATTGACACCCATAAGCACTGTTGCTCCGGCGACACCGGCCTCCTTTGAGTCGTCTTTGGCCGGTGCTGAAATAACTACCCGCTTAGCTCCACCATCAAGGTGCTGTTTTGCGCCGCTGTAACTAGTGAAAAAACCAGTCGATTCGACCACAACATCAACCCCGAGTTGACCCCAGGGAATTTTAGCTGGTTCCTTTTCTTGCAAGAAAGATACCTCTTTACCTGCCACCATGAGCTTCCCATCCCGTGCCTCGACATCAAACTGACTCCGACCATACGCCGAATCATACTTGAGAAGGTAGGCGAGATTTTCTACGTGGCCTAAATCGTTTACCGCCACAACCTCAAAATCAGGATTACCGTAGGCAAGACGAAAAAAAGTTCTTCCGATACGACCAAATCCGTTGATGCCAACTTTTATCATAAATATATGTACTGCTTACTAACGACTGTCGTCAGTATAACGAGATTTAGCAGGAAGCGCACGACTGTTATCCTCACGCTTCCTGCGAAGACGCCGCCACATAAATAGCAGAAAAAGGAACCAGAGAAGACTGACTGCTCCAGGCAGAAAGGGAAAGAGCCACATAGTACGTAATAACGCATCCGGAAATACCACTTCTTGTGGAGCTTCTCTATCTCCAATAAAGATTACCTGCTTTCCGTAGCGCCCAACTACCCTGGTCTCGTAGTCGTACACCTCAATAAGTAGTTGTGATATCCCTTCCGCAGCGAGCGGGGCCAAAGTCGTTTCGTAGGCAGTGCCGGCAGCATTTAATCGAAGAAGAAATGTGTAGCTTTTTGTGTAGTCGGTGGGGTCAAGCAGCGACACTATAATCGACTTCAAGTGGCGAGGTAATGCTTCAACCGGAATGAGCAGTGAAAACGGTGCGACTGCCGATAGTTCTATCAAAGGATCAGCAAAGGTATTCATATACTCCCCCTGTAGTATTTGGATAGAAGAGCGTTTCAGGGTAGTAAGGACAACATCTGGTGGTAGTACCGGTACGGTCGTCTCGGGAATGGGTGCTACCTCAGTGACTCCTACCCCCTCGCCCGCCCGCACCACCCGCACTACCGCGCCCGATGAAACACCGCCATCAACATCGAGCACGTAGACCGTATAGAATTGGAATCCGTAGGCCGCAAGTGCATTCTGGTCAAGCACGGATTCGCCATCACCTTGATATACCACCATACCGTCGTGTGGATCAGCCGGAAAGCCAAGGTGATTACGTACGATTCGCACTTGATGGGGTGTAGTTTGTAGAGGATTGTCCCACCGTAACCGCACGTCATGTCCTATCGCAACTGCTGTTAGTCGAGAGACGTTTTGCGGCATAGCCTGACTAACGGGACTTTTGGTCGTGAACGTTCCGCGGCCTAATACCTGTTCAATATCATTGGCTGGGTTTATGCCGACGAGTTCGTACTGGTACACAGTACCCGGTATAAGGTCGGTAAGTTCGGTATTATGTACCTCACGGTACCGCTCCGTGGCAATAAATCCTGATTCGTAGGAGGAGGTCTTACCCCAACGCAAAACAAACCGTGATGGTCGATTTGTGGTCCACGTAACAATCACTGAGGTTACATCTGGCGTAATCAAGACCGGACCTCGAAGGGACAGTCGCCCTGAAGCAGTAGTACCGGAACTTGTGGCAGCTGGCGTGGGCGGTGGTGCGACAGGTGGAGCAAGAGTGGTCGTCGCGAGACTGTTTGATGATGAAGAGAATGCGAATAGCCAGTCGAATGCCTGCACAAAATACGTATAAGTAGTTGAAGCAACAAGCCCAGTGTCGGAAAAACTGGTAAGGGTCGTAGTCGCAATCGGAGACCCGTCACGATAGATCGTTGGTAGCGGTGAGACCATTGAAGGTTGAGGTACCACTGAAGGCTGGGGCGATAGCAAAGACAGCGGCGCCGGCGCCGGTTTCGTCATTAAGGAGAGCGGCGAGTTGGGAGGAGTTTGAGAAAGAAGACGCGAAGCCTAGTGACGACGTCGCTACCCAACGGGTGGTAGTACCGGTAGTTTGGAGCACCATACCCAAAGTACCACTGGCGTTACTCCCATCGTAAATCGCACCCGTAACTCGGGCGTCTCCGACGACGGTAAATTCTTGTGACGGAGTTGAAGTACCCACCCCTACATTACCATTTGAACCAATTGTGAATACTTCAGTGACACCCGAGAAAAAGCGAGCAATGGCGCCAGCACCATTTTGGATGACCGAAAGAATCGTGTTGCTGCTGGTTGCCTGCATAGTGTCAGCCACATCACTGCGTAGGAGCGATGATGATGAGAGTCCGTCCAGGCGTCGCGCCTCAAAGGCAGCTGGAACCGTACCCATGATTTTTCGAGGGGACATTTCACCATCCCAGACCGGTGAGGTGGTTGTACCACCCACCTCAACCGCTAGGTATAAGACCTGGTTAAAGTCGACACTGGTAAGTGGTGTCGAAGACCCAAGCATCACGGAAAAGAGACCGTTTGTCACCTGCACCCGCGCACCACCCGTGAGAGACTCACTCCATACAGCGGAGGTAGTAGCAATACTCGGCGAAGTCACAAGCCAAAACCGAAGATTGTACGTTCCGTTAGGAACCGCAACCCCAGCGCTGTTTGTAAGCTTGGCCTGGTAATTAATAGTAGGCGAAGGCGCTGCGGTGGCCGGAGTAATAAACAAAGACCCCACGAGGAGACTCAAGGTACACAGTAGCAACCACGTGAGAGAGAGAGTATTTTTTTCATACTCATGGGGTTGCGCTTGGCATAGGGGTGCGGTTTTCAAACCGTACGACTTCGGCTGCTGCCGCAACCGGCACCGTCACAAAGGACAGGCTCGTGCTGCCCAATTGCGTAGTACTATCGAGAGATACCGTTCCCACACCAGGCGCGGTGTAAGCGACCGTTACTGGGTCAGAAAATAATTCTGCTACTACTACCGGATCCTCTGGTGATCCGGCTGGCAGCACCAGCACCCCCGCCGCACCCTCACTAAAACGTCGCGCTTCGTGCGTGTCCTCAAAAACGGGCCGCTCAATGACGATAGATGATAGCGGTAACTCGTGCTGGACCTCAGGACTTGCGACCATTACGGTGTTTACCGAGAGCGAAGACTGGGCCTTTTGCAGGGCTACTGTTTGCGAAAAAAGGTCTGGCGCCACCGTAAAGGCATAGCCGGCAACCACGCCACACACGACCACAGTGACAGCCCTCAATACTCCTTGACGCGCACTGTACCGCGGATGCGAGGCGACAATATCAAAACGGTTTTTTATTGCGGTCTTCACCTCACGTTCACGACGACGCTCTCGACTGAGGTGCCGGTTTCTGACTTCAGCTTCAAGCTCGGTTGTTTCGATAAACCGAGCGAGCGAGGAGTTGTCTATAAACCACTGTCGCCCGACCAGGGCGCCGACAATCTGCCCGTCGCGCGCCAGCTTGGCAATGTAGTCACGAGTGTACTTCGTACCCACCGCAACGTCTTTGATGGGAAGAAGTTTTTTCCCGTTAATTGTTAGTGCCTCACTCATGGCGATATGGCTTTAATTATAAAGCTATATCGCCCAAAAAACGTGTCTTAACTGTTAATAAGTTTTGCGTTTATTTAGGGGCAAAAAAATCGTGTACCGCCGCTGCATTGAACTGCCAGGATACCAGCTCTTCGCCCGATGACCCTATGCTCGTCACACTCTCAAGGACCAAGAGAGCACTCGCGACCGCCACCGTCAAAACGATAACCGCTGGAGCAATGACCAAGCGAAAAAATAGCGAACTGGCCTTATCTTCTCTAGCGGGTGCCGGGGACGATTGTTTGGTCGCCCCAAACGCCACACCTGACTGTCTTTGCGGAATTGCAATAACCGGCTTATGTACTCTCGCGGGCGTATCTGTCTTAATTTTCTTTACCGCCACCGGATAGGTGGCGTTACGAGGAATTGGTGTGTGCTTTACCACGCCTGATTTCAAGGCCTTCTCAAAGTGCGGGGCCGTCACAGCGTGTCGGTCATCCACCAGAGCTGGGTGAACAGTAGCATCGGTGCGTTCGATATAGGTAGATTTTTGAATCTTTTTATCATCAACCACAGCATCACTCACCTGGTCAAAAGTGGGCGCATAATCCAGCACCTTCAGCGTCCCCGCCAGGGCCACTGCGGGCATTGGTTGACTAATCATGGTTACGTTCTTGGACCGACTTGCAACCTGAACCCGTTCACTTTCAGCAAGCTCAATCCTCATTTTTTGAATCGGAGGGTTCTCTTTCGATATACCAGGCAATAAGTCCGAACTATCCTCCTGATACTTAGGCTTTTTCCAAAAAACTCTATCTTGGAAATGTGGAGTCTGTGACTTAAGCGTATTCTTGGCTAGAGGCGAATTTACGGTTCTACGAGATGATGTTATTTCATTCGTTTCTTTCTCAGTCTTCTCGGCTGAACGAAGCTCAGCATAGCGCGTAGACTTGTGGCCATCGAGTGAAGCTGGAAAGACGTACCAGGTTCGCCCAACAAGGTGAGCGTCAACTTTTCGTGCCCGACACAACTGGCCGATATAATCGGTGGTATAGTTGTGCCGTTTAGCGAGCACACTAGCTTTCACGTATTCTACTTCGTCAATAGTAACGGTTTCCATTACAGAAAGTATACCAGGTTTGAGCGCCCTGGCTTAGCCTCCGTGTGAATAGAAATATGATCTTCTCGTTTACTTGAGATACTCAATAAGGAGCTGCTTCAATATCTCGGGATCAGCACTCCCACGACTCTGCTTCATAGCCTGTCCGAGGAGGAATTGTAGTGCAGTTACCTTACCACCCTTATACTCGTCCGCGACCGCACTAAACTCAGTCACCACCGCCGCTACTAGGCTCATAAGCGCACTAGTATCAACACTACGCAACAGCCCACGCTCGGTTGCTACGGTTCTTGGATGCTCGTTGGAGACAGCGATCTCAGTCAAAATATCCTTAGCGACCCGTGAAGTGATATCACCAGCATGAATCATCTGCATAAGCTCAAGAAAATGCTCTGGAGTCAGCGTAAGCTCAACACCTTTACTTATAATTGAGAGTAAATCAGAGGTTAGATAATTTGCCGCCAAAACCACTACTTCGTTAGGAAGCTTGGCGGCCAGCGCACGCTTACACACAGAACTAAAGTAAGTATCCGAGAATTCATCCGCAACGATTTGATTTGATGTATTTATCGTCAAACCAAGATTACTATATTTTTTGCGCTTATCTTCAGGTAATTCTATTATTATATCGTTTAGCCGAGAAAACGCTATATGCTTGGATATATCCATCTTTGGGATGTCCGGGTCAGGAAAATAGCGGTAGTCCTTGGCTGTCTCTTTGGATCGCTGAGTAAAGGTGCGGAGCTTAACCTCGTCCCAGCCCCGAGTTTCTTGGGACACACTTCCCCCACTCTTAAGTACGTCAACTTGTCGGTCAATCTCAAACGCGATGGCGCCTTCAACCGACTTAAAGGAGTTTAGATTTTTAACCTCCACTTTTGTGCCAAGGACCCCTTCGGTGTCACTTACAGAAATGTTTGCCTCGACACGCATCTCACCCCGCTCCATCTGGGCTTTTGCCACCCCGAGGGTGCGGAGCACTAGTTGAAGCTCCCGGGCAAAATCTCCAGCGGTCACCGCATCATGAATAACCGGTTCGGTAACCAGTTCCATGAGTGGTACCCCAGCTCGGTTAAAATCAACCAGACTAAAATCTCCCTTATCGTGCTGACTGCGGGCTGTGTCTTCTTCAAGATGCACTCGAGTGAGGGTAACACCTTTCAGTGATCCTCCGGTTAGAAACGGAAAGGCGTACTGACTGAGCTGGTAGGCCTTTGGGATGTCCGGGTAAAAATAATTTTTACGATCAAACTCTGAATAGGTTGCGGGCGTAGCACCGACCGCTGCACCAAACGTTAGCACTGCCGCAATGGCTGCTTCGTTAGGAACCGGTAAACTTCCGGGATGAGCGAGACAAACCGGACACACGTGGGTGTTCGGTTCGCTCTCGTGCGGATCATTTTTGCATCCACAAAACATTTTACTCTTAGTGGCGAGCTCAACATGAACTTCAAGACCGATCGTGGCTTGGTACACTTTTTCTGACATACAATTTATGCCTTATTGTACGGTTCTCGCAGGTGTGCGACAAGCGCATCGCTGAATTCTTTAACTCCTTCACCAGTTATTGCAGACACAACAAACACACGTTTCCCAATTATGTCAATACTTGCAAGAACTCCTTCAATAAAATCTTTATTTACAAGGTCCATTTTGTTAAAAATAATCCATTCTTCTTTCTCAGTAAGCGAAGCATCGTACGATGAAAGCTCCTTACGAATGGTGTAATAGTCACTTTTTGGATCAGCACTATCAAGTGAAATCACGTGGAGGAGCATTTTAGTACGGGCGATGTGCCGGAGGAAGCTATGTCCAAGACCCTTCCCAGCGGCTGCTCCTTCAATAAGACCGGGAATGTCTGCAAGCACATACCCGTAGAGTTCCCCAAGCTGAGGTGATTTTGTCGTAAAGGCGTAGGCACCAACTTTAGATTGAGCATTCGTGAGTGCGTTGATGAGCGATGATTTCCCGGCATTCGGAAAACCTACCATGCCAGCATCAACAACAAGCGAGAGCTCAATGTGGAGCAGACCACGCTCTCCCTCTTTTCCCTTAGTTGCTTTCTCGGGCGAGCGGTTAACGGATGACTTGAAATACTCGTTACCAAGTCCCCCAGCGCCTCCTTTATAAATGCGTACTGTTTCGCCTTCTGTGAGCACCTCAAACACCCGTCCTTTTTCGCGATCGCGCACACTCGTGCCAATCGGTACGTCAATATACAGGTCATCTCCACCCTTCCCGGTTTTACTCCCATTATGACCAGCTTCGCCTGAGGCGGCAGCAAACTTCTTCTCACCCGTGTAGCGACCGAGCACAGAAATATCCCGAACGGCGCGGACATACACGTCGCCCCCCTTACCACCATCTCCACCCGCAGGACCAGCCATGGGTTTGTATTTGTCATGACGCCACCGGACTACTCCATCTCCCCCATTACCGGCTGCCACTTGAAGGGTAATTTCATCAATAAACATAGGCGCATTTGTACCACAGGTAGAGCAATAAGTACAGGGAGAAGTGAGTCTTTGTCTGCCCCTCTTGCTGCCTATGTATGAATGACACAGGGCGGCGAACCCCGCACGATGATGGAGTACACTAAAAAGCGGGGTCCGCTCGCGGCCCGTTCGTACCTACAAAAAAGCTATCAACCCCACCTCATCCATCACTCTCATAGAGGTACCCCTACTGAGCCGGAGGCTAAACAATACGATTGATGAAAAAACCAGCAACGGACATTCCAAAAGCCCCAAGCAGCGCCGGCACAAAACCAGCTACACTAAATTGAGGAACGAAATTGGCTGCTAGGGCGAAGAAGAAAGCATTCACTACCAGAAGAAAGAGCCCGAGGGTGAGGATGGTAAGCGGGAGAGTAAGGAGCACGACAAGTGGCCGAACAAGAGCATTAAGGAGTCCTAGAACCAGCGCCGCAATTATCGCACCGAGGTAGCTTTCGACGTGGACCCCAGGTACAACCTCGGCAATCAAAAGCAGGGCTAAAGCCCCGAGGACAATTTTTACTATCAGTTTCATGACGGTAACTGTAACGAATAACGGACCCTTCGACAAGTTGTCTAGGGTCCGTTATTCGTTGTGATTACACTAGCGGACCAGTGTCCACCCACCTCCACTAATGAGCGGTTCTGCCTTTTTATACTTCAGAGTCTGACTGGTAGTGCCATCGGTAATAGTCACCAGATCATTTCGTTCCGGCTCGTTACTATCTGCCCGCACAGGCGCAGCGACACGCTTAGCCGCCGAGGCTGACTCACCAGCCGCTGCCTGGGCTGCTTCTGATTGCTTGCGCATTTCGTCCTCCTCAGCTATCACAACGCGCGGTACGAGGCGCGGCAGCATGTCTGCTACTCGCACCAGAACCACATGTAGCATTTCTTTAAATAGACGCGTTCCTTCCTTGCGGTATTCGATAAGCGGGTCCCTCTGTCCATAGGCGCGAAGGTTTACACTCGAACGCGTGTAGCTCATGACCTCCAGATGCTCGACCCAGAGCGTATCAATCGTCTGCAGCGCCAGGCGACGGAAGAGATCAAGGAAATCATGTTCACCGAGTTCAGTCCGCTTAGCCTCAATCACGGCCTCAGCTTCGGGAATTGACCCCGTGAGCTCACCAAGCATCAACGACACCTCTTCTGCGTCACCGAGGAGTAGCTTACGACGCCGCTTGTAAATTACGGTCCGCTGCTGATTAAGGACATCGTCATAAGCCAAAATCTGCTTTCGCGCGTCGAAGTGAAAGCCTTCAATACGGGTCTGCGCACTTTCGAGCGTATTTGAAAGCATACGCATTTCGATTGGCTGGTCTTCTGGTATGCCAAAGGTACCCATGAGACTTTTTACCCGATCGCCACCAAACACGCGCATCAGTGTGTCATCCATAGAGACAAAAAACTGAGTTGCTCCGAAGTCTCCCTGTCGACCAGAACGACCGCGTAACTGGTTATCGATGCGCCGCGCTTCGTGGCGTTCAGTACCGAGCACAAACAGCCCGCCAAGGGTGCGGATTTCTTCAGCCATTTCGGGAGTCGCTTCAGGCCCGCCGAGTTTAATGTCGACACCACGACCAGCCATGTTAGTAGCGAGCGTTACTCCGCCCCTTTTTCCAGCCGCGGCGATAATTTCACCTTCACGCTCGTGATTCTTGGCGTTCAGCATCTCATGCGGCACCCGAGCGGCAGAGAGAGCGGCAGAGAGACGTTCATTCGCTTCAATCGAAGCGGTACCAATAAGTATTGGTTGACCGGTTTCGTGCACCGCTTTAACCTTGCTGATGATGGCTGCAAACTTACCTGCTTCGTTTTGGAAAATAAGGTCGTTGTGGTCAGTACGCCGCACCGGCTTATTAGTTGGAATGGGAACCACCTCGAGCTTGTACACGGTATAAAACTCTTCAAGGGATGTAAGGGCTGTACCGGTCATGCCAGCCAACTTATCGTACATGCGGAAATAGTTCTGGTAGGTGATGGAAGCGTAGGTTTTGGACTCGCGCTGAATCGCCACCCCTTCTTTGGCCTCAACCGCTTGATGAAGTCCTTCTGACCAGCGTCGCCCAGGTTGTAGACGACCGGTAAACTCATCGACAATCATAACCTCACCATCCCGCACCACATACTCCTTGTCACGCGTAAAAAGAGCCTCGGCGCGCACGGCGGTCTCGAGGTGGTGGACATACTTGATGCCTCGTTCGGTGTAAATATTCTCTACCCCAAGCAACCGCTCAGCCGCTTCTATTCCGGCATCATTAAGCGCAATCGATTTCTGCTTTTCATCCACCTCGTAGTGCGTATCCTTCTGTAGCTGCTTGGCAATATACGCGAACTGAACGTAGAAGTTTTCCGACTCATTAGCTGGTGCAGAAATAATGAGCGGGGTTCGTGCCTCATCGATAAGAATGGAGTCAATTTCGTCCACGATTGCAAAAGCATGTTCGCGCTGCCGGAGCTGCTCGGGATTAAATTCGATATTATCGCGTAGGTAATCGAAACCAAATTCACTATTTGTACCGTAGGTGATATCAGCTTCGTATGCCTCCTTACGAGAACACGGGCGAAGAAACTCGTGGAGTACTTTATACGATCCCACCTCATCGCGCTCCTCATCGCTCTCTTGATGAGCCGGATCGTAAAGGTACGAAGCGTCATGATTAATTACACCCACCGACAATCCAAGGGCAGTATAAATTTGACCCATCCAAACCGCATCACGACGCGACAGATAGTCATTGACCGTAATGACGTGTACTCCCTTTCCTGTAAGCGCATTTAAATATGCAGGCAGTGTTCCCACCAGCGTTTTTCCTTCACCCGTACGCATTTCAGTAATTTTGCCCCGATGCAAAATAATGCCACCGATCAACTGCACATCGAAGTGACGCATCGAAAGTGTGCGGTGGGCAGACTCACGAGTAAGGGCGTACGCCTCAGTGAGCGCATCATCCAATGACAGACCACCCTCTACACGGGCCTTTAGCGCTAAAGAACGTTCACGAAGCTCAGCATCGGATAAGGCTTGCAGTTCAGGCTCCAGCGCTCCAATGGCAGTAACTAAAGGCGCAAGTGACTTAAGCTCCTTATCGTAGCTGGGCCCAAAAAATCTATCTAAAAATGACATAGTGGGGCTAAGTATATACGCACCTGTGTATAAATACAAAAAAGCAAAATCGCCCGTGGAGGGGCGATTATGCTATTAGTCTGATGCGAAGGTGATAGACACCTTCGGCATCAACTATCGCTTTTTTGCTACTTTCTTTGCTACCTTCTTTACCGTTTTTTTTGGAGCTACCTTTTTTGCTACAGTCTTCTTCACAACCTTCTTTGCTACTTTCTTTGCTACAGTCTTCTTTACTGCTTTCTTGGCTACTGCCATAGTGATGAGAGTTTTGTGGTTATAAATTCGACCGCAAGACCTTCTGTGATGAATCACCAGTGAGAAGATGTCTGCTTATATCTATTATCACGAGTAAAAAATATTTATACAATCGTTTTAAAAAAAATAGTGTGGATAATTTTAATTTTATTTTTTTAATTCTAAAAAATTATTTTATTTATTTATTTACACGCTCGTTACTTCTCTCTCAATTACAATTCCTGTCGCTGAAAAAACTTTCTTACTGATTGCATCGGCAAACATCGTAATGTCCTGTGCGCGCACGCCCGTTTCTGCCACGAGTACAAGTGCCTGCTTTTCGTAGAGCCGAACAAACCCTTCCCTATATCCTTTCAGTCCACACACCTTATCGAGAATAAAACCGAGCGAACACTTTACGTGTGTCTCACTGACACCGTAGAGCGGTAATTCAGGGTACATCGCTTTCAGTGACTCTGCATGACTTCGTACAATGATTGGGTTTTTAAAGAACGAGCCAGCCGTACCAACGGTCTGCCAATCAGGGAATTTTTGCGAGCGTACCGCAATTATATGAGCGCGGACACTCTGCGGATCAGTCGGCAAAGCGTGAGCAAACCGCATTGCCAGGTCTCCGTAATCGATTCGTGGTTGCGGACTGCTCGACAAAATAAACGTTACACTCGTAATGACGTACTCACTACCTTCGGTAGTTTTAAAAAATGAAGAGCGGTAATCAAAGTCACACTCGGCTTGGGAAAAAGTGCGTTCAGTAGCCGTTTTTAAATGAAGTGTTTGCACCTCGAAAATACAGTCTCCCACCTCGACACCGTACGCTCCCACATTTTGAATTGGTGTCGCTCCAACGGTACCGGGAATATGCGAAAGATTTTCTAATCCCCAATAACCCCTCTCTACACAGTGGGCAACGAACTCATCAAATACCACACCAGCACCGACCGTCACTCGTACCTCCTCACCTGTGTGAGCAAACATTATCCCTTGGATTCCCATCTGTATCACTACGCCAGCAAACCCATCATCAGACACAAGTACGTTTGACCCACCACCGAGTACAAAAATCGGCAATGAGTGTTGCTCTGCAAAACTCATTGCCGATCTAAGCTCCTCTTCACTCTGTACTCGTGTGAAGTACTTCGCCTCACCACCAACCTTGAGGGTTGTATGACGAGCCAATGACACCCCAACAGCGAGTCGTGGCATGCTTAGCTTGGTGCACAGGCCGTATCAGGCGCGCGACCGTTCTTGATGTTATCGGCAATACATTCTGCTGGTTTCTTAAATGAGGGCACCACTTCCCCACCCTCGGTGAGAATTTGAAGTGCACGATCGATATCGTTCATCTGGTAGTAGACAAACGCTAAGCTTGCCCAATTTTGCGCGTTCTCTGGATTCTTATCTCGACGAATGGTAAACAACTCAGCCAAGAATGGCAGGTCGCCAGCTGCGTTTACTCCGTTAATAAGAAAGTCACTGGCCGCAAACCGCTCTTTGGTAGCCTCATTATCCACGAGTGCCTTAGCGCCTTCGGCGTCGCCCGTGAAGAAAAGTGCTGCGGCGTAATATTCACGCGCTTCGGCATTGTCTTGTGCCAGGTCAAACGCTTCCTTAAAGAAATCCCGGGCGGCCTCATTATTATTGCGTGTGAACTCAACAATTCCTTGCTGGGCAATAATGGCTTGTTTACGCGGTGAGAGGCTGCGTGCAATCGCCATTTGTTCAGCTGCCTTTTCTACTTCATTAAAGGACCGGTAGAAAGTTCCAAGAAACACGTGCACACGGGCGTCACCTGGCTTCTCCTTCACAAAGGCGAGGAGTTCGGCTTCAGCGCGCGTTACAAACTTGCCCCGCGTCTCTTCTGACACCGCCTGATTACGTGCGATGTTCATCGCTTGCTGGGCAAACTGCTCAACAATTTCTTGTCGGGCAAATGAATCACGCGACAGCGCTCGCTCAAAGGCCGCAAGCTGGTCTTCCGGTGAGGCTGATCGATAACTATCAATGATATCCCCTGCAGCTTGCATGTTGGGCACGTGGAGGGTGTAAATGACTGCCACAAGGAGCACGAGCGCTACCGGCGCCGCAAACTGTGCTACCACCTTCTCATCAATTCGTACGGCGTCTACACGAGGGAACACTACCGACACTCGCTGGTGAATGAGGCCAAGAATGACCGCAAAGAATATATAACTAATGATGTTATCAAACACCACGAGATTGTGCGTCACATAGCCAGCAAGAATACCGAGGAGGACAGCGCGCTCGAGTACAGTAAATGTTTCATCGTTATGTTTAAACGGTCTCCACAGAAGGTAGTAGAGACATGCCAAAAATAGACTGACGTACGCCAAGAAACCCAGGACACCACCAGCAATCAGCCAGTCAAGAACAATATTGTGCGTTCGATCAAACCATTGCTCCTGACTATACAGACGCGGCTCGTACTGCGCATTAAAGACGTAGTTAAAGTTGCCTTGACCCCAGCCTAGAAGCGGTCGCTCTTTCACTCCTTCAAAGGCCATCTGCCAAATGGTCCCACGAGTTGAAAGCTCGCTCAGTGAAATATTCGCAATACGGGCGAGATTTCCGTTACTCTGAACAAATTCAGTATCTCGAGCAGCTACGAATATTCCCGTTGCCACCACAATGAAAACAAAGGCTGCAATGGCATATTTACGGAACTCTCTGAACTGCGTAGCAAAGAGTGCTATGTATGCCACCATAACGGTACTGCCGGCAAGAAAGCCGAGCGCTGTACCACGAGTACCGGTGTTGATGAGCGTAAAAATGAACATTCCTGCCAGCAGAGCAAACAGCACACGCGACAAGGTGGTCTTACTCTCCACAAACATCCAGAAGGCGAAGAAGATATGGAAGAGCATATAAATCGCCATATACGCGGCATTACCAAGCTGTCCATCAATACGACCACGGTTCCCTTCTATCAGACCGCCGAACTGCGCCAGACCATGGAACGAAACAAAGAATGCCACGGCGAGCGTTGTATACATGAAGTAGAGCCAGTAGCGTTTTTCGGTAAACATACTACCGAGCACAAGTACGAGGAGATACACATGTATGAGGGTGATGTACCCGTCCATACGCTCAAAATTACTAAAGAAACCAGTCGAAACATGCTCACCAAAGAGGTTGGCGAAGAACATCACAATCATGAGCGCACTCATACTGACGAGTACCCAGGAAAACTTTGGCCGATACCGGCGATCAAGAAGTGCGAGCAGCGCCCACAACACAAACACAATCTCTACAATTATACGAAAGGCGAAGTTTTTACCGGTAATGAAGGGAAAGAAATAATCGTTTTCAACGTACAGAGTAAGAAACGGAATCAAAAACAACCCTCCAAAGACAAGTGTCTTAAGTATATCTTTCATATGGGCACCACTATACCACAAGCTTTTCCGGCCTTCTGGCTAGACGACTCGGGACAAAGCCGGTCTAACACACGATCACAGTACCTACTACGCTCGCGCCGGTGCGGTGCACTGACCAGACTTCCGGCTTTATCCATAAATTGCCTTCAGCAAATCCAGGTCCTTACTTGTACTGCGTAATAATTGATTATTTTTATCTTCGAGGGCACGTAAAACCGCGACACCTTCCTCGTCGCCTGGGCGCACATCGGCATAATGCTGCCGTAGTGCTGCCAAATCTTTTGGGAAGCAATGTCCTCCCGCCCCTCGACCAACGACCGCTCCAGGATGACCGCTACTGTCGCGTACATTCATGTGGCTGGTACCAATGCGCGGATCAGCCGCAAGCGCGTCCGCAACGAGCTCGTGCGAAGCACCGAGTGTTCCGGCCAAATCACACAGAAGATTCATATAAATTACTTTCATTGCCAAAAAACAGTTGCCACCGTACTTTATCAACTCAGCTTCGTGAGAAAGGCAAACTTTTTCATACGCTGCTTTTGGCAGCACTTCGAGCAACCGTTGGGCGGCACTTTGGTAGAGCGGGGTATCCTGCGCCATACCTATAATGGTTCGCTCTGGGTGGCGAGTATCATGCGCAGCCGACTTCTCTCGCAAAAACTCAGGGGCATGGACTATCAAACGGTCCGGAAAAAGGTGCGCGAGGCGGGCTGTGGTTCCCGGTAGAATAGTTGATTTAATTACCGCCAACTTCCCTACCCCCACAAGTGGCAACACCTTTTCTACACTACTGGCATCAAAACCCTCGGGGGTTGTAGGCGTCGGTACAGCAATAAAAACAATTTCACACTCCGCAATAGCAGCCCTGTTGTGGACATACGGTTCTTCAAGTGCGTAGCGAACAACCCTATAGCCGCGCTCTTCAAAGTCGTCTGCCAGATGGCGACCAATAAATCCTTGCCCGATAAATCCAATAGTCATAGTGGGATACATTGATGTGATGCTAGTACTGTGTATGCAACGATTGGTCTAGTAATTTTGTTACAAAAAGACCAGCTTACGCTGCACCGTTACTATGCTAGTATAGCCACATTATGAAAAAAGCCCTTATCACCGGTATTACTGGACAGGACGGATCATATCTTGCCGAGCTTTTGCTTCAGAAAGGTTACGAGGTGCACGGAATCATTCGCCCATCCAGCTCCATCCGTACCTGGCGAATTGACCACCTCTACAATGATCCCGCTGTGCTGGATAAAAAACTTTTTCTTCACTATGGTGATATGACTGATTCAGTCAACTTGACCACTCTTATGGCCACCATCCGCCCGGACGAAGTCTACAATTTAGCTGCGCAAAGCCATGTCAAGATTTCTTTTGAGGTACCCGAGACTACGGCACAGACTGACGGTATCGGTACACTTAAGCTACTTGAAGCTATCCGTTCGGTCGGCCTCGCAAGCACCACGCGCACCTATCAAGCCTCAACTTCTGAACTCTACGGGCTCGTGCAAGAGACACCACAAAACGAAACTACCCCGTTCTACCCACGCAGCCCTTATGGCGTAGCAAAACTCTATAGTTTTTGGATTATTAAAAACTACCGCGAGGCCTATAACATGTTTGCGTGTAACGGAATCCTTTTTAATCACGAAAGTGAACGCCGCGGCTACAACTTTGTGACGCGAAAAATAACAATTGCTCTCGCTAAAATAAAATTAGGCCAGCAAGATGTTCTTGAGCTTGGCAATCTCGATGCTAAGCGCGACTGGGGTCATGCCCGAGAATACGTCGAGGCGATGTGGCGAATGCTCCAGCAAGAGACTCCTGACGACTTTGTTATCGCCACAGGCGAAACGCATTCTGTTCGTGAATTCATTGAGGCATGTTGCGTCGAGCTAGGCATAACCCTGACTTGGGAAGGTACTGGAGTAGAAGAGGTGGGTATCGATACCGCAACTGGTAAAACAATTATTGCGGTAAGTCCACGGTACTTCCGCCCAGCTGAGGTCGACCTCCTCCTTGGAGACCCTACAAAAGCCAAGGAAAAACTTGGCTGGACACCAGAAATTACTTTTAAAAAACTTGCTGCGCTCATGATGCAGCACGACTACGCACTTGTTGCTGCAGGTAAACCCATTCTCTACTAATCTAAACAGTCTATGGATAAAACCGCCAAGATATTTATCGCCGGCCACCGCGGACTCGTTGGTTCAGCCCTCGTACGCACCCTGACGGCTGCCGACTTCACCAATCTCATCACTCGCACACGGAGCGAGCTCGACCTCCTCGACTCAAAAGCCGTCGATACGTTTTTTTCGATAGAACGTCCCGATTATGTATTTTTCGCTGCCGCCAAGGTTGGAGGCATTATGTCCAACAAGACCTACCCAGCACATTTCATCTACGAAAATCTTCAGATGCAAAATAACGTCATCCACGCCTCCCATACGCACGGGGTAAAAAAACTCTTATTTCTTGGCAGCTCGTGCATCTATCCAAAGCTCGCTCCGCAACCAATCAAGGAAGACTACCTACTTACCGGGCCACTAGAACCAACCAATCAAGCTTACGCTGTGGCAAAAATCGCTGGCATAACCATGTGTCAAAGTTATGCGAAGCAATACGGGAGTAATTTTATCAGTGTGATGCCAACCAATCTCTACGGCGAAAACGACAGTTTTGACTTAGCTAACTCACACGTCTTGCCGGCACTCATTCGCCGCTTTCATGAAGCTAAGGAGACAGGCTCACCCACTATCACTCTGTGGGGCACCGGCACTCCCATGCGGGAATTTATCCACGTCGATGACATGGCGGCCGCGTGCCTCCACCTCATGCTGACGTACGATAACCCGGAGATTGTAAATATTGGTACGGGAGAAGACGTTACCATCAAGGGATTAGCCGAAACCGTAGCGCGGGTCGTTGGCTATTCCGGAGCTATTGAATGGGACGCTTCTAAACCTGACGGCACTCCCCGAAAACTGCTTGACGTTACACGCCTCCATAGCCTTGGCTTTAAACACACTATTGCGCTGGAAGACGGTATCACGCGCACCTACGAGTGGTACAAAAAGCAACCTCTACTACCATAACGCCATGCCGGACACCATCACCACTTTTGCCGGCCTTACGTTGACACCAGAGATTAAGACGGTCATGCTCGATCTCGACAATACATGTTACGAGTACGACCCCTGCCACCACGCCGCTCTGACTGCCGTCGAAGAGCTACTCACCTCATTTAAACAGTACCCCGAGGGGGTTGTAGATTTTCATGTCCAGTATACAAAAGCTCAAATGCGCGTGAAGTCCCGCATCCCGAATCATGCCTCCAGCCACTCACGAGTTCTTTATTTTCAGGCGCTTTTAGAAAATTTAGATGACCCTTATATATATGAGCGCTGTATTGCGCTCGAGCAAAAATACTGGTCTGTTTTTATAGACACTATGGTGGTTACTGATGGATTACTCGATTTTCTTGCGCACTGCCACACGCGTGATACAAAAGTAGTAGTTGTTTCTGATCTTACTACGTCGCTCCAATGCCAAAAACTGCTTTCGCTCGGCATGTCATCCTATGTGCACGCGCTCGTTACCTCTGAAGAGGCGGGGGCAGAAAAACCCGATCCAAGACCATTCCTCTATGGACTAGAAAAAGTTGGTGGCGAGTCGGCAACGGCCGTAATGATTGGAGACAACAGCGAGCGCGATATCACCGGTGCCAAAGCCCTTGGTATCGCCACCATACTTTTTAGACATGCCGCACCTTCAAAAGACACTTCTGTACGACAAGACCGGCACGTTTAAGTTTGCCATTCTAACCTCCCCACTCTTTGTCGTGGGTCTCGTTATAAAACTGTATGCGAGTGCCCTCTTTGCGTCGGAATACTTTACTGACCTCTTTGTTCCGTTTCTTAAGTATTTTGCACAGACCGGCAACGACCCGTACGCGCACTTTTTCAGTCTCGGCATCCTGGGGGCCTTCCCCTACCCACAGCTGATGCTGTATCTCATGTCCTTGCCGGGACTCATTTTTGCACCCCTCCTTTCCTCGGGCACCTTTACGATTGCCCCGGGCGACCTCCTCCTTTACCGCCTCCCCCTCCTCTGTGCCGATATTGTTATCCTGCTCATCCTCGCGCGCTGGCTCCAACACCACCACCGGGCGCTCCTCATTTTCTATTGGTGCTCGCCTATTCTCTTTTATATCACCTACCTCCACGGCCAACTCGATGTGTTGCCAATTGCCCTGGTCTTTCTTTTTATCCACCTCCTCTTTAAGGAACGCTGGTTCTTATCTGCCCTCCTCCTCTCGGCTAGTATTGCCACCAAATTCCACCTGGTGGTACTGCTCCCCTTTACCTTTATCTACCTTTGGCGCCACCTTGGTTTTGGTCGCAGGCTGCTCGGATTTTTTGCCACAGTGGCTAGCGGATTTTTCTTGGTCAATGCAGCGCAGCTATTCTCACCGGCCTTCCTGGCCATGGTCTTTAGTAATCAAGAACAGACTAAAGTCTTTGACCTCTCCATCTCCTTTGGGACACCGTTTATTTTTTTATGTAGTACCGGCAGCCTTTGCCCTCCTCTTGCTCCACTACCTGCGCCTCGAACGACACGGCCGAGACACCTTCGTCATGTTCCTTGGCTTTGCCTTTGGTATTCTCACCCTCTTTATTCCTCCCATGCCTGGGTGGTACTTCTGGGTGGTGCCATTCTTTGTCTACTTTGGCGTAAAGCACCAACGACGCTCCTTACTTCCCCTCGCCTGCTTAACCGTTGCCTATTTCCTCCACTTTAGTCTCTCACCGCAGAGTGATTACTTTGAACTGTTTGCGGTTATTGCCCCCAGTATTGCCGCGCTGCCAAACCCCTACGCCCTCCTCTCAAACGCCGGCCTCCCGGCAGCGCTACTAAGCAACCTGGCCTTTACCCTGCTGCAGGCTTGCCTCCTTGCAAACGTCGCGCTGATCTACCGCTATGGTGTTGAAGAAGGTCGCCGCAAAAAACTGTACAATGCACCCTTCCTCGTCGGTATTGCCGGTGACTCCGGTAGTGGTAAAACCACGCTCACAAGACTCCTTACCGATATCTTCGGCGCGCGCGACGTGGCAACTGTCGAAGGCGATGCTCTGCACCGCTGGGAGCGTGGTAACGAAATGTGGAAGACGTACACCCACCTCGACCCCAAAGCCAACGCGCTCCACGAAGACCTCGAGCACGTCACGCGGTTACGTGCCGGTGAGGATACGTTCAGGCGTCACTACGACCACAAAACCGGTACATTTACCGAAGCCGAACGCCTACCGTCTAAACGCCTCATCCTCTTTGAGGGTCTCCATTCGTTTTATCTCACGAGCATGGCTACCCTTCTTGATCTCAAGGTGTTTATCATGCCGGACGACACGCTACGGACGCACTGGAAACTGCTCCGCGATGTTGGCGAGCGCGGCTATAGCAAAGAGCGAGTCCTTGACCAACTCGCCGCCCGCGCGAAAGATGCGGCCGACTATATCGCAAGTCAAGAACCGCTCTCGGATGTTACGTTCACCTTGCGCGCTGACAACGTTACGCCTGCCACCGTCGGTACCCCGATTGATTTGGCACTCTATCTCGAAGTACGGTGTAGCAACGCCATCAATGTCGACAGTCTACTCAATGAACTCGCAAAACAGCCACAGATCGAAGCTGAACACAAGTTTGTCGGTAAATCACAACTCATTCGACTCTACGGTTCCTGCAACGCCGAGACGATTGAACAACTCTCGTATCGACTCACCCCCGAACTCTACGATATGACCTTCCATGAACCCGGCTGGTCGGGTGGGTATAATGGTCTTATGCAACTTTTCCTCGTGTACTACATCTTTGCCTCCGTACGTCTTTCTAGTCATTATGAGCAAACACATTAAAGACCTCATCACCCTCGCACAACACATTGGTGCGCGTCCCGACTATACCCAAGGCGGCGGGGGTAATGTCTCAATGAAAGACGCGGCAGCAATGCTGGTAAAAGCCTCAGGGCTTCGCTTGAGCGAACTCACGGATGCGTCACACTTCGTTACCATCGACCATAAGGCCGTACGCGACTGGCACGACGAGGTTATTCTTGAAACACCGCTCCCTGAACTGATTGCAGCCGGGGACAGCGCCATCAACGCCACTATCCTTGCGAGCGGTGGTGGTCGCCCTTCAATAGAAACTGGCTTTCACGCCCTTCTTGGTGAGACCGTCCTTCACACCCACTCGGTCTACGCCAATATTCTTATGTGCGCGCACGAGGGTGAAGCGCTTATGCGCACCCTCTTCCCGGAGGCTGCCTTTATTCCGTACAACACCCCGGGCGTCGCTCTTACCCTTGCTATCAAAGCAGCCGGAGCGACCGAAGGGAGCGATATCATCTTCCTTGAAAACCACGGCCTCATTATCGTTGCCCCGACTCCCGATGAAGCGCAGAGGAAGCACGAAGAAGTAAACGAAAAGCTCCGACTCTACTTTGCACTCACGGACTCCTACCCCACGCTCGCCATCGCATCAAATGAAACCGGCTGGGAAAGTAATTCGGTCGCTCTAAAGAATAGGATTATGGGGAACCCGGAGACCCTCTTCACTTTTAAAGACACCATTCTCTTTCCCGACCAAGTAGTCTATGGCGACGCGATCAGTTACGAGCCCACCGCGCCCGACAAAATCACGATTGACCCTGTGACCGGCAGCATTACTTATGCCTGTAGCGAAAAAGAAGCACTTGCCATTGAAGAGACACTCGCCGCCTGGCTCTACATTCACGACACCGTCACCGAAAAAGGCCTTACCCTCAAAACCCTAGCCGCAGCCGAAGGCGTTTTTATTGCTAACCTCGATAGCGAAAAGTACCGGAAAAGTATACTGTAGTCGCATGCAACTCATCATTCCAATGTCGGGTCACGGTTCGCGTTTCGCGCGAGCGGGCTATACGGCGCCAAAGCCACTCATTGTTGTTGAAGGCAAACCCATCATCGCCCACGTGCTCGATATCTTTCCTGGTGAGACAAACGTTACTTTTGTGTGCAACAACAGCCACCTGACCACGACCGATATGCGGTCGGTACTTGAAGGACTGGCCCCGAGCGCTAATATCCGTGGGTACGAAACAGGCGAGGCACCGAAGGGCCCCATGGCAGCGGTTCAATCGGTCTACGACCTCATCGCCGATGAGGAACCGGTGATAATTTCCTACTGCGACTACGGGCAAGAGTGGGACTACGAGGCTTTCAAGCGGGAGGTGAAAGAACGTGGGGTGGCTGGAGCGGTTCCGTCATACACCGGTTTTCACCCACACCTCCTTCACAAAAACCTCTATGGTGGCATTCTGGCCGACGCGAATAATCTACTTATTGATTACCGCGAAAAGTTTTCCTTTACCGAGAACCCGCAAGATTCGTACCACTCGGGTGGTGCCTACTACTTCAAAACCGGCACTCTAATGAAGCAGTACCACGACATCGCGAGTGCGCATGACGAAACCCGTATTAACGGCGAGCACTACACGAGCATCCCCTTCTACTTTATGAAGGACGACGGGCTCCCCATCTACGTACCGGCCGTGACGCGCTTTATGCAGTGGGGTACGCCCGAAGACCTCGAAGAGTACGAGGCCTGGTCACGACTTGTGCACGAGCGGGAGGGTCTCGAAAAGAAACCGACTTACATCCCCCAGAGTCGTGAGGAGTTCGTTAAGATTCCGTACGCCGAGGGCACACCGGAATTTGCTCAGTGCTACGAGTATTGGTGCGCCCATTTCTGCAAAGAATAGTGCCTGTTACGGGAGGGATGGGCGCTACGCGCCCATCCTTTTTGCGTTTGTAACCCACCTCTATATAATGAGCGCATGATTACAATCATTCCAATGGCTGGTCTTGGTTCACGATTTTCAAAGGACGATTATTTGCTCCCCAAGCCCCTCATTCCCGTCTCGGGTAAACCAATGATTACCCAGGTCATGCGTGGCCTCCCCACTGCCAGCAAAAGTGTCTTTATCGTTCGCACTGAACACATCGATCAGTTCACAATTGACGCACTTATTAAAGACCAAGTACCAAACGCTGAAATCATTCCGATCAACTACACCACTGAAGGCCAGGCCACTACCTGCCTCCTTGGACTTGAGGGGATCGCCGACGATGAGGAAATTTTCATCAATGCCTGTGACAACGGTTTTCTGTATGACGCAGCGAAATTTGACGAGCTCCGCGCCCGCGTGGACGTCGATTGTATTTTGTGGTCATTTACCAAAGACCCACTGTTGGTCGCTAAGCCCGAAGCCTGGGGCTGGGTTAAGCTCGAGGACGATAAAGAAACGATTGCTGACATGTCGGTAAAAATTCCGGTCTCCGACGACCCCTTTAACGACCACGCCGTAGTTGCTACTTTTTGGTTTAGGCGGGCTGGTGACTTCCGCGCCGCCTACGCCAAAATGGTAGAAGAAAACTACCGTATCAACAACGAGTTCTACGTCGACTCCCTGCCGATCTTCATGAAAAAGCTCGGTAAGAAGAGTGTCGTCTTCCCCGTTGACCTTTACGTGAGCTGGGGCAAGCCAGCCGACCTCCATCTCTACGACCTGCGCGAGCACGAGTTCCGTATTAAAAAGGGTGAAGGCTACGACAACGCCCACTGGAACTCCTTCTTCACCGGACTCCTAGCCTAATACGCCGCCAATAAATAATCACGACCCCGCGGGGCATAGTGTCCGGCGGGGTCGTGATGTTATTTACAATTATTCTATTACATCCCTGCCGCTTCCCACTGATGCGCTTCTTCAAGTGAGGTCATGACCGCGGTTGGTGCAAAGTGAAGCACTTTCATGTGGGCAATATAGTTTTGGATATCATCTGGCCTCCCCCAGCGCTCTGGGCACACGAGACACGTCTTAAATCCTGCCAGGCGACGGACGATATCAGCATCGAGAGGCATCTTCGTATTGGTATCAATCCATACCCAATCAAGGAGCGGTGTCCCGTCTACCACCTGCGCTTCTACCGCCTCTATTGGCTCGGCCTCACTGTACCGTACGGCCATGGCGCGCACTCCTTCCTTGCGAGTGGCGCGGTAGAGGTACGGAAACTCAACATCAAGGAGGTACGACCACCCGAGTGACACTGGGTCGAGGTGCTGGTGTGCCAGCTCAAGGATACGCGCCTCGTACCCCGCTTCTTTGGTATTAAAGATGATGCCACCCTGTATACCGAGTCGCACGTACTCCTTAAGAAAATATTCAAACGATAGGTACTCCACACCGGTCTTGAGTGGATCGTGGTTTAGGAACATCTGGTCGCCCATCCCCCGAATATCAATCTCCACCCCAAAGTGCTTTGGTACTTTTGCCAGTTTTTCTAAGGTATTCACTCGGTGTGCGTAGATATGCATGTAAAACACTTATATGGGTCGATGCCCTTAGCCTAGCATAAAAAGCAAGCCGTCCTGACCTAAGAAACCAACTTACGCGTGTGGTTTAAGACAGCACGGTAACGAATATTCCAAGTGCAAAATGACCATATGATCGAACACATCGTACGTAATGTCGAGCTCATCTAAGAACCACCGCCAATGTCACTTCCTAAGCAGCCGCCCAAATACAGCAGCTCACTGCTCCATATTAAAACATGTAAATTACAAATATCAAGAAACTACGCTCTCCATTTTAACGCTATACTTCAGGTTCAATTGCTTTCATGACACTCACGCCTGATTTAAAAAAGCAGCTCTTCCGCTTCATAGTCGTTGGGTGCAGTGCGGTGGCCGCTGATTTTGTTAGCTATACCCTCCTTCTCAATTTTTTTGATTATGCCCCCGCCAAAAGTATTTCATTTATTCTTGGCACCGTCGTAGCGTATGTATGCAATAAGTATTGGACGTTTGAAAAGCCCGAACATAAGAACTCCGAGGTTTTAAACTTTATCGTACTCTACACCACGACGCTCGGCGTTAATGTCGGGATTAATAACGCTTCCCTTCTCCTTTTTCCCGAACTGGTTATTTTTGCTTTTCTCTGCGCCACCGGAAGCAGTACTATCCTTAATTTCATAGGACAAAAATGGTGGGTGTTCCGTCATAGGTAGGTGCACGACCACTTCCGCCCTTACTTCTTCCTCCCAACACAACCTCACCTGCATGACCCTCCTTACCCTCATCATTATCAATACGCTCTGCATACTGCTAGCGGTATACTTATGTATCCTGATTGGAGCGAAGATTTCGCGTCGCCTCCCTCTTTCTACCTTTTCGTCCCCTTATTTTAAGGTAGGGGTAGATTTTTATGTTGGCTGTACCGCTTTTGTTGGGGTTTGGCTTATGAGCAGTCTCATTGTTAAGAGTGTTGAATTAAGCCTCTACCTAACAACCGCTCTTTGTATCCTGCTCCTACCCTACCAAACACCTCGACTCCCGTCAGCCTCAAAAAAAACCCTCATGGTGATCGTGGGTGTCGTACTCGCAGTCCAGGCTATTGGCTTTTCCCGAGCACTGGACCCAATGCCTTTGTATTACGTAACGCAGCCTGAGCTCGTGGATCCCTTCTTTGGCTTTGGCACCGTGGTGCATAGTTTTCGCGCCGCTAATATCACAGAGTTTATTACAGAACATGATCGCTTCCCGGTACTCGGCCAGCACACTTTTCAAGGGGTACTCGCAAGCCTGACGGCATTTTCAAAATTTCACTCGACACAATTTTCACTGATTGTCTGGCTCAATCTATTTGCGGCATTTTCAATTCTCCTCGCATACGGTTTCCTCCGTCATTTTTTGAACAGATACAGAGCCCTTCTCGCGACACTTGCTGTCGCCCTGGGCAATACCCTCCTTTCCCCCTTTTATACGAGCATCACGGATACCGAAAGCGCGCTGTTACGTATCACGAACTTTGAAGCCCTCTTTGGGACGATGACAATATTCATTGCCATTGCAATTACTTATTGTATCGTCACCTCGCCTCACCGCCGGCTTTTGTATATACCTCATCTCACCTTTTTTGTGTTTGGGTTTATTTGGAACATCTCAAGCGGACACATGATTGTTGTGTTATCGCTCGTCCTTTTGGCAACGATCATCTATTGCTACCTAAGGCACTACTCGCTTCGGGCAGCCTTCACACTCGGTTTCGCGCTGTGTCTTGGTGGAGTACTTGGAGCCGTTACCCTTGGCGGCATGTTTAGCAAGGGTAACCCTGTCGCTATAGAAAAAATTCCCGGCATGATGAGCGTCATCAAGGAGGGTCAAGCACCCATTGCTCTGCGCTTCCCGAGAACGAGTGAAAGTGGGGTACGCAATCCCGCAGAAATAAGAAACATTATATCTGCCCTGCGCCCCGGAACCGAACCGGCGCTCGCACCAATTTTTGAAAGCCCGACTGAAATAATTGCACCGGCCGCACCCGCTGTACCACCCTCACTGACACAGCGGGTTAAAAACCACCCGATTACGTTTGGGGCAGCAAAAATTGTGCGCTCAGTGCAGGTTGTGTTCTTCCCGCTGCTCGGCATATTTTTGGGGTGGTACGTCTTACGTAAAAAGCTTGTGCCCCAAGCCCACACTGAACTATTTACCTATCTCACCGTTGTAACTTCCCTTACGTTCCTCTTCGGGTGGTGCCTATCTACGGTGTTTACCGTGTATGGCTATTACTGGGAGCTCAGTCGCTTTCTCTACTTGGGCGCATTTTTAAGCATGACGCTCTTGGGCCTCTCCACGGCTTTCCTCTACCCCACTTTTGGCACCCTTAGAAAAATTGGAGTGCTGTGCGTATTCATCTTTGTGTTGATGGGTCCGAGCCTCGACCTGACGCTCAAAAGTGTGGGTGACTTAGTTTTACCTCCTGAAGTTAAGCCCGATGTGATTTCGCTCATCCCCGAGGAGAACCAAAGACCACTATCTAAATGGGAGCGATTTGAATTTTTAATCGACTCCAACCGGACGTACGGCAGTCAATTTTTCCAATTGCGAACTCCAATTGAATAGCGGGGTAAATGCTTTCGCGAACAACTACCTTCACCTAACCTATGAAGAAAACACTCCTCATCCTTTCCCTGATTGCCGTCTTTATCAGTACGGTTACAGCGTTCGCACTCAGCGTCAAGACGATCTATAACGCCACCGGCGTAGCCGAACCAGTTACGATTACGCTTGGCGGAGTAGACAGTGCGCGAGACACGACGCAGGTGCAGGTAACTCGACTGAGTCGCGGCGGTGCGCAGTTTGGCATCGCTACGACCACAATAAACAGCTGGTCCACGAGTGAGTGGACGCGCGACATCCAGATTCGCCTCCCGACCGTTCTTTACGATGCGGGAATGTCGATTACCTTGACCGTAGGCAGAACTGAATACGAGCTTACGAGTCGGATGATGAGCGAGGGCCCCGTTAATAGCGACACCTCACTGCTTGTAATCACGAAAGCCGACCTGGGGCGACCTCCTATATACATGCCATTTTTTGGCAGTATTTTAAATTGGCCAGGTGACGCGACCGCCATCACTCGGGCATTCACGCACAATCTAGTGCTGGCACTTCTCTGCGGCATCATGAGTGCTATCGCGCTTTTTGGCTATCACTGGCTAAGCCTCCGCCCCTACACACCACCCGATGACAGAGTTCTTAAAAAACACATACGGTCGCTCACGGTAGTAGGCGCCTTTGTGCTCAGCCTCTTTTCATTAGCACTTTTTGTCTCAAGTGGGCCTACCGCCTATACGTGGCCCAGTCTTGATATGGGTCCCTATTTCGAGCGAGTAGAGAATCCAGATTTTCTTCCTAATGACTTTTATACAAATTCTAGCAGTGCGCCTAGTCCCCGGCTGATTTTTGGGACGCTTATCACGAGTAGTGCGAGTCTTTTTAGTGCCGACTGGTACAAAACCTTGTTCTGGTATCGGGTCATGCTAGTGACATTTCTGCCGCCACTAATATTTTTAGCCCTGGTCAGTTTCTTTTGCCGCCGGGAATCAGTGATCCAAATCAAGGCCACCATTCTCATTGGTATTGGTGTCGGATTGGCGCTCGTGCCATTATTTTCTGACCAGTTTACGGTTGCGCTGTGGCGCCCAATTGATCTAACCGTCACTCCCCATGCCCTGGCGTTATGTATTGGTATGGCAGCCATGTACCTAAGCAATCATGGCTACCATCGATCAAGTTTGCCGGTGTGGTTTTTTGCCACCCTGATGCACCCGGCGGTCGGACTTTCTCTCATTACCTTCTATGCCATCCTTACCTGGCAGTGGCAGAGACTGCGACTGATCGCAGTCATGGTAGCTGGAATACTCTTACCGTTTGCCGCTTTACACCTTCTTTTTGCTGCCGACAATCCCCTCTCGGCAGCAGACTTTGTGTATCACTATGTACTTTCAAACCATCCGATTCACTACCTTCCCTCGCAGTTTGAAAGCTCAACCCTTTCTCCTTTTCCCTGGTACGTTCATTTTTTCTTTGTAAATCTATTACTGCTCTGCTTGACCGGCGCAGGCTGGTGGCAGAAGCAACGCTTCGTCGTAATTACTGGCGCCTTGGCACTGGCTTCGTACCTCGGGGCTGTCGCTCTGTGCTTTCTCTTCATCGAACTGTGGCCGATTAAAAGTGTGGCTGTCCTTGGGCCGTCGCGCTACACACTCTTTGGGTACTGGTTCGTCGTGATGCTGACGAGTACCCTGCTAACCCTGGCACCGCTGCGATACTTTTTACCACGAATCCTTTTCTTTATTACCAAGACCCTCGATATGCGCTTCCTGCCTCAGCTTACGCTCACCATACTTGCGCTACTCGTCATCGGCGTCAGCACTCATCTAATTGATACCCCACAAACAACGTGGCGCGATAGGCATCAGGGGTTTTCCGCGTGGGTGGAGAACACGCCTGATAAGGCTGTGTTTGCGGCTAATTCCAATGCGTTTTTTGAGTACCTTATTAATACACCATTGACGCTACAGCGTTCGGTGCTCGCTGGAAACGGCTTTCCTTTCAGAGAAGATGATTTCATCGAATACAATCGAAGGCGCTCCCTGCTCTACGGGAGCCCAGAGCATTGGGAGACCTTACCCGGCAGTTCATTCCAAATTAAATCAAACGTCCATTTTCGCTCTTTGACCCCAAGCGATTTTAAGCGCATCAGCAGTCTCTACCCACTCGATTATGTCATAATAGAGCCGTCGTTTGCTCTGGCATTTCAATCCTATACCCCGACGTATAAGGACGAAACGGTGTATGTTTATTCAGTCGCAGACTTTAGACCGTAACCGTATACTATGAAACTTTCCATTGTTGTCCCTTGTTATAACGAGGGCGAGAACGTAAATAAAGTGCTCGCGGCGTACGATCACGTCATTACCCGCGACGACATCGAAGTTCTGCTCGTTAATAACGGCTCCACCGATGAAACCGCCCATGTACTAGAGCGACTACTTCCCCAATACAGTCGCTTTCTAAAAATCGTGACCGTGCCTGTTAACCAGGGCTATGGGTACGGTATCCTTTCTGGTCTACGAGCTGCGTGTGGTGAATTTGTCGGGTGGACGCATGGAGACCTCCAGACCCCGCCAGGAGATGTCGTGCGAGCGCTCGAGATAATCGAGAAAAATGGCAGAGCTTCGAATCTATATGTAAAAGGAAAGCGAATAGGTAGACCATTATTTGATCAATTCTTTACCTTTGGCATGAGTATCTTCGAAAGCGCCTACCTCGGGAGTCGCTTTTACGATATCAACGCCCAACCTAACATATTCCACAAAGACTTTTTTGCTACATGGGAAAATCCACCACACGATTTTGCCCTTGACCTATATGTCTACTACCAAGCACGCAAACAAAGACTAAACCTACTCCGCTTTACCGTACCATTTCTTAAGCGGCAACACGGGACCTCCTCTTGGAACACGGGATTAAAAAGTAAATGGAAGTTCATCAAACGCACCCTACAATTTAGTGTAGAGCTCAAGCGACGCCTCAATCATACGAATGTACCACGCCCTTAATTCACTCTTCAAAAGAGCCCTTCCACACTGGATGTACCAGCGGCTCATTGGTGACTGGAATAAGGATGGCATTAAAAAATACTTCTCAAATACCGGGTGGATGTTCGCGGCGCGCATCATCTCGCTCGTCATTTCTTTTCTTACGCTCGCCGTTGTCGCCCGTTACCTTGGTCCGGAAAACTACGGCAAGCTCAGCTACGCTCAGAGTTACGTAGCCATCTTTTCGGTTTTTGCTTCTCTTGGTATTGACCAGATTCTTCACCGCGAACTTGCCGCAGCACCCGAGCAGCGCGACACATTACTCGGGACAGCCTTTTTAACCAAATTATTTTTCGGTTCAGTTACTTTTATCGCAGCGGTGACCGTGGGGGTATTCTTTCACAGTGACCCCATTCTCACCTGGCTCATCGCTCTTAATGCGCTCACCTTCATTATTCACCCCCTTGGTGTCATTTCGCTATTTTTTCAATCGCAGGTCAAAGCTAAGTACCCCTCACTAATTGCGATTGTCGTTGCATTTGTCATTCCTGCACTAAAGCTGCTCATCATTTATTTCGACCAGGGCCTACTGTATTTCGGGGCAGTGATTATTATTGAGGCCCTTATGTATGTCACCTTCTATGTGTACATTTATACCCACGTCTTTAAACTAAGTTTGTTCAACTGGACTTTTGAAACTAAGGAATTCTGGCGGCTATTCCACTCCTCATGGCCACTCTTTACAGCAGGTTTGTCGGGATATATTTACGGCCGAATTGATCAGGTCATGTTGCAAAACATAATTAATTCAACAGCCGTGGGCCATTACGATGTAGCTGTACGCTTAACCGAACTACTGGGTTTTTTGCCCGGGGTCATTGTCGGCTCTACTTTACCGGCCCTTATCACCGCTCGAAAAATTAACCCTGTCGAGTATCGTAAACGTCTACTCTCGCTCACCATTCTCTGTCTTTCTATTGCTGCATGTGCGGCGACCGTTCTCTTTTTACTCGCCCCTTTCATTGTTCCCTTGCTATACGGTCCCCTTTTCCAAGAAACCGTCACCGTGATAAGAGTGTATGCCTGGTCAGCCATATTTGGCATTGCGGTTTTTCTGCTTAATCAGTACTTGATTATCGAGCATCGTTCCCGTTCCTTTTTAGCGTATGCAGTGTTGGGAGCGGTCATAAACATTACGCTCAACTATCACTTAATTCCCCAGTTTGGCATGATTGGTGCGGCCTACGCGACTAATATTACGTTTATATCAATTATTATTTTCTTTTTGCTTCACTCAGCGTTCACGAGACATCGCACGCACACAGCGACTGCTAACGGGTCTACACCATAGATATCACTGAAGCATCGTTTGTTCTCTATCAGTATAATGACCGTACCATGGCTCGAAAAAAATTATTGCTCTACAGTCGCCTCGCCTTTTACCCTATGCATTGGCAGGCCTTTGAAAAAATCTGTACTGCTCACGATCTTGAACCGCACATCATTACGACTGACTACATCGATATTGCACCCGCCCACAAAATGCTGGGCTGGATTGACCCGAAGGCAGTAGCAGAGGCTGGTGGGTTTGCTCCCACGGTGCACTATGTATCGCAGGGTTCAGTATGGCATAAAGTATGGGCGATTTTTCGCCACTTACGGAACATAAAACCGGACCTGATTTGGGCACAAGAAGAACCCACTAATTCTTTTTTGTTTCCGCTCCTTTTGTACTACCAGTGGAACCGTCATCCGAGGATTGTCGCCGCTACGTGCGAAAATATTTTCTCATTTAGCCGCGCGCGTCGCCTCGTCCACACAATCATTCTGGCCCGATTATGGAGACGCATTGATGCGCTCCTAGCCTCTGCCTCCCCATCCATTGAAGCCATCCGTGCCATCGGTATGTCTTCCCACATCCCTACTGTCCCTCTCGTCGCCGGTTGTTTATCGCCTTCGACCACCCCCGCTGCCATCCAGACCACACTCCGTACCGATGAAACGGTAGTAGTGTTTGGCTACGTGGGTCGTCTCTGTGAAGAGAAGGGCTGGAAGGTGATTATCGCTGCCCTAAGACAACTTCCACCGCACATAAAGTTACTTATGGCTGCTGACGGCCTACAAAGAGCTGGGCTTGACGCTTTCCTGGTGGAACCAGCATTAACTGGCCGCATACAGAATCTTGGCTTTATTCCCAAGGCTGAACTATGGAATGCCTACCAAGCGATGGATTGTTTAATCGTGCCCTCAATCACCACTGCCACCTGGAAGGAACAATTCGGTGGCGTCCTTACGGATGCCATGGTCAGTGGAATACCATTAATCGGATCAAGTAGTGGAGCAATTCCCGAAGTCACCGGGCCGGCGGGGATTATCGTTCCCGAAAATGACCCTACAGAGCTTGCAAAGGCCATGACATTACTCGCGGGCGATAGTGCCTTACGCACAAAATTAGGAACCATTGGCAAGGACCGCTTTGCGACAGAATTTTCTGTTCCGGCCTACGCGCGTAAAGTTGCCGCTAGTCTGTTAAAATAATCACCACTATGCACCCTTCATTTCTTCCGTTACTGTGTTGTCCAAAGTCGGGTAGTGACCTTTCACTCTCAGGTGAACAGCTCGACACTGCCGGCTTGATTGTGTCGGGGACACTCAAGAGTGCTGACGGCACCACGTACCCGATTGTAGCGGGGGTGCCGCGCTTTGTTTCCACCGAAGACTATTCCGAAAGTTTTGGGTATGAATGGCAACGCTGGTCACGAGTCCAGTTTGAATCAGAAAATGTCGGTACACGTATGACTGGGCACACCACGCGGATGTTTGATATGGTAACCGGCTTTACGGCAGACAAAATCGCCGGGAAAACGGTAGTAGAATTTGGGTGCGGGCCAGGGCGTTTTATTGATGTAGTAGCACGTAGAGGGGGCCGAGCCGTAGGCCTTGAGCTCAGTAGCGCGGCCGATGTCGCACGAAAAAACTTTGCTGGGAATAGTAACGTGTGTATTGTTCAGGGGGACATTCTTAATCCGCCTTTTAAGTCAGGTGCGTTTGATTTTGGCTACACGATTGGCGTACTTCATCACACCCCGTCTCCCGATACTGGCTTACAGAAGCTTGTGAGCACAGTGAAGTCGGGGGGAACAATTGCGTGCTGTGTCTACGAATCCACCGGCGGACGCGGCCTTTATGACTCTCCTGCCGTGCTCGCCTACCGGCGCTTTTTCAACTCTCTCTCATCGCACTGGCGGCACACCCTCGCTCGCTGGTATGCCTTTTTCTCTGCCTATGTTCTATACGTGTTTTTTGCGCCCGCTATGCGCATCCCCGGACTGTCGGTCATAGCGGGCTGGCTCAGTGCCCAGGTCTTTCCCGGCGTGTACTACCTGCGCGATGCTCGCTGGCGTGTGCTCGATACGTTCGACGCCATCACCCCGCACTACGCCACCACGCACACCAAAGAGGAGGTAGTGGACTGGTTTACTAAAGCCCACTGTAGCGACATCAAACAAAGTCCGTTTGGCAGCACGTCGTTAACCGCCGTCAAGTAACTGTTATGTGCGGTATCGCTGGAATCGTCGCCCCACAAGCCGCAGAGTTGCAACCTCATGTTCATAAGATGGTGGGTGGTCTTCTCCATCGTGGACCGGACGAACGGGGCGTCTACTCCTTTACTAACTGCAGTCTCGGCCACACAAGACTCGCAGTCGTCGACCTTGGCAGTGGACAGCAGCCAATGCTCGCGGGTCACAGGAAGCATGGCATTGTCTTTAACGGCGAAATTTACGGGTACCTGAAACTGAAGAACCAACTTCCGAACTATTCATTTACCACCTCATCTGACACAGAGCTTATTCTCGCTCTCTATGCACAACACGGTCAGCAGCTTCTTACGCATCTTCCCGGCATGTTTGCGTTTGCACTGTGGGACGAACAGAAGCAGGAGCTCTTTTGTGCCCGCGACCGCTTTGGCGAAAAGCCCTTCTATTACGCGATAGGAAAGAATGGTGAGTTTGTCTTCGCGTCTGAAATTAAAGCAATTATTGCCTCTGGGCTCATAACGCCAAAACTCAATCACACTGCTATCGCACACTATTTACAGCACCTGTATATTGGTCCCTACGAAACGGTGTATACAAATATTTTTACTCTTCCTCCCGCGCACTCCTTAGTCCTTCGGGGTGGTGAGGTGACAATCAATCGCTACTGGAATTTTCCCTTAATTAACGAGCAGATCTCCCTTAGCGAGGCGACCAGTACCTTTCAATCTTTATTTAAGTCAGCAGTATCTTCACAATTAGTGGCCGATGTGCCGGTCGGTGCCTTTCTTAGTGGCGGACTTGATTCGAGTACCGTCGTGGCCGCCGCCCGTGATTCGGTAGCAACACTTAAAACGTTTTCGTTCAGCTTTGAAGACTCTATAAATGAATTACCCTACGCCAGAGAAATTGCCAAAAAATACCATACTGATCACACCGAGCTTTCTGACAATCAGTACGATATTGCAGACCTCATCGTAAAAATGGGCAGCGTGTTTGATGAACCGTTTGCTGACTCATCAAATATTCCCACCTACCTTATTTCTAAACTGGCAAAGGAGCATGTCACTGTGGTACTTACTGGGGATGGTGGTGACGAACTGCTTGGTGGGTATACGGGTTGGTATCAACCCCTCCTTTCAGCGCAGTCAAACACCCCGCCACTTTCATCAGCTCTCACGATGCTCGGAAGACAACTCTTTCGAGTCGCCAATAAACTCCGGCTTCCGTACAGAAGCGAACTTGGTAACCGCCTAGCCGGTGAACAGATTAAGCAGCAGCAACACCCCTCACTACTCGCCGCCCACAGTGCGCAAACTAGCTATTTCAGCGATGTTGAATTAAGCACACTACTACTCGAGCCATACACCACTGTTCCCTACCGACCACACTGGCAGACCAATAATTCTCTTGATGATGTGCTTCGGATGGACGTCGACACCTACATGCCTGGAGATATCCTCACAAAAATCGACCGGGCTGCGATGGCACATGGCCTCGAGTTACGTGCACCCTTCCTCGATCGCGACCTGGCTGAGTTTTGTCTTAGTATTCCGTACCGACTTAAAGTATCAGCCTCAGAGGATAAAATAGTGCTGCGTCGCGCCTTTGAAGACGCCTGGACCGACTCAATTCGGAAACGAAAAAAGCAAGGGTTTGGGGCACCTGTCGACAAATGGCTCACGTTACCCAAAGTACAAGAGCTAAAATCTCACTACCTTCATGACAAAAACCGCGCCTTGTACAAACTCGTGTCCTACGAGGCATGCAAACCATACCTAACCGCTAACACCTACCAGACGTGGGTGCTCCTCACGCTTAGCATCTGGCTTGAAGAGCAAAAGATTTCTCTCTAGTGAGTGTACTACCATGACCCAGTCAACAACTGTTTCGATTGTGATGTCTGTCTATAATGGCGCGCCCTTTTTGCGCGAGGCCATTGATAGCATGCTCTGCCAAACGTTTAATGATTTTGAATTTATTATCATTAATGATGGTTCAACTGACAATAGCGAGAGTATTATTCAAAGCTACGACGACCCCCGCATCCGCTACGTGCGCCAAGAAAATAATGGTGGTCTCGCCGCCGCCCTAAACCTTGGGCTTAGCGTGGCGACCGGTACCTATATTGCGCGCATGGACGCCGACGGTATAAGTCACCCTAACCGACTCGAAGCACAAGTAGCGTTTCTAAATACCAATACACACATAGGCGTCGTCGGGACTTGGGCCCACACGTTTGGGGACGGGGCACATCTCTGGAAAAATCCAACGTCACCTGCCGAAATTGCTGCTCGCATGTTATTTTCGTGCTGTCTTCTTCACCCGACAGTGATGATACGTGCCGCCGTTTTGAAAGCCGCCAACATCCGCTACGATGAATCACTTCTTAGCGGACAAGATTATGAGCTTTGGGCAGCCTTGCTTCCACTCACCCAGTTCGCCAACCTGCCAAAAGTTCTCTTGCACTACCGCTTAAGCCAGAACACCACCAGTGCAATGAGACGGGCTGAGCAACTTGCCAATACCTGGAGCACGCAAGCCACCCTGCTTGCGGCACTCAACCTACCCATCAGTGGAATAGCCAAACGTCTCCATACCGAACCGGCTCCGCAGGATGCAACCGCCCGCGCCTTATTCTTAGCCGAGAAAGCCACTTGGCTGATGCAGATCACAGCAGCAAACAGCTCGCACAAACTCTTTAGTGAACCTGCCTTACAAAAAGTCTTACATTCCGTTTGGTTCGAAACCTGTACGCACCCACCCCTTTCGTTTCGCTCACTGCATACGTGCCTTTGTCACCCACTTTTTATCACCTCCCCCCGCTCGGTGGTAAAGGTTATTGTGGTAATAGTAAAAAATGTATTACATCCCTCTTTTCTCAGACGAAAATAAAAAAAAGCAGGACGCACCGAAGTGCGCCCCGTAGTTTACGTCACAGAACGAGAACTCCACTCGACCGCAGAATTGTGGTCGGCAGAGACGTCTGCCCCATTGAGTGCTCGTACCGCTGAGCGGCCGCGCTCGGGTTAAACGGGATCCCGAGCTTTTTCCGGAGCGACGTTTCGAGACGATCACGCTCCGCCACGAGCTCTTCGCGCGTGAGATTATCGGTCCAGACGTGAGAAACATAACCGCCGTCGGGATTGCCTTTGTAGTAATCAGCCTCCTTCAGGTAATCAATCTCTTCTTGAAGCAGTCGGTCGCCGTTCCGCTTGTACGTATACGCGTAGTGACCCTTTTCAGGATCAACGCACACCGCCTCATCGTAGTACGGCGATCCCGGATACGGAGTGATGATGGTGACATCGAAGTCATCAGGAGCAATGTCAAGCAACCACTGTTCCGTTTCGCGAATGGTCTCATGTGATTCACCGGGGTGACCAATAGACATCAAGGCTTTCACCTTGAGGCCGGCGGCGCGCGCAATCTCCACGCACCGACTATTCGCCTCCTGGGTAGCAATCTTCTGGATATTCTCCAAGATGCGCGGCGAACCACTCTCAAAGCCAGTGAGTAGCCACCGAAACCCGGCTTCGTACATGGCCTCTGCCTGCGCGGGAGTGAAGAGTTCAGCCTTTACAAAGCCGCGCAGTTTCCACTCGACGCCGAGGTCTCGCTGAGCCTTCGTGATTGCCCGCATGAGCTCGACCATGGTCTTGCTGACATTGAGTTCGTCATCATAGAACATGAATCCGCGGAAGCCGTAGGCCTGGTACAGATGAACCATCTCGGCCACGATACATTCCGTCGACCGCGTGCGAATGCGTCGCAGGCTGGGTGACAGTCGACCAGCGCAGAAACCACACTTAAATGGACAGCCAAGCTGCGCAATCAGCGAGGTGGCGGGCACCCCGTCAATCGTGTAGCGATAGCTGCCGAAGTCGAGCAGGTGACGCGCCGGAAGGGGTAGCTCCCCGAGACGGGCATTCGTCAAAAACATGGGCGACTTCGGATCATCGGCATCAACGACAAATTCGTTCGTCGTAAGTGCCTGCTCGACCGCATCCTCGCCATCGCCCGCCACCAGTACATCAAAGTACTTGGTAAGCTGAGACACGGCACGATGTGCCCGGCCGGAGACACCATTTTTCGCCTCCATTTTCTTGGCTGCGACGGCCAGGGTTCCGTGAGGACCACCGAGGATTATACGAGTCGTTGGGCGCAGACGGCGAATCGTTTCCGCCACTTCGCGGGCAGCAGGAATTTGCGGAGTCGTAGCCGAAATTCCGATGTGCCGGCTGTCGTGTTGACTCAGATACTGGGCCAGGATCTCCGTGAAGTTCGAGAAGCCAGACAGATCAAGGAGATCAACTCCGTAGCCCTTCTGTTCAAGCACTGCGGCAACCCGAAGGATACCGAGTGGTGGAAAGACTCGCTCATCGAGCAAGAAAGGCGAAGGTGGATTAATCAGGGTGACGTGGGCGGGCCGCGATTTGGTCATGGGTGTGCTCCATCTGTTCAGGGTGTAAATGAACGTCCACCAGGACTTTACCGTACATTTTCTACAATGACAATTCACAGGTCTTTGACTGTGAGACTTTTTCACACCCTACCATGTAGACGGTAACCCAATGTCTAAAAAATTCACTGGAGGATACGCAATTTCAGAACTGGAGTACCTCAACACCTTTCAGCACTCAACTAAATGTGTGTCAAGTTCACGCTCTGGCCACCAAACGTTAATTATTCATTAATACGCCTTTGCGTAAATGATATATACTGAGACTTAATCCAGGGCAGCCCATAATTCACTACGCATCATGACAACTTTGTACGAAGCGAGCAAGCTATTCCTTCAGGAACCGAAATCGTCCTATAAAAAAATTGCGCCTTTTTTACTTAGTAAACTCCTCCGCATTCGCAGGAACTGTGCGGAGATGATTGGCCTTGATTGGTATTCGAAACCCTACCCCGGGCACCAAAAACTCACTACATATCTAAACTACCAGAATGGTACCTACGTGGTGTGCGGTGCCAATGACGGGTATATGGTTGATCCGACTTATTACCTCGATAAATTTCAAGGGTGGAAAGGCGTTCTGATTGAACCTCTTCCAAAAGCCCTGCGCGAACTCAATCGAAACCGTCCGAACAACATTGTCTTTGGGGTGGCGTGCGTACCAGAGAACTACAAAGATACGAGCATCACCATTTACGACGTCAATGCCATGTCCTTAACGCATCTATCAAAACTAAATGTCGATAACTGGGTTCAGCAAGGTGAAAAGGCGCAAAATATAATCGCAAAAAAAATCGATGTGCAGGCTCGCTCACTTTCTTCATTATTACAGGAAGCGCAGCTGAAGAACGATTTTGACTTACTGGTGATTGATATTGAGGGCGCCGAAGAGTCCATTCTTAGAGATTTTGATTTCACCGTCTACCACCCCACATTTCTACTCATTGAAATCGAAAATGAAAACGCCAAAGCAGAGATCGACACGATACTTTCTCCCTTTTACCGCTATTGCGAGATGGTAGGTGACTCAGATTACCTGTACAAGAGATCATGACGCCTCACCTCTCCATCATCATCCCCTGCTATAACTGCGCCAGCACCCTACGTGAGGCAGTGTCGTCATGCTATACCCAGGGCTTCTCCAGTGAGGACTTTGAGGTAGTGATGGTCAATGACTGCTCTACAGACGAGACCGCAACCACAATGGCCGACCTTGCGAGCGAACACTCAAATATACGCATCCACAATCACGCCGAGAACCGCGGTGGCGGTGCCGCCCGTAACACCGCAGTCACACACGCACGAGCAGCGGTTATTTTTTGTCTTGATAGCGATGACCTCCTCCCTCCGGGTACACTCAAAAAAATGTTTGAGTACCTGCAACAGAAAGGCTGCGATGGAGTATGCTTTCAGCACTCCATAAAATTTAGAGGCACTGACATCACCAATGTCAGTCATACTGACTCCTACGAGCCGAGCGATACTCCGGTAGAACTTTCCACCCTAATCATGAAAAGCGGTCCTCCCTCACCCGTGACTGTGGTATTCATGTTCACCAAACGAGCTTGGCATACTGTACAAGGCTACCCAACCCACCATGGCTTTGACACCCAGGGTTTCGGGTGGCGGTTTCTTTCGGCGGGACTGAAGGCCTATATTTGTCCAGGCACAACGTATTTGCATCGGGTAGAGTTACATCAGTCATACTATCTGCGGGAATGGAACGCTGGAAAGACCAACCTCAATATGCGTGAAATCCTTTTTGAACACCTTCCATTGTTTTCACCACCAGCACAGCAGGTAATCCGAGACTTTGCCTACGAGGACTTTACCAAAGATATTTTTGGTTCCCTATTGAAATTAGACCCACTCTTCAGCAATGATAAAGGCGAAAGTGTTGGCACCCTCAGTTATACAAACACCCCCCGTACACCCAAAATTACTGTCGTACCCAGAAACAGCCTCCGCGGTCTCTGGTTTCGTTTTAAATCCCGGATACGGAACCAGATGACCTGACGCTCACGGTCATCGTCTAGCTCTATCTATGCTACAATGGCTCAAAATAAAAGAATCTAGACTACTTAATCATTCACCTGCCAGCGCAGTTACTAAGTAATAGCATGCCAAGCAAAGCCGACTTGTACAGAATTATTGAGAACATTACTCCGCCCGTTGTCTTTCGACTGCTTAAAGCAAGCTCGTTATTGCCGACGCTCGTGCGCATTACGAGTCGCCTTTCAGGACTTAACCGCTCACAGGTTGTCACTGTAACTGGCGGTGATTTACAGGGATACGCCCTTAAACTAAACCCCACCGGCCCCTGGCAACACGAGATGATTTCAGGTATGTATGATAAGGAGTTATTTGAGCTCATTAAGCAGTATTCTCTCAGTGGCACCGTGGTGTATGACATCGGGGCACATATTGGCTATCACACGCTATTATTTGCGACCCTAGTCGGGAAGCAGGGGCACGTCTACGCTTTCGAACCAAACCCCGCGAACGCAAAACGAGCGCAAGAAATCGCCGAACTCAATACGGAACTTCATTCGACCATTTCCATACACAACCTTGCTTTATCAGACACGCGTGGTAGCACTGAGTTTCTAAGTACTGATGATATTGAAGGGGGCTCCAGTACCGGAGGCTTCATTAATGATGCATCAACGCTTTGGGAGCGAAACCGCTATGTTAATAAAATCGGCTTCACGAAAAGCACCGTTACCATTGAAACAATTGATCATCTCATTGCGCAAAAGATAATACAGCCACCACACCTAATGAAGATAGACGTAGAAGGAGCTGAGCAACTGGTACTTGGCGGCGCCCTCGATACCCTTCGCACCTATAGACCGACTATCATAGTTGAATTTCACTCAATCTTTTCAACCTTTGCGTGCCTGGATCTGCTGCAGACACTCGCGTATAAGCACACCATCCTTAAGAAAGAACCAGATGGTAGAGTGATGATAGTGTCAGTACCACAATAAAATGCCTACCCTTTCGATAGTCATCCCCTGTTATAACTCGGCCAAAACGCTTCGCGAGTCCGTCGTTTCTTGTTATCAGCAGAACCTATCTAATGACGAGTTTGAAATCATCATGGTTGACGATGGCTCGAGCGATACAACGAAGGAGCTCATGCACACCCTGGCCGCAGAGCATACAAATATTCACCTCCTTTTCCATGACAAGAATCGCGGAGGTGGTGCGGCACGCAATACGGGCATAAAAACCGCCCGTGGAGAATTCATCTATTGTCTTGACAGCGATAACCTGTTTGCCACGGATTCACTGCGACCCATGCTTACCTACCTCAATAGCGCACAGGTTGATGGGGTGGCCTTTTACGAACGACGTTTTTTTCTAGGGACAAATATCCGTAACTATCGTTCACATCTTAATGAGATCCTGGGCAGAAAAATTAGTTTGCTGGATATTTTTCGAGAAGAGGAGCCTTTGCTAGACAATTTTATCTACCGAAAATCGGCCTACCTGAAGACTGCTGGGTATCCAGAGCACCACGGGTTCGATACCCAGTGTTTTGAGATTCGCTATTTAAGTGCCGGAAACACGGTCGAGATTTGTCCCGATTCAATCTTCTACCACCGGCACGGTATGCAGGAGCGCTCGTATTTTGAGCGGGTACACGCATCGGGAATGTTCTCAATTAATTTTATGCTGATCTATGAGGAACTCTTTCATCTCTTTCTTCCAACGGTACAGACCGCACTAGCACAGTTCCCTATCTTCGACGCCACCTCTAGCCAAGGTGCTAATATAAACGCTTTTTTGAAAGGGAAAGTGCGTCAGGGAGAGCGTATTTTTATCGATGATTATGAGCGGTACTTAGCACACAATGGTGTAGCGCTCTGGCTACAAGAACACCCCGAGACTACCCCCGACACCCTTTTAACCCACTGCCTCATCGCTGCGTATCAGCTTGATTTTCTTACCGCCCACAGACTCCTTAGTGAGCATATAAAATTTCACCGCCACCTATCTCCGTATCTCACATTCCTCTCGGCTCGAATACTTCACGGCATAGCCGGAGTTCCCACCCCTTACTTGGTACAAGCGACCCTGGCGCTCCTACCGAAGCTCCAGGTACACCCGACCACGGTACAAAGTGCTACCTTGGGAAACTATATCCGGAGTAACACAGTTCTATACAGAATGATGCTCCTTGTGCGCCGCCTATTTCGATAAATATGTCCACCCCAGAACCACTTGCAACACCTATACTCATCATCATTTTTAATCGTCCCGATAAGGTCCGTGCGTTACTTGCGGCCCTTCTACCCCATAAGCCTAAAAAACTGTACATTGGGGCGGATGGGCCGCGCACTAATAGAACTGACGATGCTAGGCTGTGTGAAGAAGCCCGGAAAATTGCTACAGAAGTATCCTGGCCCTGTGAAGTGACTACCCTCTTTCAAACAAAGAATCTCGGCTGCAAAATGGGTGCCACCACCGCTATCAGCTGGTTTTTCGAGCACGAAGAAGAAGGAATAATTCTGGAAGATGATTGTATTCCCAATGGGACATTTTTATCCTTCGCAGCTGCAATGCTTGAGCGGTATCGGCACGAAGACAAGGTAATGCAGATAAACGGAACAACGTTTCTTACCTTTAATGAACTACCGCCACACCCTACGGCATACTACTTTTCTAAAATTCCCCTCATGTGGGGTTGGGCTTCCTGGCGAAGAGCGTGGCAGCACAATGACTTAGCAATGCCAAACCTCGCGAACCTCTTTAGCATGCTTCGCCATGACAACGCCTTTATGACGAGACAGCACGCGTACTTTTGGTACAACCTCTGCCGGCATATCCAAAAAAACGACATTGATACCTGGGATGCCCAGTGGGTATACAGCGTATATAATAATAAGGGTCTCTGTATTACGCCTGCTACTAACACCATTGAGAATATTGGCTTTGACACCGAAGCAACCCATACCACTGAAAGAATCGCTATTGCACAAAGTTATAGTAACGCTGAAAGCTCACTGCCTGAACCATCTCCCATAACCGTACACCACGAATTTGATCGGAGACTTATGAATAAAGCCTTCACCGATACGCCTTTTAAGCACTTTAAGTTCTTTATTAAATCACTTTTACGAGTTTAACGGTCACTATGGATACCCCTACCCGCCAAGTCCTCATTACTACCATCCTCACTCGCGAAAAACTGCGACCACTTACGCGCATTGCGCGCCTACTACAAAGCCCTTGGCGCACTATACCCTACTATCTTCTCGCCACACTGGGACACGTCCACCCTTTCCCGATAACTTTCAACACCCTCTGGAATACCAGAATGTCGTGCTATTTACCCGAAGGCAATACGTTTTACTACTACGGCTATTGCGAAGCAAACTTAACTAACTTTTTCATCCGCTACGTGCGTGAGGGCATGACCATTATTGATGTGGGGGCGCACGTCGGTATCTACTCAATGCTCGGGTCGGAACTCGTGGGCAAGACGGGGAACGTACACAGTTTTGAACCGACACCACGCACCGGTGGCTTGCTTTCAAAAAATACCGCTGGGTTAGGAAACGTCACCGTACAGAATCTGGCCGTCGCTGAAGTAGCCGGGACCGTTACCTTTGCTGATTATGGGCCTGGGTACGGTGCATACAATAGCGCGAGTACTGCAGGAGCTCAGGACATTACCCGAACCCCAACCCGCATTTCTGTAAACAGTATTCGCCTCGATGATTATTGCAGCGAACATCACATAACTCCTTCACTTCTTAAGATTGATGCTGAGGGTTTTGAGTACGAAGTACTAAAAGGCGCCTCCGCCTTACTTTCAAAGAGCACGCCACGCCCGCTGATCACCATTGAAGTTGCCGGCGGCAGCGGCTGGGCAGATAACCGAACGGCCACCTTTACACTCTTAAACGAGCACCGCTATGTGCCCTACGAAATTAAGCCCGATGGCACCCTAAAACCACACGAACTCAAAGATGCAGCTTTATATACCTACGATAATCTCCTGTTTATACCAGAAGAACGGAAGATGGAAGTAGTTACTGAACTTTCATGATAATTCTCAACCTAAAAGGAGGTACCGGCAATCAGCTATTTCAATATGCGTTTGCTAAACATTTAGCTGTTAAAAACATCGATACCATCAAACTCGAAGTTGACGGTCTGGCTCGAGCAAACGAAATTGGTGATATCTATCGCCCGCTTTCGCTATCACATTTTTCGTGTGACTACACGGTTGCTACGGCTATTGAAGTACAGCGTCTCAAGTATCCTTTTGGAATCATTTCTAAAGCGTGGCGCTATTTTAAAGCCAAAGTATTACGCCAGTATTACCTGGTGTATGATCCGCGGGCACTGAACTGGAAGGGTGATCTATTTATTGATGGTTACTTTCAGTCGCCGCGCTACTTTGAAGCAATCAGAGACGTTCTATTGAAAGACTTTGTCCTTAAAAAACCATTTTCTATACCCGCAGCTCACTTCAGAGATCACATCAAAGCATCTATTGCCGTATCGCTTCATATTAGACGAGCAGATTACGCTCAAAACCCTCGCGTCCGCAGTGAGTACGGTCTCTGCACTATCGGGTATTATAAAAGAGCTATGGCCCACATCGAGGCGACCTGCCCGTCACCAACGTACTTTGTTTTTTCAGATGATATTCCGTGGGTGAAAGCTAATCTTCCTATGGGTGAAAATGTAGTGTTTGTACATGATCCTCTACTAAGCGATGTAGAAGAATTAATGCTCATGAGTCTCTGCCAGCACAACATCATCGCGAATAGCTCTTTCAGCTGGTGGGGTGCCTGGCTTAACCAAAACCCAGACAAAATTGTGGTCGCGCCAACTCCGTGGTTTGATCACGCAACATACGACAAAGATCTACTTCCAAAAACCTGGGTACAACTCCCCAAAGCATGAATTCCACTTCACCGCTCGTGAGCATACTCATGCTCACCTATAACCGCGCCCCCTACATAGGAACTGCTATTGAAAGTGCACTTAACCAAACCTATCAAAATTTTGAGCTGATAATTCTCGACGACGGGTCAACGGACAGTACCGCAGCGGTGGTGATGACCTATTCCGACTCAAGAATTAAATTCCTGAAAGACCCGACCAATAAGGGTCTTTACCGCAAACGCGGCGAAAGCCTCACCTATGCCACCGGTACCTACGTGGCCATCCTTGATAGTGACGACTATTGGACAGATACTACAAAGCTCGAGAAACAAGTCCAGTACATGGAAACCCATCCCGACTGTGTGGTGGTTGGCACATTTTTAACTCTAGTAGACACCCAGAATGCGGAAGTGGGAAAGAACTCCTACCACACCGACGATACGTCAATTCGTCGCGCCATGCTATGGCGGAATCAGCTAGCCAACTCCAGCGTACTTATACGAGGGCGTGCTCTTTCAAAGACGTCAGGCTACCTTGATCTTTCACCGAGTGAAGATTACGAACTTTTCTTACAATTAGGAATGCACGGCGGTTTTGCCAATCTAAGCGGGTACGGGACAGCCTACCGCATCCATACAAATAGTGAGAGTGCTCGAAAAATGGTTCATGCGCAACAAATTCTTCGAACAATTACGTTACACAGACGCCACTACCCTGGATTCTTCTTGGCCTATGCTAAATACAGCCTGCTCTATGTATTGGCCCGCCTCGGCATCAAATAACGACGTGTGGATTTTTTGTTTCGGTACGTCTCTAGCTATCGCTGTCCGCCACAAAAAACTTTGGCAGTCGCCAACTCCTCTATCAAGACCTCTACTTATATAACTGCTGACGTAAGAACTGCGTGTACGCAATTCGAATCTGATTAGCAAAGGCATCACCTTCCCCAATTGAACGCATAAGTGTCCCCCGACGAGATAATGCCAAGGTAGTTTTCGCTGATGCAGTATCATGTACATGCACCTGATCAGCCTGCCCTAACATAAACCGAAAGAGTGCACGGAAATACCATGGTACAACATCCAACCGCTGATCGGCTAACGTAATGAGGAGAGGTGTATGCTTTCCGGAACGCGCAAAAATTGCAGCGAGCGTACCGTAACTGGCGAGAAGTGACCACTTAAAAACGTACTCATGCTGTCTAAGGAGCTGCTCAGCGGCACGAAGCCCGAGGAATGGTAAGAGGTATTTATCGAACACGTTACCAACTCCCACTCGATGAATGGTCGCGTTATCATAAGGACAAAGGTCTCCCGTAGTCCCACTCGCAAACGCAGTCGTAATAATATCGAAATGTACAGCCGGGAAGGCCTGGAGTAAATCAGATAAAGCCGACTCAGAAATTCCGAGCTTTGGATAAAATGTTGTCGCAAACACCAACACCCGCACCGGCTTTGTGTTGCGTGGACCCATGGCTGCTTTCACCTCCTGAATCCAGACCGGCAGCGTGTGGTTCTGCTTCCAACCGAGGGCCTTTACCTGGGCATTATCCACCCCGGCAGTAAGGCGGTTGCCAGGGCGCTCGGGCATTTCGAGAATGGTTCCGCCAAACATCCGCGCGACTTCCATGACGGAAAAACTTTCATCGGCACCAATCCCGTACCCATCCCCGCTACCCTTCTCACCGACGAGCAATAATCCACTAACAATATCGTTGACATGGGTAAAGTTGCGCATTTGAGTGCCCGGCAGAACGACTGTAAGTGGTTGCCCTGCGCGGTACAGTTCGCTAAAAATACGAATCAGCGTACCAAAAGGACCACTCATTTCCCGCGGACCATACACGTTATAAAAATACGTAATGGCATAGGAAAGTCCAAACCACTGCCCGTAATTTTGCACAAGCTCAGTATTAGTCGCTTTACTCCAGGCATAGGGACTCTGATCCCTCCCTGATCCACCATCCGCAAACTTGGTGGAAGACCCTGCGTAAATAAGCTTGCATTTTTTTGCTCGACAAAACTCCAAAACAGCAAAGGTACCAGTTTTATTAAGATCCCAGACATACTCAATGTCTTCAAAACTTTTCTCGGTACGAGCATATTCACCGAGATGGAACACGAGCTGTGGTGTCTCTGGAATTACCGTATGAATATCCTTCGTGTGCCCTTCTCGATACTCTACTCCCGGGACATGGTTATCAATTGTACCAGTAAAATAATTATCGAGAGAAATAACTCGATGCCCCGCAGCCACTAGGCGCTCACAAAGATGCGAACCTACAAAACCCGCCCCTCCGGTCACCACAACAGTATTTATCATGCGCACACAGTCTACAACTATTAATGGTTCCGTAAAGTTTCCGCCTAGTGCTTCTTGTGGCCTTTTTTCTCTGGTGCGGGATGCCTCCACTCTGCCCGCAAATCACGGTGCACAAGTGCCGAAAGCTGTTCAAGGTCATGCTCAAAATAGCGAGCGAGGAGCACTCGCTCCCGGGCGCCCAGCACCGTAGTATCCTTGGGAAAGACGGAGTTTGCAATCGCAAGGCGTTTGTCCCGCCGCCGCTTACGCCAGCGGTCGAGGCGCAGTTTACGAGCGAGGAGGCCCGGCTTTACTTCGTCCTCAGTAAGGACTCGAAGCACCTTGGGCACAAACGTTTTACTTACCTCCAGGTGGTCAAAAAGTTTAATGATAACCTCACCGGCGTTCGTACGCACATCAGCACTCGTCATTACTAACAAATCCACCGGTGAGTAATAAGCAAAAAAGCTTGTGAGATGCTTTCCAAACTTTAATGAATCTAATAAATGAGGTTGTCGCTCGAGCCAGGTCTCAAGATCAGCCGGTGCTGCCTGTCCTTTTTTAGCGTTTAAAAATCGTTCCGCTACGATTTCTAACGGATCAGTAATTAAGACGGCAAGCCGGGCATCAGGGTAGTCTCGCGCAACTCGAGACGCTACTCCCGGTGCTGTGAGGTAGCTCGTAGAAACCTCGCCACGTTTAGTTCCCGGGGAGCATGTGTCATAGTGAGCTTCATACCACCCTTTACCATGTGAAATTTTATCACTACTAAAGTAGTGCGTTTCATTTTCTAAGACACACAACTCGGGGTGTTCACGTACCAATTCGAAAAAGCGCTCTGCCAGTTCGAGCTCGGGTGGGTGAAGAAGAATATAATCAAGAAAGTGCCGTTTCATTATGAGTTTGTTGTCGGTGGCGATTCCGTTACTTGCGTTGAGTCAAAGAGGGCATGCTCGATACTTGAACGGTACGCTAAACGATATGTCTCAGGGTCATCGTGAAAACGAGACCGTATTTCTTCCTGAGCACGTAAAGCAATCTGTCGCCTCAGACCCACCTCATTGAGCACCGTATTGATACGACTATGAAGTTCTTCCACACTATCAGGTCGGAAGAGCATGGCAGAGCTACCATCAACAAAAATATCATCACGGAATTGATTATGCGCTATGACGAGCGGAATTCCTGCAGCCGCTCCTTTGAGGGCAGCGTCATCGCCGTCGCTATCGGTATCACTCACAATGAGCAGGTGAGCTGATTTAAGGTAGGACACAATGTCTATCGATTGCGTTTCAAACACCACTTGTTTTTCAATGCCAAGTAATGCTGCGCGCTTCTCAAACTCTTTACGAGCAGGCCCGTCACCCACTATAACAAGTCCAACCCGAGGATTGCGCAAAAAAGACCGTGATGCATCCATCACGCGATACACAGAACTTTCGTGGCCCAGCTGTCCTAGATATAACATGATAAAGGCATAGGCTGGGTACTTCTCTTGTAGGGTTCGGGTCGATGGTGCGGCAAGCAGGGAATCATAGCTATTAAAACGCGGCAGGGTGGCAATATCTGGAACTGGATGCTGCTTTGCCATATGCTCCTGGAGCGCAAAGGTAGCGGTACGGATACTCGCAAATCGTGGTATGAGCCACCGAGACAACAGGCGCCGCAGCGGAGTGTACTGTAGTTTTGAAACGGCGCTTGACTTAGCGTAATCATGAAGTACATGGAGCTGTACCGGTCGGCCGTAGCGCTGCCCCACCAGACTGGCTACGAGCGCCGATTCAAAAGGGTCACGTGCGACAATTAGGTCCGGGCGCATACCGCCCACAAAAACTAACTCTTGATGAATAAGGCGCATACCAACGACTGGCACCCACCATGAATAACGGGCGCTTGCGGTATATATCCACACATTCTTAGCTGCCCGAAGTACCGGAAATTTTGCCGGAATCCCAGTGCGTAAGATGAGAATGTGAACCTCATCAAAAAGTTCAGAGAGGTCAATAAACCCATCAAGTGACTGCTTGGTGGGATTAAGCAGTGTCTCATCAAGCGAGATAAATAGCACGCGCACGATATCGCGCGTAGTAGCAGCCTCGTAGACACTTTCTTCTTTCAGCGCTTGCTCTACCGACACAACGGGAACGTCAGCACCATTCTTTAGACGTTTTTCGGCTGCCAGTACGTAATCGAGCGAAGCCCGCTCACGTTCACTGATATCTTTATTGTATAAATCAACCTTCGCCATAGTACCAGTAGTATATCAGGTCGCTCTTTTAGATTATGACGCGACAGTTTAATGTGTGAACGCAATTATTTAGTCGGTCTCACCGAATAATAAAAAAGCTTTAATTATGGACCGGTTAGAACGTGATGGGGAGTACAGGACTGCAGGCTCGTACATACTGCTCCGCCTTACCCTACTATAAAAAGAAGTGAAAACTTACGAAAACGGGGTACGACCCCGGTCGTCGCCCTTCATCATGCGCTCGACCGTTTTGGCTGAAGGAAGTGTCCCTACGTTATTAATGTGCTCTAGGTGAGCTTCGACTTCTCGTTCCATTGCGAGGAGCTCAGCCCGAGCATCGGCTACCACCGGGGGCGGCGGGACGGCTGTCTGTGGAGCAGCTGCAAGGGCGGCCGACAAGGCTGACCTTAAGTCATCTTTTGGCGTAGATACAGACGTGACCGTCACTGATTGCTGCGACGAAATGGTTCGTTCCGTCTGCCTAGTTTCAACTTTTACCGTTTTAGGCTTATCGATATCAGTCGCGATGCGCGAAGGTGTTGCGTCACCACTAATTTTTGCAAGAACCGCACGCAAGTCATTTAAAGGTGACGAATCTTTCATCGGTGCCTTTTCCACCTTCGGTCGCGCATCTGCTTCAAACGAGCGATTTGAACGATCTGTCCGGTTCTGAGAATCCTTACGATCCTGAATAGGTGGACGTGGCGCCCCGTCTTTCTCGGCTGGCTGCTTTGTGTCGTCACCGTTTGTATTCGTAGCGACCGGCAATGGTGCGGGCGTTTTCGGGAGCACCACCAAGGAAGAAGGTGACGGCAGACGCGTGGGGGAAGACAAGACTGGGCGCGGTCGATCTACTGGACCACTGTCCTTCTTACGTACATCATTAGCCCGAGGGGGATACGATTGTGTTGGACCAGCTGACGCAGGTTTCGGTCGCGGTGGCGGTGGTGGTGGTGCTACTGGTGTATGGAGTTCGGTCACTACTTTCTCTACCTCCGCCCGGGGCTTTGTGTAGTTACGACGACTCGCAGCAATGACCATATCTTTACACGACACACGCGGTCGTTCAATGGGCGGCAGGGTGACTGCGGAGAACGGCTGGGAGCCAATACCATCTATCATCAGTGTAAGGTAGATCTGGGCGAAACCAAGATTCACCAAGTCCGCTGCCAGAAAGCGTGGTGTGAAGACTGTTTCTAGGACCTCGGCGTCAAACGGACCCACACGAAAGGCCGCAGTGGTACCGACGTTTCCGAACACCGCGTCACGCACCTCTTCTTCCATCTGGGCAATGTACTGATGCGCAATAATGAGGTTGAGGTGATACTTACGTGCTTCAGAAAGAATATTCGCAAACGTAGCGTTCGCAAATGACTGAAACTCGTCCACGTAGAAATAGAAGTTCGGCATCTTCCTCATCACATCAACCGGAAGGTCAGCTCGACTCATCGCTGCGAGGTAAATGCGCGTAGTAAGCATCGAACCGAGGAGATTGGCATTTGTTTCGCCTACCAACCCCTTTGAAAGGTTCATAATTAAAATCTTCCGCTCATCCATAATCTGGCGAATATCAAAACTCGAGTGCGGTTGCCCGATAATGTTGCGGATGAGGGGGTTTCCGGTAAACTGCCCAATCTTATTTTGAATAGCCGGCAGTGCCTCCGCCGCAAAGCGCTCGGTGTAGTTTGCAAACTCATCTACCCAAAAAGCCTTAACCGCCGGATCTTTGATGTAATCGACGACTTTGGTACGGTAGGCTTTATCGTTAAAAAGACGATTGACTGAGAGCAGAGTGGTGTCAGGATATTCAATGAGGGCAAGAAGAGCATTGGTGAGAATGTATTCCATACGCGCACTCCAGGCGTCAACCCAAATCTTTTTAAAAGTGGACATAAGTCCAGACACCACAAGATGACGCTTGTCCGGACCCACATCTTCCATCACGTTAAAGGAGATAGGGTTCTCCATGTCAAACGGAGCAAAGTAAATCACATCGTTGATACGGTGCTCGGGCACGTATTCAAGGAGAGTCTCGGCCGCGGAGCCGTGCGGGTCGATAAACGCCATCCCTTCGCCGTTTTGAATATCCTGCACGGCCATGTTTTCAAGCAGCGTCGACTTACCCATACCCGTCTTCCCTACTACATACATGTGGCGCTGGCGGTCTTTGGCTTTGATACCAAACGGCACCTGACTACCTCGCGCATCGGTTTTGGCGAAGAAGGTAATTTTTTCTGGATCGTAAGCCATGATGGATAGTATAGCAAAAAGTACCTCGCTATTCCCCAAACCGTTCTTCGAGGTAGGCCAGGAGCGCTTTTACATCGTCAGTACGGGCGTTTGACTGTAATAACACAATGACAATGTCACGCTCGCTGCCACTAAACGTTAAGCGGTGGAGTGATGCCGATGTCTGTTTAGCGGCTTCCGTCTCACCAATCTTTCCCCCAATAAACGAATCAACATTATCCAAGCTATTGAAATTTGACAAGGCTGCGTATCCGTCAGCAGCAGCTGAGGTGGTGGTAGCGGTTCCGTCACCACGAGTCACCGATATTATAAATGGATAGTATTCGTTGATGTACCGTGTGAGCCACCACAAATCATTAACGGAAGACACATTGCCCGAATCGAGCCCAGATGGGTCTGTAAATATCGTATCAACTAGCCCAAGCTCAGCCGCGCGCTCATTCATGATGGCAATGAACTTCTCACGTCCCAGAGCCCCCGCTAATACTTCAGCTGCCTCATTAGATGACTCGACAAGCAAAAGCTCAAGGAGCGTATGCACTGATACCCGACTACGTTCAGACAGTCGCGGCACGACCGTTTCGATGAGGTTAGGCTCCTGTATTGCAATTTTGGTATCGAGCGCCATCTCCTCAAGAACGACGAGAGCGGTCATCAATTTGGTGAGGGACGCAACCGGGACCGCTACGTGGCGCTCCCCCACTGCCAAAATCGTATCATCCGCCAAATCGGCTATTAAGTAATACGGCGTGCTGAAGTCTTTGATTTTAGATTCATAGGTAAAGGGTTCCTTCACTAACCGTGGTGCTGCAGCATGCACCACTACCGGCATACCGACACTAGCCGCACGATAGAAGCGTTCCGCATCGGCACTCGAAAGACGCAGACAATCACGCTCATATGATGCGTCTACCGCGCTGAAATCAGGATGATTAGGCCATCCATGCACAAAGCGATTACCATAAAAAACAATACTCGAAGGCAAATATGCATCAAGGTACGTAGAAAAGTGATCTTCAACCACTGACTCTACCTGATACAGCCCAGCCGGAACAGTACACCATGATTCGGCGGTAGGAGCTTTTACGATTGCTACGTCTTCCTCGAGGACACCGCGCGCAAATAACTTAGCTCGTCCATCAACAATATTAATATCGATAAAGCTAGCTCCGGCCGTAACCATGTCCGCACGAGTCTTCTCATAAAACGATCGGTCGCTGTAACGCTCACGTGGACCGTACTGGGGCGGAACGTATAGGCCGGTAAATGGGTCTTCAACCTTGAGCTCGGGTGACGACACCCCGATGAAGGCTGTCGCAAAAGGAACCTCACCGATTCTCATCGTTTCTAGTGCCGGCCCGTAGAGCGCTCCGAGACCAAGAACCGTAAGCACCAGCGCCGAGACCTTCGCCAGCATGAGCGCCCTCTTTGGTCGCACTGCCAAAGTGCTGACAGGCTTGGTTTGAACACCAAGCGGAATAAGCCCTCCGCGAGTAACGAGAGAATGATCATCTTCATGAGACACTAACACAATCGGCCGCCGTGGCGCTGCCTGTTCATCCATACACTTATAATACCGCGTACCGACTGTTTAAAACGCCACCCACCCACAGTGTCAGATTCGCTACGGAATAGAGCGTTCACTTGCTTCCGGCCCTAACAAAGCCCCCCGGGTGTAGATATTGCTCGGTGCCCAGATCATCCAGTCCATTACTCCTGCATCATAACTCGCTTGGATTTGCGCCCGCACGTCTGCCGCATCGTAATCACCACCATAATCAAAGTCTTGTATCCATGTACGTAAGCGCTCTCTTCCATACATTGGTTTTGCGAATACGGCTGGTGTAGTTGTACCAATACGGGTGTGTAAAAACCCCGCAACCGGTGTGGTTGACGCCACCATGCGCGCCACTCCCGAGGACATGGCGTGATAGACGATTTTGTAGGGGTAATCATTGGGGTTACCGAGTCCCAAGTACGTACGGGGGTAGTGTGAGGGATATACCATCGGTGCAATAAAATCGAAATATGGTGCCGCTCGTTCTTGGATTTGACCAATCGACAAATCGTCAGTATTGGTAGTCGTCATGCCAAACAGGTCGGCCGAGGTCCACGGAGTACTTGAAGCCCGTCCAGTATTTTCGTGACGATAGGCAGCGAACCGTGACTCATCATCCAGTGCGTGACTCAGGTATGCAAAAAACGCTTCAAGATTAGCTTGTTTATCTCCCGGCCACTTGGACCCGGCCGAATGTGGGAACGAAATATCGAGCATATTGCCGTCGGATGGGTAGCGAACATAGTCAAAGTTTAGTTCATCAAAGCCAATGTTGTACGAATCAGCCACTAGTTCAATCAACTGATCCCAATACTCCCTGGCTGCCACATCGATAAACGACAAACCTTTTCCATCACGCCACACCGTTTGGCCATCCGCCCGTTTGACGGCTAAGTGTGGAAATCGGCTCGCGGTAAAGGGGTCTTGGAAGACAGTAATGCGGCCAATAACGAAGATATTTTCACGATGGAGCTGCTCGATAAACGCTCGCATGTCACGAGCTCCACATTCGGCCCTCTCCCATGCGGGCTTCCAGTGGGGGCTCTCTGGCGGAAACGAAATCGCTCCCGAGTAATCCTTGATATCGAGTACAATTGAGTTAATCTCCGTCTCTTTTACTAACTGCACAAGGCGCTCACGAAACGCCGGTGTACCCGCAACACAAGCCGTCATGTAAATTGCCTTTACTTGCTTCGGTAGAGGTACGTGCGTGGTGATTGGCCTACTATCAGTTAGATCTGGCGTCTCTGGTACCTCCACAGAGTCTTTGACACGCTCGCGCACATCACCGGCGGCAGTGAGTTCGTAGGTCACATCAAACCAGGGGATGTAGACATTGCTTAACACTGCCGTGACGGTCACGAGGAGAATTATTATGAGCGAAACGCGATGCTTAACTGACACCCCTCTATTGTACCGTACGATCGTCAAACAGCGGCGCTGTCGTTTCAACAAACGAATCATTCCCCCGCTCGCCATTACCCTTATCGAGTCGGGCCAGGTATACGGAACGACGCAAGCCGTAGCCCACAAACACGAGCACGATTCCGAGGCCAATAATAAAAAATCGCTTCCAGGTCTCTGGTATGCCCAAAAACGGAGCGATAACAAGGAGTAGGCCGGCAATAAATACAAAAGTTTCTTTACTCATAGCTGCAAAGCGCGTCACTATTCTACCGCACCGCCTCGCCCTCGAACATGATGACAAACTCCCCTTTCTGTTTGATGGGCGTCATTAAAAAGTGCTCTCGCACTTGAGATGGCGTTCCCACTACAATTTCCTCATGGATTTTAGTAAGTTCACGAGCCACAGTGATGCGACTGCCTGGATGTTCTGCAACGAGGGCATCAAGTGCTTTCATAACTCGGTGGGTGGATTCAAAGAAAACCGCCGGCTGGGGTACGTCAGGGAGTGCCCTAAAGAATGTCTGTCGCCCCTTCTTGTGTGGTGCAAACCCGAGGAAAGTACATTGATTACCCGCAATACCAGCCAGGGACAACGCAGCAGTCAGCGCTGACGGTCCAGGAATCGCCTCTGTACGCGCCCCGGCTTCTCTGGCGCGGGCTACGAGGAAGACACCGGGGTCGCTGATACCTGGTGTACCGGCGTCACTACACAGAGCAATGTGCTTCCCCTCTTCCAAGTCAGCAAGCACCTGCTCGTGCACCTTTTCACTCGCGTGTGCGTCATAGCGCTTAAGTTGTGCCTTGATTCCATGGTGCGAGAGCAACTTCCCCGTCACCCGAGTATCTTCACAGAGCACGTAGTCACACTCGCGAAACGTCCGCAGTGCACGCAAGGTAATATCTTCTAAGTTTCCAATCGGTGTAGCAACAACAGAAAGCGTACCTGACATAGTGTTAAATCGTTAAGAGTGAAGCCACTTTGGTAACGTCACCTGCCCCCATCACGAGGACGATAGAGTCGGGGGTAGCCGTTTGCTGCACGAGCGCGACCGCAGCCTCACTGGTCGGTACAAACTTCGCCGGTGTACCAATAGCATTTATGGCGTCCACCAGTGACTCAGCAGTAACGCCGCTTTCGTTCTCCTCTCGAGCCGAGTAGATGGGGAGCATAATCACCTGATCGGCCCGGGCTAGCGCTTCCGCAAAATCAACGAACAATTCATGAGTACGCGTGTAGGTGTGTGATTGAAATACCACCACGAGCTGCTTGTGAGGATACAGTTCTCGCGCCCCCGCAATCGCTGCAGCGTTCTCCTTTGGATGATGGGCGTAGTCGTCGTACACCAGAGCGCCATTCACTTTTCCCTTATATTCAAAGCGACGCCAAGTACCCGAGAACCCTTCAAGCGCTTCAGTACTTACCGATGAGGGAATTCCAATTACCCTCGCCGCAGCAGTGGCGGCCGCTGCATTCATCCGGTTGTGAAGGCCAGGCAATTTTATTGACTGCTCAAGCCTTATGTGCGGCCGATAATCAACCACCATTGCCGTGAGGCCTGTTACTACCGGCACGACATGGGCATGTGTCGTGTCGGCAATGACGAACCCTTCTTTGGGCACTTTTTCGGCTAAGGTACGAAAGGCACTCTGAACATCGGCTAAGTCCTTGTAGTAGTCGACGTGCTCGTAGTCGATGTTGGTGATGACGAGCACGTCGGGATTAAGATGGAGAAAGTCACGCCGAAATTCACACGCCTCCACGATCGCGTACTTACTCTTCCCTGCTCTAAAGTTACTTCCCGTCTTGGCGCGCAGCGAACCTACAATCGCTGTTGGGTCAAACCCGGCCACTTCAAGAATATCGATGAGCATCGCAGTAGTGGTGGTTTTCCCATGACTACCCGCAACCGCGATTAAGTAGTACTCATTAGCAACGAGACCAAGTGCTTCGAAATAATTGACCATCGGCACACCGAGCGAACGAGCCGCCACCATCTCTTCATGGTCATGCATCATGGCCTCTGTATAGACCACAAGTTCAATGTCGGGCGTTATATTAGTCGCTCTTTGTGAGGAACATACAGTCGCTCCTTCGGCCGCGAGCGCTTCGGTTATAGCGGAGGTACTGCGATCACTTCCGCTCACTTCCCGACCTTCATGAAGAAAAAACCGCACGAGGGCTGACATTCCAATTCCGCCGATACCAATAAAATGAATACGCTTTGCCGTAGCAGCAGGATTACTTGACATATTTAGGTAACGTCATACTATCATATGCGGACAAAACCTCTAGCCACAGGAGATTGTAGTGGTAAAACCGGTACACAGTCACCTGCTTGGTGAAATGCTGAAGATTACCGTATGGGGCAAGACCCCAAAAATCACCAACCACGAGGGTCAACAGTTCGCCGCGGAGCGGTTCAAGAAGAGATTGCCGCCACTCATTTTAGCGGCTCCCATAGGGTCAGGGGAGGGAGCGTTTACGGTGGTGGACAAGAGGAGTGAATCACTTCATCACCCTTCACTAGTACGGGCTGACGCCGTACTCGCGCCGGCTAACTGCGCGGTCGGAATGACCACACGTGACTGCCTCGTAGCCGTACTCTTGCACCCACACGCGCACACTATGGCAATTGTTCATTGTGGTCGCGAGCAGCTGCGCGGTATTCTGGATAAAAATATCCTTTTGCGCACACTGTATATGCTCGCCTCCAGCCGCAGAGAGCGATGCGATGTTCTGGTACACCTCACTGCCGGAATCAGCGGTAAGCATTTTCTTCACGAAAAAAATCTTAATTCGGTTCGGGAATTTCCCCGAATGTACGGATGGGCGGTGCTCCACGGAAAATCACATCGAGGCGCACTCAAGCTCGACATACTGGTCCGACGCATGCTTGAGCAAAACGGAGTACCGAGGAGGAATATCACCCACGACGGTCTGTGCACGTATGACAATAAAGCGCTGGGCAGTAAGCGGGCAGAGGATGCGGGTGAAGCTGATAAAGAGCTCCCGAACCTTACTCTTGTAAGCCCATATACCTTAGACCTTGTGTGAGCGCAGCGACTTTCAGTCGCTGCGCTTTTTTATTCCGTAGCCGCGCGTGCTAAATCCATAAATAAATCATTGCGTTCATACTCATTTTTGAATAACCCAAACGAGGCAAAGGCAGGTGAAAAGAGAATCACGTCCCCGGATGTGGCGGCCGCCAGTGCCGTCTCCACCGCTTCTTTAAGCGTTGCGACGTTAGTACAATCGAATGAACTGTTCCCTTCCGTCAGTAGCGCACCAAGTTTCTCTGTCCCGGTACCCGGTACGAGCACCAGACGCTTTACATGCGCTTCAAATGCTGCAAGGAGTGGTGAAGGATCGACTTCCTTATACGAACCACCAGCAATCAGTACCACATTTTTCCCTGCTGCTACCGCTTCGATACCCACGATGGTCGCGGCCGGCGTGGTTGCGTTGTTGTCATTATAGATGCGCACTCCAGACTCGGTTGCGCCGACATACTCAAGCCGTCCTGGGACGCCGGGAAAGGTGGTGAGGGCTTCAAAAATTTCTTCATCTTCAAGATTGAGTGCCTTAAGCGCCTCGTACGCGAGGGCAGCGTTCAGTCGATTATGCTCGCCTGGGGTAGAGAGCAACATGTCTTCGGGTAACACCGAGGTGTCAGCTAACACTACTTCCTGTCCGATGGTAATGCCCGCCTTTTGCGCAAACGTCTGTGCACGAGCAAACACGAGCGGTGTTGTGATAAATGTCGCGCTCTCCTCCTGATTACGGAAAATATTGGCTTTGTCGGCAAAATAGAGCTCCATCGCTTCTTCACGACTGTGACCACCAGCTTCGTAGTAATTGAGATGGTCTTCCATAAAATTAGTGAACACAGCTACTTGCGGTGAGATTCCAGCCCAACCAAAGCCTTGTAGTTGCCAGGAGTCGAGCTCCATTACACAGAGCGAATCCTCGCGCACCCGTTTCAGCAGTTGCAAGTTTGAAACCCCTCTAACATTACCACCGAGGAGCACCTCTTCTCCCGTTAGTTGCGACAGCACATGATGAATCATATGAGTTACCGTACTCTTGCCGCGAGTGCCGGTAACTCCAATAATCGGGACCCGAGAGAGCTCGGCAAAGAGCGCTGCGCTTTGCACGAGACGTATCCCAGCAGTGCGACAGTCTCTGAGTACCGGTTCATTGAGTGGTGTTCCGGCACCAACCAGCACCATATCCGCCCCTTTGAAATCTGCAAAATCATACGGACCAAATTTCCAGTTTATATTTTGGTACTGGGAAAGCTGGTCGACAGCTGACTGCATTACTTCTTTAGGGGCAGCATCTACGGCCGTGACCTGTGCTCCTGCTTCTGCCACATAAGCAGTGTCACCAATTCCACGACCAAGAAGGCCAATCCGCAGAACCGTAATTTTCTTATCCTTGAAATAACTTCCCGCGTTTGAAGTATCGAACGACATGAGTAAATTAATAGCTTGTATTCAGTTGCGAGTGCACTATACCGGGGTCCATTCCGCTATCATAGACGAAAACCCTCTAAATACAACTCTATTACTCATCCCCAGGACCCCGCCAAAACAGCGTTCAAATTGGTACAATAGTAAAACTATTCATTAATCTTTTGTATGGCAGTTATAAACAAAAGTCCTCGAAACCGATCTATTGATTCTATTCCATTCTTCCCAGCCATTGCCTGGAGCATATTCGTCATGTTTGCCGCGTTCGTCTTCCTGATTGCGAACGAACTGAAACAAACCACCCTCGTGCTTGAAGCCGCCACTTTTGAAAATACCTCAGCTACCGCAAATACGGCTTCTACTCCAATCGAACAACCCCAATAATCCTTTGGCTGAACGAGCGCACTGAGCCGGCAGGACCAAGGTCCGGCCGGCTCAGTGCATATAACGACCGCCTTTGAATACCAAGTTGTGTACAACAACTAATCAGCATCATTATTGACGTGTAATGATTACAGGTATGAAAATAAGCATGAGCAGTAATCGCACTCTTGAATCTTCAAAACTCTTTCCTCTTTTCGCCTGGGCATTAGTGATTCTATTTGCCCTCTTTGTGTATGTCCTTGCCAATACATTAGCCGATGTGACTTTGGCAATTAATGCTAACACCCAACAACTTTCTGACTTTAATGCTAGTTTGGAAGATATTAAACAAGTCCCGAACTTAGAAATAGGCCCTAGCAAGATTACAATGTGTTGTTTCTTAACAGGACGGCTGACACAACCTCGGTCTTAATGCACAACCCGTCACGCTCAAACCATCTCGTCGTCCACAAACACTGCTGTGCTGACACCGCGACTTAACAACTTTGTTACGACTTCCTATTGAATGAACGCAGTGTATAACAAGTACACACATCGAACCCGGGAGCGACAGAAAATAGTAAGAGCCGGTAGCGTGGTTACGCGCCCGGCTCTTCATGTGTGCGGCTCCAGTTCTAGATGAAGTATCTGGCGAGATAGTCACCTGCTGCCATGTGCCAATCGTAGCGGATTGACCCATAAGCGAACATGCCGATGGCCAGGTAGAGCACGATGGCGACGTCAGTCTCCAGTCGCTCATACCAGGTCCGCCGCGGGCGTGACCGCCGCTTGGTGGACAGGAGCCGCAAAAGCAGAAGGTTCATCACCCGCTGCTGAACGGGCGATTTACCGAAATACAGATCAAACATGACACCCTCCACCAAATCGTTGAACAGGATTTATGCTAAGAAAATAATAGCACATTATATATAAATGTCAATATAGTCATTGCTGTTCAGACACTACGGTCTCGCCCGTTCCCACCCTTACATTTTCAACCCGACTTTGCTATAGTAGTGCGCACTGAAGAGACACCCGTTAAACATTTTGTGCGCGTTTAGCTCAGTTGGTAGAGCATTCGACTGATACTCGAAAGGTCCTAGGTTCGAACCCTAGAACGCGCACAAAGTGCTGAACGAGCGCGTGAGCCGAAATGACAACCAGGGTCGCAACGTAACCCGTTCCAGGAATTCGCCTTAGGCAAGGGCGAATTCGGAACCAGAATTCGAAATAGTCGATACGCTCTTTTTCTCATTTGACTCGAAAGGTCCTAGGTTGACCTAATGTTCAAGGAGTAAAGCGACTATGAACATGGAAATACTCTGGTGGTGCGAACCCTAGAACGCGCACAAAGTGCTGAACGAGCGCGTGAGCTGAAAATTGCGGATGGCAATTTTTCCGGTTCCGATCAAAGGGAGGACATTGTCGATGTCGAGCTTGCGAGACAGACAATAGGGAGAATATTAGCGCATTCCTTATTCTGACTCATCGACCGCCAGCACCGGACGACGGAGAGTAAGAGCAAACAATCCAACTAGTACTAGGCCAGCGAATCCCATTCCCACCCAAGGAATCCAGGCGTTTTGTTCGGTAAACCGACTCTCGACCGCATCACAGACGTCACCTACCCCATCACCATCCTCATCGCGCTGGTCGCGATTAGTATCATTTGGACAGTTATCTGTGGTGTTTAACTGACCATCACGGTCAAAATCGTCACAGGCGTCACCCTGACCATTCCAGTCAATATCCACCTGGTCACTATTCATTTCCGCTACGCAATTGTCCGTAGAATCTGGGACGCCGTCACGGTCAGTGTCGGCAGGGATATACAGGGTGTTAGGCTCGTAGTTGTCTGCGTTCAATACCCGCACGTTTCGGTCGCCAGCAAGATTTGGCGACTCCCCAACTGGCACAGAAACCGATCGGTCTGGAGCCAGGTAGATGCGGTATTGCGAGCCCGGCTGCCAAAGGAACCGCACCGACGATCTCGCCTCACTGGTCGGATCTTTTTCATGCAGACCTAATTCAGTCACGCGCAGGGGCTGCGTGTAGGTAAATGTCACAATAAATTCCTGTGCGGTGGTTTCAGGAAAACGAATCGCTCCCCTGTCGGGAAAGATGGACGGTGCGAGCACCACCTCTTCACCGGCAGTGGTGAGTGCATTGATGGCGATGGTACGCGGTGATGTAACATTTTCAGCGAGTGAAAGTACCAGTGCTGAAACAGCAGCAGTCTCTGCCGATCGCAACCGGAGAGTGACGCGACCACCCTCCGAACCAGGTGCTAAAGGAAAATTGTAGGCATTCTCGAGACTCCCGTCATATAGCAGTGGTATGGTCGAACCGTCCACCGCGAAGACCTCGAACTGTACCGGGTACTGCTGCTCTGTGGTGGTAAAACGACTGGGGACAAACTGCTCGAGAATCGTATCAAACACCGCCACAACGCTAAATGTATCCTCCACCAAAGGGAGGGACTGCTCTACAACCGTTGGCACTAGCACCTCTGGGTCAGCAGCATCGATGTATGACCGAAAGGCACACTGGGGCTCACAGTCGAGCGGAACCGGAGATGTGCCACCATACTCAAGTGGTGGGGTTTGCGCAGACACCATTGTGGCGCTCATAAGGAGATACGCACCGAGCAGTACAATTTTCATAGTAATTGTTGTTTATTGTTTACGCTTACCTAAGAAAGCCGTGCTCATAAGTAATACTCCCACAATCGCAAAGGTGATAATCCGTCCCGCCATCTCCATATGCCACACGTCGACAAGGAGTAGGCGCAGTACCACGAAACAAACGAGGGCTCCGCCATAGAGTTTGATGAGCTTTTTATTAGTTGAGAGCCCAGAAAGATAGGCAGTAATGCCAACGACCGTGTACATAACGAGCGCAGTCATCACCGCGAGGCTCGATGGTAACACGACATGGAGTACCCGCCAGAGCAATACATAGACATAGAGTGATCCGATAATCGCGAGCACCCCGCCAAGCCGCTCTAGTACCACTTCGCCTGTTTCCCGCGCCCGAGCCAGGAAGAATGTACCGGTAAGAATAAACGCACAAGTAAGAACAACCAAGATAAAAAAGTCATCATGGACAACTCCCCCTCGCCAAGCAGCAGTAGCGCCGAGGCTGGGCATCCCAAGCAGTACAGGCACCGTAAAGAGAAGCGAGGTTCGCTCTGCTCCCTCTGCACTACGCAAGAGAAGATACGAAACAATTACCACAACCGCGACCTGAATAGTGTACGCAATGACGAGGGCTGGGCCAGACAGCTCGGCCGCGGTCGCCGCGGCCAGCATAACGAGGCCGACACCAGAGTAGACGTAGAAAATTTCCCTGCGTCCGGTGTGGCGGTAGACTAAAAACGCACCGACCAAAAACAGCACCATCCACGCAGAGAGTAAAAGACTCTGCCACACCGCTGGGGCCACTGCCATAATCCAACAGATTAAGAAGAGGCCATTGCCGGCTGCCGCTACCAGGTCTGCGCTCCCTTCTTTATCCCCCGCTCGCAACAGTCCAGCCGAATGGATGAGGAAAAACAGCGCGGCAAAGCCAAAGGCAAACAACAAGAGTGTTGGGGTGTCGGGACTATTATAGCCACCGAGGTGTGGCAGACTGTACATAAAAATAATACCGAGAGCTGCCACTACCAAGCCCCGCTGTCCTGTCATTACCACCACCCCAAGCGTGCCAAGAACCACCACAAACAAGTAAGCGAAAAGACTCACAAAACTTGGCTCCGCACTCGAGGTCAAGAGGGGCGCCAGAGCGGCGAGCACTAAGGACACGTACGCCAAGACCTGACTGCGGTAGCGCACACTCATGGTGGCAACAAATGCCGTAGCAAGAAACATAATTGCCAGTGCGCTAACGGGAGTGAAGATATCGTACAGCGTCCGCGCAGCGAAGGTGGTGAGTAGAATCGTGGTTGAACCAACGACGAGAAACACTCCTCCCTGATGACGATGAGCAGTAATCCTCCACGCTCCAACGACGAGAAACGCCGCTCCTACCAACAACCCTATCGAAATGCGTCCCGCATCGCCAATCCAGTCCTTCATAAAGGCGTAGGTCGTGAACCAACCTAGTGCAATGAGCAAGAGCAGTGCGCCAAGTTTTAATAACCAATCATCACGCAACCAGAGGAAAAACCGTTCGGCAGCGTCGGGCCCCGTGGGCGGAGCGTCCACGTGCGCAAGGGACCGACTCCGAACCGTGGCCAAGTATGAAAAAGCAGTAGCCACATCGTTTGCTGCCCAGCCACTCCCGACGAGCGAGGCCTCAACCTCACTGCGCACTGCTCCACGGGCAAACTGGTCCTTAATATAGAGAAGAAGTTCAGGGTGGGCAGTCGCAGCCATAAAAGCATCGGCATCGCCTACCGCCGCACTGGGCGACCGCACGGCACCCTCGGCTACCTGGCGGAGCTGCTTTTCTAAGTTCAGCACCCGTGTGCGCAACCAAAATAGTTGGATGATAATAATCGCCACAACGACCACAAGAAATAATTCCATATTGCATAATTATGACACAGCCCATTACATCAGGGGGACGTGTGCACAGTCAGGGCGACAGCCCTGCACGGCCATAGTATTATCGAATCATCATGCAACAGAGTCTCTTTGATTACGTTATCCTCATTCCTCAGTTCCTCACGATTGTCGTCATACCCTTTCTCCTCGGAATCGCTTTCTTGATTTTTGTCATCAACATGATTCGCTTTTTTGTTATAAAAGGGGGAGATGAAAAAAGCCACGATAATGCTAAAGCACAGATTGTATACAGCTTAGCCGCCTTCATTCTTATCTTTGTGTTCTGGGGGGTAGTGGAAATACTAACGACTTCCCTTGGTCTAGATGTCACCCCACCACCCTGCCCCGATTATTTGATTGGCATTCCAAACAGTCCCTGCTCGCAGTACCGGTAGCTTGAAGTGAGCGAGATACGGAAAAGCTGCACGGTTTTTTAGGAATCGTGCAGCTTTTTCTTGCATTAAAAATTGTTCAGCTGCAAAAGAAGCTTGAAGTGCTCTTTTGTCTTATCCTAAGGTCCTGGTCTTTCCCAAGCGTCTGATACCACTTCAGAGTGTTGAGTATCATCACTCATTATGTGCTCAATTGAGGCACATAATATCGACCAATTAGCCGTTATATGTGAACTTGTTACCAAGCCACAACGACGTGTCCAATTGGAATTAATCCACGACCAGCTTCCGCTAGCCGTGCCTTGTTACGACTTACTCCCTGTCATCGAGTTTACCGTCGGCCCACGCGAGGTGGGACTTCGGGTACTCCCGACTCCCTTGAGTTGACGGGCGGTGAGTACAAGGCTCGGGAACGTATTCACCGTGGCGATGCTGATCCACGATTACTAGCGATTCCGGCTTCATGGGGTCGAGTTGCAGACCCCAATCCGAACTGAGATTGGCTTTATAAGGATTTGCTCCGTGTTACCACATTGCGTCCCGTTGTACCAACCATTGTATCACGAGTGCAGCCCGAGGCATCAAGGGACATGCTGACCTGGCGTCATCCTCACCTTCCTCTCCCGTGAGGGAGCAGTCTCGCCTGACACTTGTAACAGGCAACGAGGGTTGCGTTCGTTTCCCCACTTAAGGGAACAGCTCAAGCCACGAACTGACGACGGCCATGCATCACCTGCCATACACCCTCGAAGGATTCTCTGGTTTCCCAGAGCGTGCAGTATGGTTTCTAGCCTCGGTAAGGTTTTTCGCTTATCGACGAATTAAGCCTCATGATCCACCGCTTGTGCGAGCCCCCGTCTATTCCTTTGAGTTTTAATCTTGCGATCGTACTACCCAGGCGGTCTGTTTAACGCGTTAGCTTCGTCTCTAAGAGGGTCGATACTCCTAAAAACCAACAGACAGCGTTTAGGGCGTGGACTACGCGGGTATCTAATCCGCTTCGCTACCCACGCTTTCGTGCCTCAGCGTCAAGAGAGTCCCAGCAAGCTGCCTTCGCATTTGGTATTCCCCACGATATCAACGGATTTCACCCCTACACCGTGAGTTCTGCTTGCCTCTGACTTCTTCTAGTTATACCGTTTCAAATGCGATTTTTGGGTTGAGCCCAAAGATTTAACACCTGACTAATATAACCGCCTACGCACCCTTTACGCCCAGTAAATCCGGATAATGCTTGGGGCCTCTGTATTACCGCTCCTGCTGGCACAGAGTTAGGAGCCCCTTATTCATGAGGTAACGTCAAAATTTCCTCCCTCATAAAAGGTGTTTACGTCCCGAGGGACTTCATCCACCACGCGGCGTCGCTCCGTCAGACTTTCGTCCATTGCGGAAGATTCTCGACTGCAGCCTCCCGTAGGAGTATGGACCGTGTCGCAGTTCCATCGGTGGGGGTCAGGCTCTCACCTCCCCTAGCCGTCGTAGCCTTGGTAAGCCGTTACCTTACCAACAAGCTGATAGCCCGCAGGCCGTTCCCAAAGCGATAAATCTTTACTCCGAAGAGACCATCAAGTATTATCCCGCCTTTCGGCGGATTATCCCTGACTTTGGGGTACGTACCTACGTGTTCCTACCTCGTCTGCCATGGGCCTAAACCCATTCGACTTGCATGCCTCATCCACGCCGCCAGCATTCATCCTGAGCTAGGATCAAACTCTAATTTAAGACAGGGTAGCTGAAGCAAAAGCTTCAGTACCTTGCGTGTGCGAGCATTGCGCTTCTGTACTAGTTGCGCGCTCGAGCACACTATTTTTTACCTAAGGATAAGACAAAAGAAACTACAATCCGAAGATTGCTTACATCCTTTGCCTTATTCAATTTTTTGTTGATGCATACCGTTTCAAGTACTTTTAATAAAGTACATAAAACTAATATGTTCGACTACGATATTGCTCATCATAATCGGCTATTCAATTATCAAAATGCACTCGTTCCCTTTCGAAATTGGTGACCCGGGTGAACCCGTTTACGAGGCGTAAAAATCGCCTCAGATCCAACCTCAAACGAACAGTGGGAGCATTATACAGATGCTAAAGAATTATGCAAGCATGGGGTCTGGACAATACGATAATGGCCGGCGCGAAGGTGTCGCGCCGGCCACAGTACGTCCTTCCTTCTTACAATTATTCCCTGCTAGAGGCTTCCCCACATGGTTTGTCGAGGGCAATAATTGCGGTCCGGCGCAGCTCTCGGCTCGGCACTCCTCGCGGTCCGACAATCCGCCCAAGAAACGAGCTCAGAGTGAAAGCGCTTGGAAAGACGAAGTAGTCTTGCCTCCCGTCCACGAAGCGGATAGTGAGGATAGTATCGCTGAACCCCTGAATCACCCCCGTGCGTGTGCGCTCGCCTTCCGCAAACTGCATGGTGGTGAGCACACGCCTAACTCCAAGATTTCCGATCCACTCGCTCGTCGACGCATCACGGTGATAGTAGTGCGCCTCCCCACCGAGCGTGAACAGAACGAGATGCTGTGCGCGAGCGTCAGTGGAATAACAGGCCGGTTCTCGTGGTGGATAGAAAAATGAACTGTGCGGCACCCGGCTCACGACCGGAATTGCCACGATACTCGACTGCTCTCTAGCGCCACACCCCATAACCGCTAACGCGAGTAACACAATGCAGATTCGCATGACTGCCTCCCCTTGTTCCCGTTTTTATAATAGGACATTTCTTATAAATGTCAAATAAATTCCGTGCCACTCTCAACCCCCAACCGCACGTTAAGATACAACCATGTACCAGCAACTATCGCCTAGCGAACGTGAACAGAT
>JAIEOU010000006.1 GCA_019750255.1 Patescibacteria group bacterium
GACATTAAACTGGGAGACACCAGAAGAATCGTTTGCTAAACTATTTGGTATTAGTGCAGTTGGGGTTTGAGTCTAAGATTTCAAAGGTTGACTGCGCAAATCATTTATTTTATAGTAATAGAGTACATACCCTTCCACTAGAGGCACCACACATTGAAAGGATTGCGCCGTGTATGATGTCGAAACCTACTGGCTGGTCTGGCTCGTTATGTTCCTCTGCGGCGCCGTCTATGCCGCTCACAACCACATCACCCGAATGAGGAGAGTGAATAAGTACACCTCGTCCGTGAACTCACTTCGACCCGATGAACTGGATCGGCTCTTTATGAGCTTAGGCCCGTTTTATTTCGCTCTAATCATTGCTTTTTGCGGCCTTGTTCTCTTATTCTTCTCGACCATCAATATCTTGAATATCTTGATGAACTCCTGAGAGACCTCCCCTTCCCCACTTGGGCCATTCGCATCTGCGAGGCCCTTTCTTTATATGCGTTTTAACACTCAGCCGTTTCGATCAAGTGTTTGATGAGTTGTTTAAGGTCGCCGCCAACGGCCTTCATGGCTTTTGGAAAAAGCGACTCGGCGGTGAGGCCAGGCAATGTGTTTACTTCGAGAAAATAAGGTCGGCCGTCACGCAGAATAAAATCGCTGCGGGAGTACTGGGAAAGACCGAGCTCGTCGTGTACGAAGCGGGCAATCTCTTCAATCTGCGCCTTCTCGTGGTAGGTGAAGCGGGCGGGGCAGATTTCTTGAGTAGCGCCATTGTACTTAACCTCGGCGTTAAAGAAGCCGGCGGCATCAGGAGGAATGATTTCCACCACCGGTAGCGCATAAATGCGTTCGCCACGGTAACCCTCAAGCACGCCGCAGGTCGCTTCCCGGCCGCGAATAAACTCTTCCACCATTACCTCTCCAGACTGCTTGAGCGCATCTTCAAGTGCTTGCGGGAGCAGGGCTGCGTCGCGGACGAACATGGTGCCGACGGATGATCCACTAGCGATTGGCTTGATGATGTACTGTGGGCCAAAATCACTCGCGATAGCACGGGCGGTTTCAATAACATCGGTGACGTCGTTCTGTGAAAGCTGCTGGTGCTTGGCCATTTTGATGCCGTGGCTTTCTAGTGCCCGCTTGGTCAGAATTTTATTAAATGCCACAGCTGACGGAAACGAGCGACTGCCGGTAAAAGGAATGCGGTGACGCTCAAAAATCTTTTGTACTGTACCGTCTTCGCCGTAAGCGCCATGGAGAGCGAGAAAGGCCACGTCGATGCCGTTTATAAGCTGCTCGGGGTTACGGACAAAGCCCTGGTCGAGCCATTCGCCCTGACGGGTGATAATAATATCTTTGACCATGTAGCCGAGCTCGGAAAGCGCCGCAATTGCAGCCGCACCGGTAATCATAGAAACATCATACTCGGCACTGGGGCCGCCACGTAAAACCGCAACGCGTTTATGGCTCATGTGGAAAGTATATCACGCGTCTTTTTGGGTGTCGGGGTGAGCTGTGCGCGACCGCGGATAAGGCGATGGAAGGCAATCGAGAAGCGATGTGCTTCAGCATTGGCATGCAGAATTTCGAGCTTGTGTAGATTAATTAATGTTTTATTTCCTAAAATATCTTTAGGCTTATGACGTTCGTCTTTTAAAACGGCTACCACCGGAATTGCCAGATTAGTCTCGCTAATAGTCCGCTCAGCACTATTCACTTGCGCTGTTCCGCCATCCACCACAATGAGCTGCGGCAGAGGCCACTCTGGGTGTTGGAGTCGGCGAGAAAGAAGTTCGCGCAAAGCAGCGGGATCGTTGGCGTCTTGAAGAGACTTAATGGTGAACTTTCGGTAGTCACTTTTCTTGAGTTGACCGTCCTCAATCACTGTCATTACCCCTACCATATTCTTTCCACCCATGTGTGCTACATCGTATGCTTCGATTCGGAAGGCTCCACCACCGGCAAAGCGTTCGCTGTCGTATTTAATAAGCGCGACATCTTCGATGTGAGTAAGCGCGAAGATGCGTCGTTTGCACATGTTAGCTTCCTCAAATCGTTCGATCTTGGCAAGCGCCTTCATCTCGCGTTCGAGTTCTCGTATCAGCTCGGGCTTCTTGCCCTGAAACAGAAGCTTGATGTGACGGATGGTTCGAACATACTCGGCATGTTCATGGGCTTCCGGGTAAAGGCCAATCTGACGATTGAAGTCGATTTTCCCGCGCTCGAGCTTGGTACGCTCCTCCCCTACCGGAATCGGTGTGTCGTAGAAACGGAATATTTTTCGAACGATCTTAAGGGCTTCTCGAAACAGCTGCCCACTCGGGAAGGGGCCAAAATGGTACTGAATGTCATTCGTTTCAAACCGTTCGTGCAAGTCTTTGCCGCGAATCACAAGCACCCTGGGCCACTGTTCCTTCGTAATCACGAGGTGGTTGTAGCTCTTGTCGTCTTTACTGCGCGTGTTGCAGCGTGGCTTATGAGTGCGAATGAGGTTTGTTTCTAGAATGAGCGCCTCGAGCACAGAGTCGGTCGCCGTCCATTCGATACTCACGGCATCGGTCACCATGTTTTCGATCAGCTGACTGCGCTTTTCTTTCAGGTCAGGCGCAAAGTAGCTGCGTACCCGGTGTTTGAGCGAAGTGGCCTTTCCAATATAGAGCAACTTTTTTTGTGGCCCAAAGAAAAAGTACACCCCAGGGGTGGCGGGCATGTCTTTATAGGTGGCTTTGTATTCATCAAATGTCATTTTATACGGCAGTATACGTACGGGTTCGATACATCGCAAACGCTTGTGTCAGGCTCGATCTGTATCACCTATGTTTATTTTTCGCCGTCTACTGGTGCTGATGCCTCCTGTTTAAAGGCTCGAGATGTACCAATGCTTCTTTTTGTATGGGCGACGTTACGGAATCAACTACGGTCTATCGCTCAACGTGAAGCTCTTTGGATGATGGTGTGTCGACGTGAGTGTCCCGGTCAGCAGTAGTCGGTAATGTATCACTGCAGTCTCTCTACTGCACTAGTTTTCTAAAATCTTTGCCAGATAACGTCCTGTATAAGACTTATCAATGCGCGCAACTTCTTCAGGAGTACCTTTGGCCACGATATCCCCTCCCCCACGGCCACCTTCAGGTCCGATATCAATAATGTAGTCGGCACACTTTACGAGGTCGAGGTTGTGCTCGATAACCATTACAGTGTTGCCTTTATTCACCAATTCCTGAAGGATTTCAATCAGTTTCTTTACATCCTCGTAGTGGAGACCAATCGTTGGCTCATCGAGCAAATACATCGTCTTTTGCGTGTGAGGCTTATAGAGTTCTGAAGCAATTTTTACTCGCTGCGCTTCACCTCCAGAAAGCGTGGTGGCGCTTTGGCCTAACTTCAAATACCCGAGGCCTACGTTAAGTAGGCTGTGCAAGCGTTCTTGAACCGAAGGTACGTCGATAAAGAATTGATGCGCTTCTTCGAGGGTCATATTCAGTACCTCGTCGATATCTTTCTTCTTGTAGGTTACTTCAAGCGTTTCCTTGGTAAAGCGCTTTCCGTCACAGACGTCACAGGTAACGTACACCGTCGGAAGGAAGTGCATTTCGACAGCTATCTCGCCATTACCCTGGCAGGCCTCACAGCGACCACCCTTCACATTGAAACTAAAGCGGCCAGGTTTCCAACCACGTGCCCGCGCTTCACCCGAGGCAGCAAATAAGTCCCGTATGTGCGTAAATGCCCCCGTATACGTCGCCGGGTTACTACGCGGAGTGCGGCCGATCGGAGACTGATCAATGAGCACCGAGCGACCAATGTACTCAGTGCCGGTAAAACTTGCGCAGTTATAGGTGTGAGGGGTACGGTGACGCTTTTCTAAACGAGACTTCAAGTTACGGTCAACAATTTCGTACATGAAGGTTGACTTACCTGATCCCGATACTCCTGTTACGCAAATAAGGCGACCAAGCGGAATGTCGACGTTAAGGTTTTTAATATTAAAGGCCTTGCCACCACGGACCTTGATACTACCGCGCTCAGCTTCGCGCCGATGCGGTACGGGGATACGCTTGGTACCACGCAAATAATCGAGGGTTACCGAACCGGATGGATTTTTTTGGGCGTCGAGTAGCGGTTGTAGGAATCCCGACACAACAATATTTCCGCCATGCACCCCTGCCCCGGGACCCACATCAATGATGTAGTCGGCAGCATAAATGGTGTCCTCATCGTGCTCTACCACAATGATGGTGTTGCCTAAGTCGCGCAGGTCCTGAAGCGTTTTAATCAGGCGATCATTATCGCGCTGATGCAGTCCAATCGTCGGTTCGTCGAGCACATACAGAGCTCCCACAAGACCAGAACCCAGCTGTGAAGCGAGTCGGATGCGCTGCGCTTCTCCACCAGAGAGCGTATTGGCTCGTCGATCAAGCGTGAGGTATTCAATACCGACATTATTCATAAACTCGAGGCGCTCGATAACTTCACGCAGCGCCGGCCACGCAATATCCTGTTGTTTTTTTGTGAGTTCTAGACTCGCGATAAAGGCGGTCGCTTCCTTAACCGTCATGGCGGTAAAGCCAACAATGTTCATTCCTAAATTCTTCTTACCATCGCCGCCCAAGTACACACGGAGCGCCTCCGGCCGCAGACGAGCGCCCTTACACGCCGGACAGGTGTCATTTTGAAAAATACCGACTACCCCAAGACCATTACATTCTGGACACGCCCCGTATGGAGAATTGAAAGAGAAAAGACGTGGCTCAACTTCCGGAAAAGACGAGCCGTCAATGGGACAAATAAACTTAGCCGAAAGTGTTCGTTCAGTACCGTCCGGACTTTGTACCTTTACAAGACCATTAGCTTCCTTGAGTGCCATTTCTACCGCTTCAGATAAACGCTCACGCGAACCCTTAGGGTCATCAGAGAATTCACTGACGTAAATTTCGTCAACGAGAACATCAATATCATGACGTTGGGTTTTGGTCAGTTCAATCTTTTCCCGTAAGCGCTTAATCTGACCATCGATCTTGACTACTTCGTAGCCTTTACCAAGGAGATCATAGAGGAGTTGGTAATACTCACCCTTCCGGCCTACGACAACGGGTGCAAAAATCGAAACTCGACCCTTAGAAAGTTCGATACCCATGACTTTCTCGGCATTTTTCTTGGCTGCAGACACTTCGCGGTCTTCGATTGATTTGAGCACAATGCCCAAGATCTCATCTTGGGATAGCTTCTGAATCGGAACATCAGTATCGAGACAATAGGGCTGACCAACACGCGCATACAAAATGCGCAGGTAATCGTAAATTTCAGTAATCGTAGCAACGGTTGAGCGTGGGTTTCGCGAGGCGGACTTTTGGTCAATAGAAATTGCCGGAGATAAACCAGAAATTTCGTCTACATCTGGCTTTTGCATCTTATTCAGAAATTGTCGTGCATACGGGGAAAGGGATTCTACGTATCGACGTTGGCCTTCGGCAAAAATGGTGTCAAAGGCAAGTGACGACTTTCCGGAGCCTGAGGGGCCAGTTATGGCAATCATTGCCCCGCGTGGCATTTCTACGGTAACGTTTTTGAGATTGTGGGTGCGAGCACCACGCACAATAATCTTGCCGGCGTTTGCGCGCCCGCCATCTTCCTCCCACGATGTTTTAGTTTTTGGAGTTGGTTTTTTTGCCACAAGTAGTTCGAACCTATTACCTTAAATTGTTCTAGTATAGCCTATTTACGGTCTTTTTTGAAGCGCACCACTACGTGGGTCCCTACTCCCTTAATGGACTCAACGCCGATTGTGCCACCAAGTTGTTCGACCATGAGTTTGGTAATCCACATGCCAAGTCCACTGCCGGTGATGGTACTTGTGGCAGTATTGCCCACCCGAGAGAACGGAGCAAATAGTCGCTTCTGGTCATCGGCTGACATGCCGGGACCGGTGTCGCGTATGCGCACCTCAACAGCTTGAGCCTCTTCCGTTACCGAAACGAAGATTGATCCGGCTTCGGTATACTTTATTGCGTTACTTAGCAGATTGGTCACAATTTGTGTACATAGTTTTTCGTTGCTACTTAGTGTCATGGCCTCGGGAGCGTCGATGGTAAGCGACAGACGCTTTTCGCTTGCGCTCGACCTGAGCTCCTCTACTACGTCTCTAATTACCGAAACGATATCAGTAGGTGCAAGCGAGACAGTGCTTGTACCCGAACGGAGCTTCGTTACCTCGAGGTAGTCGCTTACGAGAGCGATGAGGCGAGCGGCCGAGCGTTTAATCTGATCAGCGTAGGTTCGGTATGACTGCGGTACGTCGGCAGCCTCTTCAATCATGCTGGCGTACCCACGCAGCGCAGTGAGAGGCGCTCGCAGCTCGTGCACGATGGAACTCGTAAATAACTCATGCTCGCGCAGTGCCTCTTGGCTATGTTTCCACCGGGCCTTGTAATCAATTTGCCGTGCGCTCCAGTAGGCGAAGGCTAGCAAAAAGAGCACTACAAAGCAAAGTAGTACATAGGTGCCCCAGAGGTGGTTAGCGAAGCGAGCGTCGTGTGCGGCGCGGGAGTGCTCAGAATATATGTAATATCTGTTTTCCGTAGTTTCAACTGCTCGATAGACCCGCCAACGTCGTTCGCCATTGGATTCTACTTCAAAGATAAACGATTCGCCGGGTTTCGTGAGAGATACTCGGTAGAGTTCGTCGCTCTTTACCACCAACCCTCCGGTTGTTCCATCCGGCGCAGTGTGGAATACCAAACCGTCCACCCCTTCTTTTACAACCGTCAGGGTACGGATGTCGCTGTGCTCTAGCGGTAGAGCGGTGATAATCCTTGACAGGAGTGCAGTGTTGGTTTCGTCGTTCAATAATACCTCCTCAACGACCGATTGAATGGTGGCGACACGTGACCGTTCCGTTCCAGTAGTGGTAACAGTGGCGGTCTTGAGTACGCTCACGGTTGAGGAGAGAATTAAAAGCGGAAGCGCAATTGCCAGTACGGCCACGAACCACAACTCCGAGTGCTGACGCAAGTGCTGCCAGCCCCGAACAGTAAGTGTTACGGTGCGCCGAATCATAGTTTCGTTTTATGCACTGCCAGTGGTTGCTGTCTGTGCTCCAGTAACCACCGAGTTTCGTCGCATTGCCATCCCAATAATGAGAAGAATGAGACCGAAGGCAAGCACACCCATCGCCAGAACCATGTTGTACAGATCCTTTACTGAAGGGGTAATAATTCCTTCAGTGGACGCCACCGTTGTCGCATCTGCATCGGTAACGGTAAAGGCTTCGGCCTGCTTTACAAAACTGAAGGGAGCACTTTTTGCAATAATATCGCCAGTATTATCTGTTACCGCTACGAATATTTCATGCGCCCCATCTTCCAGTTCTTTATCAAACTGATAGACAAAACTACCATCAGCAGCTGTTCTCAGTGTCACCATCACTGGCGTACTATAAATAAATAGTGTCACATAACTATTAGGGAGCGCAACGCCCCTTATCTCGGCCTGAATGTCTGGCTGGCCTCGTGTCTCATCCGATTCAATTATTGGTGTGACAGTTTCAATCCGCAATACGTCGTCTCGAACAATTCCAAACTCCTTTGGTGAGGTAAAGGCGAGAAGTGCTTCAGCTACACTATCGAGTGGATTAAATCCACGCATAATCTCAGCGCCGTCAGAAACACCGTCACTGTCAGAGTCGGACCGAAGCGGATCGGTATCATAAAGGGTCTCCTCATCAAAATCAGATAGCCCATCCTGATCGGTATCGACAGCCGCGCTATTCCCACTACGGTCACGCAGGAGCGACTCAAAAGTTTCAACTCGTTCCTTGAGTCTGCCAAACTCGTCAGCGATAGTCGCATCAAGTTCTGTGGCCGTTACTGAGGATTCCCCCTCTATGATGGCAGTCTCGACCATTACGCTACGAGTCCGTTCTAGCTCTTCGTTTATGAGGGCCTGCAGGGCACTGTCCCCCGACTGAAACGCTGAGGCATAACGCATAAGCAGATCGTTCAGAGAGTCCTCCTGTGATTCGAAGATGCTTTCTATGAGAGGATTCATAACCGCCGTCTCGACAGGTCTGGCGGGTATGATCTCTGCCTGAGCCACACTCGGAACAGTACCGCTACTCACTTGGCTACTCCCCGGCACCTCGATGAGCCCTGGTGTTATTGCTGGCGCAAAATACGCCGTGCGTGGCGGTGGTGGAATCGCACTCTCCTTAAGTTCAGTAATGGTCTCTGCCGTATTGGTTGTCGCCGGTCGCACAGCGGTCGTGGTGGCGACTGGAGGTAGCGACGGGGCACTTACTTCAATGACAACTCCGCGCGATGTAAACATGCCGGCCGGTGTTTTGACTCGGGCCGTAATGAAATAGTTACCTACTGGCAGACTACTTAATGACAGCCGGTGTATCCATCTCCCCTCCTCTAGCTTCCGTGCAGAAGCCAAAAAGTAAGGGGCTGTAGCATTGCTGCGTTGTGCAAAAAGCTCAACCGAAAGGGCGTCTGGTGATAGCAGCGACAACAAAACCACGCCACTTTCTGGACGAGAGAGGGAGAGTGCAAGCCCTTGCAGGGGGGCGGTTACTACCTGAGGCTCAGCATTTATTGGTGCCATCGTGCTTGTCGAAGACGCTATAGGAGCACTGGCATCTGTCGTCGTGCGCAGTGATATTGACTCAAGCGCAGGTTCGTTACCGTCTTCAGTCTCAGAAATAGAAATCGTGCTCGAGAGTGTTGTGCGAGTTGGAATTGTAAAGCGTGGACCAGTAACTAATATTTGACTGCCATCACGAGCGGCTACCGCCTTGGCTCGGACATCATATTCGCCTGGATCAAAATTTGTAGGCTGGAGCTCATAGCTATAGTCGGGGCCCACTGGTTCGCCAGAGCGTGCAAGCACTACGGACTTGTTCGTGACACGCGACTGGGCAATCACCTCAAGTGAGGAGATGTACTCGGCGCGAACCACTAAACGTTCCGGGGACTCAATTATGGCTGGTGGTTTGGCAATAAAACTAACTGCCGGGGCTGGAATAGTCAAAATGGTCGGTACTCCGGCTGTATTAATGACTGGTGAATCAGGTGTTCCAATAGCTGGTGTAGTCGGCAACAGTGTACTGTTAGCGCACTCAACTGCACCACAGAGGAGAGCCGTTTGTACCGTATGCCACGTTGGAAAATAGGTGAAAGTAAATTGAGCCATGCCCAGACCCCCACATAACAGAAACACGATACCGAGTCTCGTAGCCCCCTTTGCAACGTAATCGGGAAAACGACTACGGTACCACTGTTGCAGGGCAGCAGCCTTGGCTAGTACACGAGCACTGGCATTACTAGGGAGCATCACCTCAGTATCGTGTGTAGCCAACGTGACCGTTTCTGCTACGGTTGTGAAGACCTTGGCTCTTGGTTGTGTAGCAGGTTTCGCCGCGACGCGTACATGCACCGCTTCAGGTAATCCAATTTCATCAAAAATTTTCCGCACCACCCTTTGGGCAACTTCCTGACGCAACTCGTCGTCACTCTTCTTTTTTGCTGGAGTAACCTTAGTAGAGCGTGGTTTCCTTTGCACAGAAGGAATAACCTCTTTAGAAGAAGCTTTTTTACCCACGACCCTAGGCGCCCGTGCCGGAGACGATTTCTTAGCTGGTTTTTCAGCCATTATAGGTAGTATACGGGAAAAGCGATCGCTCACTTCATGACTGATGGGGAGAAGGTCTGTGCGTTACTGTCGGGGTTTCTTCATGCGCCCCCTTCCTGGGGCCTTTTTTTTACCGAGAGAGGCTTCTAAGATTTTAATTTCATCCCGGATGATTGCCGCTGTTTCAAAGTCAAGAATTGCAACCGCTTCTTCCATCTGGCGACGTTTCTCTTTCATCGTGCCCTTCGGATCTTTCTTGAAGAGATCCATATCTACCCTGAGCAAGGTATCAACTGTTTGATCATGCTCAGTACGAAGCTGGTCAGCGATTGATTTAATCTCTTTAGCTATCGTCTGCGGCGTAATCCCATGCTTTTCGTTGTAAGCTACCTGAATAGCCCGGCGTCGTGTAGTTTCACCAATGGCGTAGGTGAGGGCTGGAGTCATTTCGTCAGCATAGAGCACAACTCGCCCATTAACGTTACGGGCTGCCCGACCAATCGTTTGGATGAGTGCCGTCGGACTACGGAGAAACCCTTGCTTATCGGCGTCGAGGATGGCCACCAGTTCTACTTCAGGTAAGTCAAGTCCTTCACGCAAAAGGTTTACTCCAACGAGACAGTCAAAAATTCCTTTACGAAAATCAGTGAGAATTTCAATTCGTTCTAATGTCTCCACATCGCTATGAATGTACTTAGTTTTAATTTTGCGGTCGGAAAGAAATTCTGAGAGGTCCTCGGCCATCTTCTTTGTTAGTGTGGTCGTGAGCACACGCGCCCCGCGCTTAATAATTTTTTCCGCTTCTAGGATAAAATCCTTTACCTGCCCGGGGTACGTACCCTTCTCGGTAATAGGCCGCAAATCAATTTCGGGATCTATGAGTCCGGTCGGGCGAATAATTTGTTCAATCATCGGCACTTTCGTCGCTTCGGCTTTCGCGTACTCGTACTTACCGGGAGTGGCTGACGTGTAGATCCGCTGCCCCACGCGGGCTTCAAACTCGCTGAAGTTAAGCGGGCGGTTATCAACGGCACTCGGTAGTCGAAACCCGTGTTCGACGAGCGTATCCTTACGTGACCGGTCACCCGCGTACATGCCGCCAATTTGTGGCAAGGTTACGTGCGACTCATCGATAATGGTTAGGAAGTCAGGCTTCCCTTCCTTGGTATGAGGAAAGTATGAAAGAAGAGTGTACGGTGCCTCACCCGGTTTTCGACGATCAAAATGGCGAGAATAGTTTTCAATGCCGTTACAAAAACCGACTTCGCGAATGAGTGCAAGGTCGTGCTCGGTACGTCGCCGGAGTCGCTCAGCTTCAAGTAATTTTCCTTCGACCTTAAATTTCTTAAGCTGGGTATCGAGCTCGAGCTTAATGTCGGCAATGGCTACCTTTCGCTCATCCTCGGGCGTCACAAAGTGCTTGGCGGGAAATAAGAAAAATGTTTCTGGCTCCTCAATTATCGCCCGAGTTACCCCGTCAATCTTTGTAATGTGACTGACAGTATTTCCGGTGAAGTTGAGTCGAAATATGGAGCGCTCGTTTGTCGGCATGATTTCAATGGTGTTGCCGACTGCTCTAAAGTGCCCAGGGGTAAGGTCCGCATTTGTCCGCTCAAAATACATAGCAACGAGCACCCTCAACATATCCGTGCGGTTCATCTCGTATCCCCTTTCAATTTTTCGGTGTACCTTTTCGTACTCATTAGGTGAACCAAGACCGTAAATGCATGATACCGAGGCTACAATAATTACGTCACTACGGGTGAGAAGCGCCTGGGTTGAGGCGTGTCGAAGACGATCAATTTCTTCATTAATCATCGCCTCCTTTTCAATAAAAGTATCAGACGTCGGCATGTATGCCTCCGGCTGGTAGTAATCGTAATATGAAACAAAATAGTGCACTGCATTATGTGGAAAAAAGTCGCGATACTCTTGCGCCAGCTGGGCGGCAAGTGTTTTGTTGTGCGCAATTACCAGGGTCGGCTTTTGGACGTGCTGAATAATATTTGCAGCCGTAAAGGTTTTTCCTGATCCGGTAACACCAAGGAGCGTCTGGTGTTCGTGACCAGCTTCTATCCCCTTTGTTAGGAGTTCGATGGCCTTTGGCTGATCGCCTGCTGGCGTTTTTTCAGTAGAGATAGTGAACATTAGTGCTTATGATAGCAGAATTCGCTCGCGTTCTTGCTTGGTGAAGTTAACGATAAAGTGAAGGTTGTGTATTGAAGCTAGATGAGCCGCCAGCATTTCGTGACTACGGAAGAGGTGTGATAGGTATGCCTTTGTGTGGATCCGGCTAATTTCACACGTCTGTGATTCGTCGAGCGGTGACAGGTCGTATTTATATTTTTCACTCTTAAGGTTTATTTTCTTTGGGCCACCCGTGGTGTGTACATAGATTGTACCGGTCCGCGCGAGCCTGGTTGGCGCAACGCAATCAAAGGTGTCGCAGCCAAGACGCACTCCTTCGAGAATATCTTCGGGTTCACCAATACCGAGAAGGTGGCGTGGCTTATCTTCTGGCAGGACCTCATTTACAACTCGCAACGCTTCACCGAGGTCGGCTTTACTGAAACTCCCACCAATGCCGAACCCATCAAAGTCCATGGCCGAAAGCGTTCGTGCACTCTCTGCGCGTAGATCAAGATAGCGACCGCCCTGAACAACGCCGTAAAGACCCTGCTTTCGTTGCGCTTCGTAATTTTGCTTGTGGGCAAGAATACTTCGTTTTGCCCAGCGATGGGTGCGCTCCATTGCCTCCTTCTGGTACGCGTAATCAGCGGTCGGGCTCGTACATTCATCAAACGCCACGATTATATCGGCTCCGAGATCGTGCTGGATATCAATCGAGCGTTCGGCCGTAAAGCGATGCATACTACCGTCGATGTGTGAGGTGAACGTTACGCCGTCTTCATCAACAATACAGAGCCGTCCATGTTCGCTCGCGAGCGCCTGACTATACACATTAAGACCATGATACTCTCCCTCTGTACTGACGTCGCCTTTGGCGAACTTAGTGACCCCTTTACCAAAAGCGGCACCGAGGGAAAAGACTTGAAATCCGCCTGAGTCGGTCATTGTGGGGAACTTCCACCCCGCAAAGGAGTGGATTCCTCCCGAGGCCTTAACTACATCCTGCCCTGGCTGTAGGAAAAGGTGATAGGTGTTAGAGATGATCATCTGCAGACCCACGTGCCGCTCCAAGTCTTCCGGCTTTAACGACTTGACCGTTCCGCGCGTTCCTACTGCCACAAAGGCCGGTGTTTCGATATCACCATGCGGAGTATGAATAACACCAGCCCGGGCTAGTGTCCCGGGCTGTCGCTTTATCACCTCAAATGTGACTGGTTGTTTCATTTCTACTTAATTTCGAGTAGTTCAATCGAGAACACGAGCGTTGAGTTAGCGGGGATTGGACCAACGGCACGGTTTCCGTACCCTAGCTCTGCTGGAATTACCAAGATGCGCTTCCCGCCAACTTTCATTCCCACCAAACCCTGTTCCCAGCCTGCAATCACACGACCTTCGCCAACAGTAAAGGTAAACGGTTCGCCACGCTTTTGTGAATTATCAAACTCTTCACCGCTTTGAAGTCGTCCGACATAATGTACTGCTACAGTATTACCAACCACGACTTCTTCCCCAGTTCCTACTGTAATGTCTTCAATCACAAGCTTTTCAAGATTACCTCGATTATCAGCAGCTTCGTATAATGCTCGCACTCGCGCCTGCTCGTCCTGACCTCCGGTAGCACCGACAACGACAGCGCTCTGTGTCACCGCCGCTTGGTTATCGGTATGTTCAAGAGCACCGAGAACGGTCGTTTCCACGCGCAACAAATAGAGTGCCACCGCCATAACTGCGACACTGAGCCCCAACCCCACGGCTTCAAATTTACTTACCATATCAAGATTTTTATTGCGTAATAATAGCTGATTTCGTAGAAGTTGCAAGGAATGATAAGTCTATCGTTCCTGACCTTATTTCCGCTTCCAGTGCAGGATCACTTCTCTTGGCGAGCGCCCCCAGCAGTGAAATGGTACTTGTGCTAGTGGTCAAGCGTGGTTGGTTTTGTGACCCAATACTAGTTACTGGTTGGAGAGTGAGCGCTAGGCTTGGTTTTATGTCAAACCTAACGGCGAGCCCGGTCTGCACGGCTGCAGAAAAGTATTGATCGAAGATAAAGTTACCGAGCGAATAAAGCACAAGGGTGTCACCTATACGTTCTACTGGTTGGACTACGTGAGGATGGTGGCCAACGATAATATCTACCCCTAGGGCGGCAAGCGTATTGGCCAGTTGACGCTGACGTGGACTAGCCTCCTCTATATACTCTTCACCCCAGTGTACAAACACCATTTGTATATCGCTCACGCTCTTGGCTGCTTCTATCGTTTCACTTAGTTCAGTAGTTGAAGGTTCAGCAAACAGTGTATGAAGGCCAATGAGAGCCACTCTCGTTTTCCCCAGCATAAGATACGAAACACTCGAACTTCCCAACTCTACTGGATGACCAAAGGAATCTATTCCCGTTTCCGTAAAGACTGCTCGCGTAAACGAAAGGTCTTGCGGCCCGCAATCGAGTGCATGATTGTTAGCCAATGAGACATGGGTTATTCCATTGTCTGCCAGCGCATCGGCTACCGTAGGTTGCACGGGAAAACGGAACGATTCTTCGTAGTTGAATATAGTGTTTTTAGAAAAGCAACTCTCGAAGTTAATCAGTACATAACTTCCTATAAATGTATCTCGGACTGCCTTCCAAGGAAAATCAGCCCCGCGAATCGCCATCCGCTCCCCTACCTGGCGCGACAACATGACATCACCAACCATCCATAAAGATGATGTGGCAGTGACCGGTAATTCTGTAGTAATGGGCTTTATATCTGCTCCAGCCGGTGTCGATACTGCTCGGTGTGGTTCACTCTCTACAATGGGCTCATCATTGTTTTCCATTCCGGCGGCGACAAAGATCGCTACCAGCATCAACGTAAAAGCTAGGAGTGAAAGAACAACCTCCTTACCACTTTTCATAAAAACTTACGACTGAGGCTGGATGAAAGAAACCATACTCAAGTGCGTACATCGATAAACCGAGGCCGAGTATCGCGATGATAATTGCTAGTGACCATATAACAACATGATGACCCAAGGATAGCTCGCGGTCTGATGCTTTTGTTGCCATACTGGTAGAACCGGGAATAATAATGTCGATACCAAGTAGCTTAGATATCTCTTTAGCATTTAAATTACCGTCCGTTCGCAGAAGCTTTTGCATGCTGTCAGTGTCGCTCGCCGGTACGCCTTGATCACTGGACTGTAATAGTACTAACGCAGCATCAACTTCGACTTCCCGATAATGTGCACTCAATAAAACCGTCCGAATTTCATCATTGCTCGCGGTCGGTGATACACCATTAATTTTTAGTACCCGTTCCAGGTGTTTTCGATCAAGCATATGTTAGGAATCAGCGTCGTGCTCACTCATCGGTTCTTCATTTACGATGTACTGGTGATACAGCTCGAGTAAAACCATGAACAAAGTCATGATAACAGGACCAATGATAAATCCGATAGGACCGAAGAGTGCAATACCACCGAGTGCTGAAAGGAGCGTCATAAACGGATGTAGTTTATTGCCGCGACTCATGAGGTATGGACCAAGGAAATTATCGATAGTGCCCACCACCGTAGCGCCCCAAATCATCAAACCCACAGCACTTGCCGGAGACCCGGTAATGAAAAGGAATGCCACTGCCGGAACCATAATGACCATAGTCCCTATCCCGGGAATGAGGGCACCAACTGCCGCCATAGAACCCCACAAAACAGCCTGCGGCACTCCAAAGATGGTAAAACCAATTGCTGCAAGAGTTCCCTGCAGGAGCGCTATAAGGACGGTTCCCGTAACAACCGAACGTACTGCCTGTGTCAGTCGGGCAAAAATAATGGCGTCTTCGCGTTCGGGAAGCGGACTAGCTTTAATTATCAGCTTTAAAAACTCTTTACCGTCGCGGAAAAAATAGAATGATCCAATCAGTGCAATGACGAAAACAAAAAGCGTTGAGAGGGTGCCGGCGAAAATTGCTCCTAAGTTACGGGTTAACCAAACAGCACTTTCGCGCAGTTGTTCCGTAACGTTTAGTTCGAATTCAGGTATAAATCGCTGAATTACTTGCTCAGCACTCGTAACGTACTGTTCAATCGCGAGCTCCTGGCCTGAACCAAAACTTTGATAGAAAGAAACAGCTTCGCGAACGAGAATTGAAGATATGAGCACGAGTGGCAAAACCACCACCAACACTACAACCAGCGTCGTACACAACGAAGCTAGCGTACGGTTTTGTCTCGGGACGATACGCAGAATTCGCTCGTAAAGCGGATAGCAAATGATGACGATGATAACCGCTAACGCCAGGGCAGAGAAAAATGGCGCAACAATAAGCCACACCATATACGCAGCCGTAAGGAGAAGCGCGAAGAAGAAGGCATATTCGACAACTCGACGAATTGATGGCATTGGTTTTATAGTACCACAGTTTAAAACAACAAAGCCCCGACTGGTGTCGAGGCTGGTGGACTTCATTTAAGTTCAATCATTTTTTCCCGTGAGATATCAGCCGCTACATCGATGGTTTTTAGGGTCGATGTGGCGGTGTCATCTAATTGAGAAAACGATGATGAAAAGAAATGTGAAAGAGCGAAGAGCGTTATTATAAGACCAAAGGCTTTGCGCATGGTGAAGTGGTTGCGAATCGGTGCTTATGAAGGATATTCATAAGCCTAGTAAATCCCGAACCGCAAGCGCCACTACGGCAAAACTCTATAAATAATAAACCACATTACCCACAATCGTGCAATAGCAGTGTCCTCGGGGCCCCTTTAGCGCCTCTCATTAGTCTCCCCCGCTACTGAGCGCCGCCTCAAAACCACTTCTAACCTCATCGGGGGTAAGATTGCCGCGTTTATGGAGTACGATTTCCCCGGCCTGGTTATAGAAGATGGTTTCAGGCATGGCGTAACCATCCACCGAACCAAAGAAGAAATCCTGATTATCAAGCACAAAATTGATACGCGCGAGCGAAGGTAGTGTCGCTATAAAGCGCTGCGCTTGATCTTTCGGTTCGTTGCGATTTATGGCAAGGACCGTCAATCGCTCGTCATTACGTTCAATCACCGCTTCATTGAGTAGCGTTAACTCGCCGGCACACTGGGGACACCAACTTGCCCACGAGGTGACAACAACAACATCATCTTCATACGTCTCAAGACTAATCTCTCGACCTTCCATGTCCTTATACGCAGCCTTAGCCTCCGCACTAAACAAAACATCCGCGGCGACATCACGTTCACGCTGTTTTCGCTCTGTGCTAATTGAATAAGTTAAAAAACCTAATATGAGGACTGTGAGAAGCAGCGAGCCTCCGGCAACATACGCACTTCGGTTCATGTGCTTATTTAATTGTTTCCAAGACTACCTTCCACTGTTCATATGGCACAGCTCCCACTACCGGACGTCCAGATTTATCAGCATTGTTAACCACAATAGAAAATGGGGTTCCCTGTTGACCAAACTTAGTCACTGCCGCCACATCCGCGTCTACAATGGCTTTGGTTGCCGGGTCTGCTATACAGCTATCATAGGCAGCACCCTCTAGACCAAGTTTTATTGCTTCAGACTTCAGAAATGCTGCATTGGCTTTGCCAATGTTCGAGAGAAGGACATCGGAGTATTTCCAAAAGGCGTCGTTGCTCACGAGCGATGCCACGCACTCACTAGCAATCGCTGCCGGGAACGCATTCTGGTGCATCGGCAGCGGGAGGTGGCGATATTCCCAGTTAATGGCACCATTTGATTCATCCACAATTCTCTTCAAGGTTGGTGAGAGTCGAGCACAGAAAGGGCACTCGTAGTCAGAGAATTCAACTATGGTGATGGCAGCTGTTTCACTTCCGTACAGATGACGTGCTTCGGTTCGAAAGGCATCTACATTTTCGAGAATATTCGGGAGTCCAGTTGGTGCGGCCGCCGGCCGCTGCGCTGCTGCTGACGGTGTGGGCGCTGGTGTTGCTGAGCCATAGTCTTTAAAGAATACAGCCGACGCTATGAGTGCGCTACCGAATACAATGGCTAAAGGAATGATGATTGCTTTCATACGGAACAACAGATACTAACCTTTTATAAATAACTCAAAATCTTCCGGCACCTCGCCTGGCATTGCAGGTATGAGATTTAACTCAACCGGTTGGCCCTGCCAGGTTGCGCTCATGCGAGCATCTTTAGCTGCGCGAGCGCTTACTTTGAACCTCTGCGCAGTCACCACCTGTACACATGATTCGGCATTGTTTATTACAGAGAAGTCGAAAACCACCTGTTCAGGCATGGATTCCATTACCCGGGACTCGGTGGTAAGCAGGTCGCAAGGCGTAGGCATGTCAATAACCCCAACGAGGGTGTGGACACCGTCAATGTAGTAGTGTTTAGCGTCGATTCGGGTGACGTACGGCAGGCTTGAACTCGCTGCATCGACTTGTAGAGACGGTGGTGTCGCTACTTCGGTGCGCTTAAGATAGGCGAAGGTAAACATACCTGCCACTATAATCACAAACAATGCTACGAACAGTAATATTGTACGTTTTTCCATAGTACTGTGGGCTTACTGTGAGTAATGAGAATAGTATACACCACTCTACTCTCGGACTGCGATATCGGTGCCGATATAAATAGTGACCGGTGCGCCCGAGCGACCGCCATCATTATACGCAGAGAGTAGTGCGTTATTTAGCTGCTGGCTAAGCGCTAGGGCTATATCACCAGTATCACCCTCATACACAATCACGGTGCGTCCTTGAATGTCGCTGAGGTCGGTTGTTACCTCGCCAATAGTATACCCCTGCGTCTCAAGTACTAGCGCAACTGTTGCTGCAGCACCAGCCACACCACTGACGTTTACGATATCAATCTTCACTTCACTCTCCCCTGCCGAACCTGAGATGGTTGGAGAAACGGGCTGATTGTCGCGCTGAGTTTCAAGGATAATTTCGTCAGAAGACACGGTCTGTCCACCCGTCTCATCTTCATAGATTATGTTGTATGAACGCTGGGGAGTTAGTGCACTTCGCACAAACATCACCACGGCAGCTATCAAAACAAGGACAACCGTAGCGGCAAGCAGTGGCTTCCAATACGCTTGTAGTTGTGTCCGTATTGGAATCTGTTTACTGTGCGCACAAACGGCCGCAATTAGCCCGTACGTGTAACGAACAAAACGCACTACACGGTCACGGGCGATCACAGCGATACTCTCCCGGGGTGTGCTTGGGACTGCCGGCTCATCCCCATCCGCACGTATCGTTTCTCGACTTGTGCGCGTTAGGGCGAGGTCGCCATTACGTCGGACAGGTTGCACGTAAGGACGTCGAGCGTGGGTAGAAAAACCTGCGCCATTAAGTAATCGCCGGACATACAACCGCACTAACCATACGACGAGGCCAATCAACAGTATGAGTGAGGTGAGCGTCACAGCCACGGGGACAAGTGGCACAAACCAAAAATACGTTGTACTGGTGACAAACTGACGAGCGTCCTGGCCGTACGCTAGGGTAACGATGGCTTTGTGTCGGCCGATATCGGAAAGCGACCACTCTCCTTCCCATGTAAACGAAAACTTACGTATGCTTTCAGGCAGTACATTGCCAAAATGATTTTGCCGATTGATAGGTATTATTCCACGTTCTTGGCCCCACATATTGCTAATCGTGATATCGCCCTGGGGGCGCAAATGGACGTTACCAGTATTTTCGAAGCGCAACGCAAAGTCGGCACGGGGAGATCCATAAAATGATTGCACCGTATTAAATTCACGTATCGTTCCGGTTTCCGCTACATCACCCGCTACACGTAAGAAAAAAAGCGAAGTTACTACTTGAGCCGTACGCAGCTGAGTCGCCCCAGGCGACTCAGCTGGAGGCCGAGTACTGACAAGCAATGCAGCAAAGTGACCACCCGGAGCCGCCGCCTCGGGAACGCTCACGGTAAATGGAACAGTTGCCACGCCCTCTTTGGCAATTGTTACCGGGGAAGAGTCCACTGTGACCCATTCCGCTAACGTAACACCTTCGCTCTCTGACTCGAGCACTGGTAGTAGCGTCCCCTCACCTCCTTCTCCGCGAGGTGAAAAGTTGACCACTGACACATACACCGTTAGGTCGTAGGCGTTAGGGTTTACCACCTTTAGCGCACTCGTCCAGGTCTGTCCTGGTTCGGCCGACATTTCAAATAGTGTCGGTGAGACACTGAGAAGCTGTGCAGTCTGTGCGTGGAGTATCGCCGGGGCGCAGAGTAGTACGAGCGCGGCTACAACTGAAACGACATTACGGCGGAGTCGTAGATTTGGAAAGTTTAATATCATGGTCTTGATCATCGCTCTGTATTCCGGAACGTACATAGAATGCCACATGGTCACCCGTTTCTGATTCAGTATAAGAAACCATCGATCGACGCCACCAGAATACCATAGCAATGGAAAGCACGAACAACAACCCAAACAGCCCAGCTAAATATGACAGGGGTGCGGCATAGAAAAAGGCAGTATCGTAAACCATGGCCTTTTGACCCACTCCGTACTCAAGGTTTAAAAAAGCCTTGTACTTACCGAAGAGCCCTTGTGGTGTTATAGAGTCCTTGAATTCAGCCGTTTCACCAGGAGCAATAGTACGATTCTCGGCATTCAGGGTCACGGTACCCACCTCTTCACCCCGCGTATTGTAGAGAATGACCTCACCAGTTGGCGTAAGCGGAACATCACCAGGATTCGTCACTGCGTAGGACAGAGTGTTATCTCCAAGTCCGGTGATTAGGCGGTCGACGTTAAATCTGGTCAGTCGCAAGAATTCGGTTCTGGTATCGGCAATGGAAATGCGCACAATGACGCCCGTGGCCGCACCGCTAATGACTTTAGCTTCTGCTTCATCCCGGTTTGTGCCGCTACCAAAACCAATGAACGCATGGTAAAGACCCGGCTTCGCGTTAGGATTTATTTTGAAGCTTATAGGTAGACTGGTAGAAGCACCAGGAGGTAGCTCGAGCCGGCCACGGTCGATGGCGATCCAACTCGTTACCGACGTGGTGTTATCACTCATTGATGGTGGCACAAACGACTCGATCGCTCCTCCGGCGTCCAGGGTGATGGAATTCACTGAGGCGAAGAGGCGTACCGGCAACGCGGTGTCATTGGTGAGGGTGATGGTTTCTGAGAACATGTCGCGAGCCTCCACGGTGCGGTCAATGATGAGAGGGGACGCCGTCACTGAAGCAAAGAGCAGCGTCGGCGCCAAGATCACACCGCCTATACAGAGGGCCAGAAGTCGATACAACATAGATACAGATATCATACACTTTAATAGGTTGGTACAGCGAGATATACCACCTCTGTTTCATAATCACCTGCCGGCTGAAGCTCCCCCACGCGTACCCGGAACACAATATCGTGACTATCAGTAGACGGTATCGAGCTATGCATAATTTCTTGTGCTGATAACGATAATCCGGCATAAGAATCATCGGGTGAAAAGCGTGCAGAGCCGCCCCGCAGCGTAGCATCAGTTGTATGGTAGGCCACACAGCCGGTTGAGGTGCTGACTGGACAGCCGACAGTCCAGGCCACCGGACTTGAGTTCGATGCAGCAATCGGCGCAATTCTATCGCCGCTGCTATTTAAGAGCTGTTGCCGAGCAAATAGAAGCACCTGATAACCTTCGTCAGCGTTCGTTACTATTGATAAACGATGTGCTGCTTCATAGTCAGTGTTCATTATGAGGGAACCAAACCCAATTCCTTCCGGTGTGGTACTGACGTCCGTAACCACCGCCGCTGTGCTTGTTCCCGCAGGCAAACCCGAAACACCAAATACGAGCGTCGGCCCTTGTGTCACAAGTGAAGGGTACGCTTCACCACTCCCAAGCGGTACGACTTCCCCATTTACTGTGTCGAAGAGACGGAAGTAGTAGACCGTCCGTGTCCGGGCACCCGACTGCCGGAGTGTAAAAGAATGCTCTTGAGAGGTCAGAGCGGGATGCACATGGCCTGCTCGGTATGTGGGCGCACTGACGTGCCGACCACAACCGACCCCAACTCCTGCCACACAACTACTGGCATCACTCAGCGTCGTTGAAGAAATAAGCGAATGATCAGCTGCTCCACCCGATGTATAGCACCACAGCGACGCCGAGGTGCATGAGGATGTAGCGGAGACTTCTCTTGGTACCGTAAAGTTTATGTCGTCAGAGAACTGAAGACGAAAACGAATATCCGTACCGGTTGCATTTTTGGTTTCTCCAACCGTGACGCGCAGTGCAAGCACCGAATCGTTCTCGACCTCTATCGGCGCAGCATTCTCTACCGCGAGCGTCGTTGTAGGGGTTTCGTTTAACACATCGCTGTACCAGCGCCAATTTCTACTCACCGGATTGTATCCCGCTGTACGAATCTGTGGATATTGCATATAGCCATCTAACGGAGTATCGTCAATTTTTACCATACGGAAGCAGTACGTACTACGGGCTACGGCACCGTTGTGCTCTACATGCCAATCGTATTCAACATCCTCACCCTCTAAAACCAGATAAGGATTTGCCGCTGCCGGATTCTGGTGTGTGAGGCGTCCACCGACGTCAGATATGAGTGGAAACACAAGCTCTCCGTTATTAGGAGGCTCACTACTTACTGCCACTCCATCACTCGTACCGGTGGCGGTAAAGCCTCGCCAAATCGTTGAACTTGTGGCCGCGCCAACGTCAGTCCACACCCCAACGGCCGGGCAGGTCGTGGAGCGGAGTCCATATTGCAGCTTGAAGGCTCGCAGACCAGCCGGCAGATTGGCATTAGAAACGCGCACCGTCATACGAATACGAATCTGCTCACCACGAGCTATCGGTTCTCTGCTGACACCTAGTGCCTCATTATCTCCAAGATCGAGAGGGCCAGCAGGCCAGGCATCAGTAGGCGTTAGTGCATTATTGTGTGTATACAACCGATAATAGTTCTGTCGTAGTCCAATATCGGTAACTGGCCACTCAACAATTTCTGTTCTGTAGGTGAGCGAACCAGCCGTCCCGCTTCGCCAAATCTGAAAGGATGTAGTACTCGTTATCGATAGACCCGCCTGAGGATGAGGGTAAAGAGTGTTTGCTCCATCGGCACGACCGTTGCCAAATATCGATGTATTATTCATCGCCGCAATCGGTGTCACAAACGGAACCGAAAGTGACAACGGGGCTGTGCCACCGCTGGTGTTTCCATTTTTACGCTGCACCTGCATGGCACTATTTCCTTGCTGCGCGTTTTCTATTATCCACACGACAGATACCTGTGACAATGAAGTTGAGGCCAGCGCGCCAGGCTCAAGACGCAAGGACAACTCGGTAATGGAAGAGAGCCGTACCTCATGACCATAATTGATAACGTTAGCCTGTGCGCCGGTCCTTTTTTGTGCATATATAAATGTCTTTGCCAGACTATTCACCGGTATGATTTCCTCGGTTTCAACGCTACTCGATGTGCCATAGGTATGCTCGACGCGTTGAATAGACCAGTTGGCGCCAACAAATTCAACTACCGCATAGCTTAATTCGGCTTGGGTGGCAGCGCTTGCGCCACGGGTGAATACGGCTCGATTCGTTGTTGATGACCAAGCGGACGTGAATTGTCCCGTGTAGAAGTTTTGCGTCGTCGCGCGGGTCTGAGCCCCTGTCGTAAACACGACGACATCGGTTGCGTCGACCACTCCACCAACGACCGTACTTGAAGCCACGGTAGACGACGTCAGAAAAGATACGGTGCCTACGTCACGAACGATCATTTCGTTGTCAGTACCCGATTCGCCAATATACTCAATAATCTCCCACGATACTCGGGTATTGTTAATGGCCGCGGGTGGCCGCGCAAAGGTAATGCTCGTCAACAAATTTTCTGGATTTTGGATGTACGCGGTAACGTCATCGGCGTTTTGCGTAACACCGCCAGTATTACGTCCGGCACCGGTATCAAAAATGTTAGTGATCCGGATAAACGCGCGTGAGCTACTTGCTGGTGCCGTGTAATTTACACCGGCAACGATTGTCACTCCGGTGCCCGAAACCGTCGTGTCGCCGCGCTGAATCTTATAGTCCCGTTTTGGCGCTGTCGTTAATTCAGCATACCGATCATACGCTGGTAACGCCACCCCACTTGCCGTAACTCTAAAACAATACGTAGCTTCATAGGCCGTGTTTTCGGTGGCGGTAATACTAAATTCAAGATCAGTATGTTGTGTGTTGGTAAATGTTGTAGTTCCCGTCTGTGAGGTAATATCACGCACTCCGCCATTAGAGACCAAGAATGAACTATTTTCATCAGTTACTCCACCCGAGCTTGTTCCAATATTTGTTGTGTTACTCCCTTCAACTAAGTTCGCAGAATTATTCATATTCCAGTCATCATTACTTGCGCCAACGTCGGTCCAGACACCAACGTTTGCACAGGTCGTGATTTTAATACCATACTCAAGACGTAACACCGTGGGTGAGGTAGTCGTTGGCCCTTCATTGCTTATACCCAGACGCAGGCGAATGGACGCTTCCCTGGCGAAGTCCGTAAGTGGAGTGTCTTCCGTCCCATTAGTGGCCGAACTAGCCGTGACCTCGGAGCCGTTATCAGTACGCCAGTGGTAGTGCGTCTGCGTAAGGATACCCCCACGTACAGTTGTGCTTCCACTCACATCAGCTACGGTCGATGGCCCGACCGATCCCCCACCACTGACTGTCACATCACTGTTTGGCGAGGCTAGGTATATATTTACCGTCTGGTTGTGTGCTGCAACGGTGCGCACATCGTATTGCACATACAGACACAATGCGCTCGTGGTACTAATCGCCACACTATCATTAAAGGTAACCGTTCCGTCATTGGTAGTAAACGCACTAGCTGTTGCTCCAAATGTAGGCTCTGTTCCAATAAAGGATTCGCTGGCGCAATTATACGGTGCCGATACATCCACATCGTACCGCACACGAATATTAGTTAAGCCGGTCAAGCCATCAACACTGCCGTTTTCAGAAAATGTCAGTGATGTTACCTGGCGCGCACTGGAGTTTTCGACAACACGAAAAGTACCGCCTAAATACACATTTGCTGCTCCAACATCAGTACTCGTCGCCTGAGTTCCGGTCGCTGTAACAGACACATCGGCCGCAACGGTGGCTTGCGGATATTGATTATAGGCACCCAGTGGTGTTCCAGAACGGCTGACCCGAAAACAATATGTTTCCCCTTCTACAGCTGTCGATGAGGCAACCAAAGAATATTCCAGTTCTACGAAATTATTTGTGGCGAGCGTTAAAGTGCCAGAGGTAGCAGTGGTGTCACGCACTCCGGCATTAGGAGTTAAGAATACTAAATTATCATCAGTCACTCCGCCCGCGGTTGTGGTGCCAATATTGGTCGTATTGTCCCCGTTGGTCAGGCTCACTGAATCAAACATATTCCAGGGCTGATCATTACCGACAGTTGACCAGTTACTTACAGCCCCACAGGTTGGTGCTGCCACGCCGTACTCGAGTACGAAGGTGGTCGGTAGTGTTGAGGTTGATCCTTCAACACTGATACCAAGTCGCAGGCGACGAGGGCTATTCTTTTGAATGGCAGAGAGTGGGGTATTTTGAACACCAGCCGTTGCCGATGTTGCACCGGCTTCGCTACCATCATTGTTGCGCCAATGATAATGACCGAGTGTTAGGTTTGGGTCGGCGATGGTTGTTGCTCCAGTGACCACTACCGGGATGGCGGGAAATGCAATCACATCTGAAATAATCACATCCAGGGAAGGATTGCTTATTTCAACTTGTATAACATCGCCATCGTCAGCGTTCGGAAGCACGTCAAGTACCAGGTAGGCACACACGGTTGCTGTTGGGTTAAATGAGAGCGGTGTGTTATTGAACGAGGCTGTACCATTACTACCGGAAAAGCCGGCAGTTTCTGTACTTCCAAATTGCGTCTCGCTCCCTCCGTACGTTTCGCTGGCGCAATTGTAGGGACTTGATGTATCGAACTCGTAAAAAAGCTTGATGTTATCAAGTTCGGTATTGGCGTCCACACTACCGTTTTCAGTCACCACAATTGTGCTCACGGTTCGCGTTGCAGTGGTTTCAATAGAAAACTTTCCTCCCACATAAAAATTGGCCGTATCAGCCCGAACCGGAGTCGCTTGGGAGCTGGTTGCGCTTACGCGCACTTCCGGTCCGATATTAACAATGGTCTCCCCGAAAATATCGCGCACTGCGGTGACGTTATCAAACCAACTCGCATAGAGCCGCTCGTATGACATAATGTTCATATCGAGAGCATAAAATTCTCCTGCGGTTGCAAGCGGACCATTTTCACTTCCCCAGGATGACATGTTATTGGTCGAGCGGTGCCAAAAAACATTTGATGTATTAGCCGTCCCAAGTGATGTGCGCGCGGTATAGGCGACATACAGGTCACCCGTATTCTGGTCTCGACCAATGGCCACCTGATGAATACCACGAGAGGTATTGGTGACTATGTCTGCCGTGTTGGTCCATGAGCCGCCACTGTACACCGCTGTGCGGATATCGTGATCGGCTACCGTATACGAATCGGCGTCTGTAACGTACGCTAGGTAGACATCTCCACTGTCGGTATCAATGGTGGCCGACATGTTCACGTCATAGATGCTACCGCGTACGGCCAGTGCGTCGATATTTTGATACGACGACCAGCTGGTACCATTCCAAACACTAAAGCGGAGCAGGTTTGTAACACTCCGATTTATCTGCAAAATGTCACCACCAAGCAACGGCAGGAACATGGTCCAACTGTCAGCATTTCCTTGCGGTGGGGTTCCTACCGCACTCCAATTTGCGGTAATTGTACAATTTGCAGAACAGCGACGAATCGTTGACCCTGTACCTGAGGCATCATCCGCTCCTACGTAGATTCTTCCATCAGTTCCTTTGGTAATACTGGCACGGTTGGTATTTGATACATACGTTGCGCTTGTACCGCCAACGACAGCAACGGCGCGAGCCGTGGTGGAGGCCAGTGTGTCGTTCGTGGTATCGAGGGCATTATAAAAAAGGTCGTCGTCCCCCGTATCCATCGTGACGATGTGAATGAGCGCACCAGTGTCCCCTGGCGTCCACTGGTCATACCACACGGACACCTGCACACAGTCTGCTTGTGTATCAACGGTAACTGCGGCACCCCAACTCGCTCCTCCATTAGTGGTTCGTCGGTATTGGCACGTGCCAGCGAGCGAGCGAAAAAATTTATAGCCGATCTGATCATCAACGAAGACTGTCTGAGAGCCAATTGGAGTATGAGAAGGGCCATCGATGTTAGGCGAACCCTCTATCACTACCACCGCCGCTTCTGCCCTCTGTACTGAAAATATAAGTGCGGTACCAACGCCACTCAGAACTTCAATTACGAGTACCGCAAGCAGCGCACCTGAAAAGGCACGCCGGACACAGTTTTCTAAGCGCAGTACGTTCATACTCCGATACTTCTATTTTACACGACAACCCAGCTATAGTTCTAAAGAATTCTGTGTACTGGTGGCTGGAGCAATGTACAAATCAAAAGGCGTACTGGTGGGAGCCTCGATCAATACCGCTTCCATTGCCTGTGGGAGGCGCAAATCAATAGTGAGGCTTTCACTTGTGCTGGCAAGACTTGGAACCAATCCCTCGGGTTCAGGTTCGTCACCCGCAAATTCCCCGTCATGTTCCTGTGACTTGTTTTGAATGAGAGCACGCGTCTCACCGGTGCTTTCACTATCGGGCAACTCGTCGGGAAGTGAGGCTGGTACAACCCCAAGGGCACTTATTTTTCCGGTTACCAAATCCATACCGCGCATAACCACGTCACCATTATCGTACACAGCCTCATAGACCATCATCATCCGTGGATTAGACATAGCAGCACCTTCAGCATCATCTATGGTACGGAGGGTACCGGTCACGAGGTCATAGGTCTGTAATTGGGGATTACCCATTTCATTACTGGTATGCCACAAAATCAGATCACCTCGTATGTGCGGAGCAACGTGATGATTGGCTGCGGTGGTAAGCTGCTCCACCGTCTCCCCATCGCTCACCATGACGTGCCAAAAACCATCAACCCAACGTTGCCATACCGTGTACGTGCCCGAACGAGTAGGTTCCATATCGTTGAATTCACCGTCGGTGATTACCGATTCCTTTCCAGATTCAACCTCATAAGAAACAATAACGTAACGGTCGTTCAACAGTCTGTGCCACACAATACTCTTAGAGCGGCCGTCGTAAAAAGGAGCTGCGTCATCAACATAATTGTTTGATATTTGGTGGTATTCCCCATTCTTAACCACAAAAATCTCTAAATCTCCGCCACTGTCAGGTTCGGCAATAATCGCGTCACTGACTGTGCCGGGAGCTTTTTTTGTTTGACAATAATATGCCCCACCATCAACGAGAACACAATTGTCTTTTGCGAAACGCACCTCCCCATCACCGAAAGACTCATGAACAAGGGGGCCAGCCTCGATGAAGGTTGTTGTTGAACTTACATCCGCCAAAACGGTTGAAGTTGCAGTGCTGGTACCAAGCTCTTCATTGCTACCCGCATCTGGAAAAGTATTGTTCTCGCCGTTACCAAGCGCGGATGGTGGTGAGGTAGTGCCTAGTTCACTGGATGAACTGGAAGAAGTGTCGTCAGGCCGCGGCAAGGCTGGTTCTGTAGGGGCAAGCGTTTCACCCATTACTAACTCACCCGACTCGTCCGAATCTCGGGCCTTGTCTGGTGTACTTGGTTCCTCTACCGCTTGTTCAGATATATCACCTACCTCCAGGTCGGTGGGTGCGGGACCGTCTGCCGCAGAGGCGGGAATGTCGATTATAAGCGGCTCAAGTACAGCATCCTCATTACTATCAACTTCAACCGCATCATTAGTGGTATTCACTTCAGGGGCTACTTGTGCGTTGGCTCGGTAAAACGGCTGGAGAAAGAACGACGTCATAAGGAGTGCGAGCAGGAGAAAAGACAGTCGGGTCGTATATACCATTCGATATAAGCGTACCCGATTAGAATATCGTTCTTGAAATAATAGTTTTTTATTCATGGTGTCTTGGGTAAGGCACACCCAATGTACGCATTTAACCCATCACAGGGTCATAATAGCAATCTATCAACAGTTCTACACACAGCTTATCAACAGCACTTATCCCCACCCTAGCGGGATGACGGTCCAAAAAATGATTCCGATAGAATAATCGCAAAATCTTTAAAAGTCATTCTCCCATCATTATTAAAATCATACACAGCGGTGCGGCCGTGCCAGGCCCCTAAAAAAGCACTAATATCTTTGAGCGAGACTCTACCATCGCCGTCAATATCAGTCACCAAATGGAGTCGTATATCAGCTGAAATGTTCGCGATGTCACCACCCTCATTCCCTTCTTCCATCACTAAAATATTAGCCTTGCTCTGTTCAGGTTTGCCGGTAAGTACCGGAGTTCCCTTACCGTCTCCGGCCAATAAATTAAGACTGCCGATTGAAAATTCAGCTTGACCAGCTTGTTTAGCCTTCATGTTTACCGTAGCGATAAGATGCTCTCCTCGAAAGCCGCGCTGGAAAGTACCACCGCGCAAAGTTATGACACCATTCTTAACGGCCGGCTCTTCGGTCCATAATGTAATTACCGACTCACCTCTATCGATACCAATAATTTCAACCGCGTGGTCTGAAAAGGAAAGCGAAATATCAACAGCATTCACTGGTTCGTGGGCATTAACGTAAATGCCCACCGAAAAACGTTCACCCGAGGCCAGTGTGGTGGTGGATGGGGCAATGCGGATGTACGAATACGCGACCGAATTCAGCGCAGAAGCACTCAATACAGCAGCCAAACCAAGTACAAACGGAAACATGTATCGTACCGGCCCAGGCGTGCTTGGGTGATAGATACTCCTCCAGACTGTGGTTAGCCACTGCGCCATAAAGTTACAGAGCGGTCCCGAGCGATGCCCGTAGCTCGTTTATCTTTGTAGCGTTATATGTTTGCATTTGGACCACCTCACTAACTTCCTTTAATAAAGTAGCAATTTCTGGTGACGACACTGTTTTACCCGCCATGAGTGTATCTATGATGTCACCCTGGAGTAGTACTAAACGCTCGAAAAGAGTACTCTGCTCGATCTCATATCCAACCAACTGCTGCCATGTCGCAACGCTAAATTGTGCTACATCGGCCTGTGGCGATACGCGCAATAAACGTTCAGTGAGAAGCTCGTACAGTTCAACTTCTCGCTGTAAACGCGCGGTCATCACGGCTTTTTGTCGAGAGTAAAAAGGTGCGCAGCGATCGAACAGTCGCGAAAGCTCTGACAGTTCTGTTTGGCTGAGTCCACCTGATAACCTTCCGAGTAAATCGTCAAAGCGATTACGTTCATTAGGAACGCAGTCTTTAATAACGCTTTCAGTAATACTATCGACGCCACCGCGAGCCATCACCTCAGAGAGGGTTGAAACAGTAGTGAGCTGGGAGGCAATATCTAAAGTGGCTTCGGCCGTCATGCCACTGAGTCGTTCCTTAACTATGATGGATGCAGTCAGATATCCCAGAGCAACTGCGAGTACCACTACGGCTCCTACAAACTGAATAGTGCGTGTCGTTATCATATCCATCCAGTCATTATTTTAAAGTAATATCACTTCCACCACGGACAACCCGATCGACGTCAGCAACTTCTTTTTCGACCCTGCGTTCAGCGTCCGTTAGAGCGGTTTTTAGCGAAGCTATCATGTCAGCTTCAGCTTTGGTAAGCTTGGCTCCCTTGCGGGCCGCTAACAATGCCTCTTCATGTGCAGTTAGGGTTGCGGTGAGTGTTGCAAATTCACGCCGTAACATCACAATCGCCTCCTTTGATTCCACCGTAACTCGTCGACGGAACCGACGAAGGTAACCAATGAGGACCCAACTGCCAATAACAGACAGGGCGGTGAGAGCAAGCAACGAAACCACCACTGATAGCACGCTCACTAAGAAGGAACCAATTCTAACAAACCCAGGCTGTTGGACCGCTATGCGGATTGGGGCTGAGGTCTCGCTTTGGGCTCCACGCTCGTCAGTAGCCAGTGCCGTCACTTCGTATACGCCAGTACTAAATGAACCTTCTGGAATAAAGGTAAACACGCCACCGTCATCACTAGTAACGGTGTACTCTTGAGTATCAGCGCCCATCCGCGTAAGTGAAATCAAAACTGAAGATCGCGGACGCGTGGTTCCTTTTATAACTGGAATAATGCCCTCTCCTAATTCTGGTGGGTAGTCGGTGAACACAGGTCTATCGAAGGCTGAGGTAGTAAACGAAAACGAACCAATGATTCCGTTACCTCCTTGATCAAAGGCCTCGATAACAACCGCATGATACCCAGGCGAAAGTACTGGCAGCGTAATTCTCCCCGTTTCATCCTTATCTATAAACTCATACGCTGGTTCATTATCGATCTTTACTTGATAGCGGATAACCTTAGACGCTGTATCAGTAGCCATTAGCAAAAGTGTCTGTTGTGGGTTTGAGAGGTCAGCATCAGGCGGAAGCGCTATGCTAAATTCACTTGGCTTCTCGCTATCTACGGCTAGTCGATAGTGAGCCACTCTTCCCCACCCCTCTTCGTTTCTAAACTGAATATGGAAATAAGAAATCCCTTCCGGCAAGTCATTAAGGGTCAGGGTGCGTATTGGCTCTTCATACACTCGTGTCGGAATGGTGGCAGGTCGGTCATCAAGCAGCGTGCGAACTGAAGTAATGCCGGCTGGTAACTCCCACGACAACACTGCAGTTTTTGCAGCATGCCACGCCCGCTCATCGCTATGAGTACTTGAGCGGACAACGGGAGCACTTGGGGTGTTGGCTGGGGCGACATACTCAATAACTTCTGGCGCTGGTGCAGTAGTAGCCGCACCGATCGTGTAAGAACCACTCGACATACCGGTAAGGACGTTGGTACCTTTACCGTCATTAGCCAGTACTGAACCCTGAGTAAAGCTCAGTCGCGGCGTGCCCGCTGTAGCAGCCCGCATAGTAATACTCATGACGGTACCCGCACTTCCCGTATACCCGGCTGGTGAGCCACCACTAAATGTAATCGTACCTGCACTGTTGGAAAAGGTGGGTTCTGTCACCCATAAACTAAAAATGGAATTCGAGCGATTAACGGAAACCACACTCACCTCTCGAGGATTGAAGCTAATAGTTCCTTCAGCGGCATTGATCGGCTTACCAGCACTATCAACCATCACTGTTACCGTAAAACTAGAGCCGGTTGTGTATACCCCCGTGCCTGGTGTAAGTCGCAGCGTGGCTGCCTCAGCCACAATAGACCACAATGAGAAAAACAGAACCACGGTAGCAAAAGTGACCGTTCGCACCAATTGTCTGTTACTTACGTTGATCATTGTATCGATGTAATTACCGGATCAGTGGACTCAACCTCTCTTTCCGTTTCAACTTTGTGGTGCTTGCGACGACGAATCCAGTACCAGATCCCACCGATTACCGAAAGAATGAGAATTACAAGTACTGCGAGTCCCGCATAGACTATGCGCTGTTCGTTAGAAAGTGAACGCTGTGACTCCTCCGGGATGTACGTCGCAATGTACTCATTACCGGCCTTATCGAGGGCGCGTACTCGAATAGTACTGTTTAATGACTGATCTTGTAAGACATACGGACTGCGCGTTTCTACCCATGGCGCATCAGCTCGACCCCAGGTGAAGCTGCCAAATTCACTAGTCGGCTCTTCCATAACTTCATAGTGGCTAATCCCTGTCTCCTTATCGGTGGTGCTGAAGACGATAAAATAGTTACCATCGAACGCTAGTGTGTCACGTTCAAGCCCAATACTAAATTCTTGCGGAGGCGTTACATCATTTGCTACCGACTCTCTCCATGTATCAGTTACAGTCTGTCCAGGGGTACGCTCAAGGGTAATAACTGACGGGTAGGTCGTGAGCGCTGCCAATGTACCCATTCCATCGTTTAAAAAAACCTGCGTTTCGGGAGCAAATGAAACCCGAGCGGTGTTAGCATCACTACCGCCACCAATTTGTAGTCCGGGCGACCGAAAAACGACCTTAGCAATGATATTCGAGAGGCGCGGATCCCCTTCAATTCGTCCGCAATAACCATTTGGAATACCGCCAGCAAAGGTGATTGTACGGTTCTCCGGATTTATCTTTGGCGCTTCGACCCAGACACTAAAAATTGAGTCACCGAGCGAAACATCTACGGGCTGAATGCTCGCATCGTAATTAATGACCGCATCTACAGCATTAATACATTCGCCGGCAGCCTCATCAGTATCCACTCTAACAGACAGCGTCACCGAATCGCTACGACTCACTGTTGGGAACGGCGGATCAATATACAGCGTTGCAGCTGAAACAAAACTACTTGGCAGCAGCAAAAAAAGCCCGAGCAGAATCCTTAACATTATGACAACAGTATACCAATAGAGTAAGCAATGGGAGGCCGCCTGTTCACAGAACCACAAACAAAAAACCCCCTCGTGGTGGGAGATAGGGTTTTTTGCGTTAACTCCAAGCTTGGAACCAATATTCTTTAGAATACCGGGGTTGCTACGTATGTCAGCGTAGCGTTGTAATCATCGCCCGCTTCTTGCAAAGCAGAGATTTGAATTTGATATCCCACTTGTGTCTGACCCATATGTGGCTCAGACCCATCGGCAGGACCGTTGTGGCGGAACACTTCAACTGGCGTTGTAGATGCAGACACATAACGATTACCGATTCCATTGACCAAATACGGGTCAGAAAGTCCTGCGGTAATGCTATTGTCATTTGTAGTAATGCCCCAATGGCCATACGTATCTTCATTGCCAATTGATGGCGTAGGGGCTACCCAAGCAGTTGGCGTACTGGTGTACGCACCGTTACTGAATCCGTCAATGTCTGCTCCGGTTGCTGATACGAGCTGCCCATCAACTTGCACAGTTACCACAAAGCCATTACTAGCATTTGTTTCAACTGACAGCTGCTGTGCGACGGTCGTAGCCACTCCTGGTACAAGCTTTCCGAACGGAATGGAAGTAGCGGTAGATGAACCGGTGGTAGACGTACCATTGATTGACTCATTCTCTCCCAGTCCATCGACTGTAAAAGTAAGCTGAGTTTCAACCGAAGCGGTGACTTCAACCGGACTCAAAATTGCTACTCGCGTAGCTCCAACATCAAGAGTTCCTACACCGAGACTTATCTCGTATGAGCCTACTCCTGGATTGGTGATACGTTCATCTCCAGTCACTCCCTGGGTCGCATTAGTACCGATGGCAATGGTAACCGTAGCACTGCTCGCGATCGTACCGCTACCGCTTGTGAGCGTAATAGCAGTCGCAGTGGTGGTAGCGCCCCAGACTGCCCCTGAAGGACCAGCTGCAAGAGTTACCGGCGTACCATTAACAGTGAGGTCTATGTCTCCAAAGTCGATTGCGGCAATGCCGGCAAACGTGGCTGCTGGAAACGTTACGACAATCGTACCTCCTGCTGCAACTCCATTTGGAGTATTAAACGAGAGCGTATGATTTGAAGGTAGTGCTGGTGCTGAATCTGACAAGGTGTCACTGAACGACGTGACATTTGCTGCCTCCGCAAAGCGGAATGACGTTAATCCGAGTGACCACAAAATGATCGCAATAGCTAACGTCGCGGCAGTTGCTTGGAGTAACGAGAACGAGGTTCTCGTTATACTCATGTTTCTCTACGTTGTATTAGCTTACAGCCTTTACTGCTTTGTATCGCGACGACAGGCAGTAAAGCATGGAAAAAATCCGGACAGAGCGTAGTCTCCACACCACAAACCGTCACAAAACTATAAGCGTACACACCACGTAACACTCGGCTGAAGTGTCCACCATCGCGACGAGGGTGCAGTGATACTAATTGATCACCTCCGTAGCGCGTACTTCTTCATTCTACGCGTTGTAAAAAAAAGTTTATCTAGTTATACACAAAAATGTAACCGGAATTATTAATTTGATTTATTAAATTTAATTACGTACGGAAAACGCATGAATAATTTAGCAAGCGTACTCGCCGCCTATCTATAAAAATACCTTATGGAGGTACTGTATCTACTATATTTTTAAAAGCATTTTTCATTCAAACAACTATGGAAGTCACCAGATGTAGCTTTTACAAAAATGCTGCACTAGATATTGCGCAGGCACTATCCAAATCACACAGTAGACACACATCGGTTGCAGTTGTCTCAGATTAATAATTAGGTCTAAAAAACGCCGCATCCCTTAAGTCTAACCTTGAAGGATACGGCGCTTAATAACTTCAACAGCAGATCTGAGTCTCTATTTCTTCTTTGTCGAAAAAGATGTCAAAACGTTATTTTTTATGACAAAATCCAGAGTGTTGGATTTTTCTATTGACTGCCGATTGGTGTCATCACATGCCCGCGCATCTAGAGGACAGTCACCAAGCACAATCATGGCTCGATACGTACCGTCATAGCGATTCTTACCTTTACCACTTGGTAGAATAAGGTCAGTGTAAGGTAGGCGAGCAACACTATTGCCAGACACTAACCAATTACCACCATAACTACTCACCTCAGGTATAGTCGGGGCTTTTCCTAATCGAGTTTTAAGACGCTCCACTACTACGGTTTTATGTGTGAAGGGATTCAGAGTTATATTCGTTGCGACCCAATGAAATGACAACTTCCCTTTCCGGTCATAATCTGCAGTTACAAGAGTCAGTTCAGGCTTACTGTTGGAAAACAATTCTTGGTAGAAAAATCCTTGATCTCCATCAAAACCAGTTACGCCTGATACAGACTGGGCTAGTGCAGGCGTAGAAATTGTTAATGCGATTAGAACATAGGCGAATACAAGTACATTTTTTATGTTTACCATGGGTCGATATGTGAAATTAATTGATACTACCTGTCTTCAATTACATGATACAACTCTTCAGACAACAATTATTTTACCATTTGTGCATAGAGTTACATCCAAGAGAAAGTCACCACAGCTGCATCCGTATACAACTATCCCGTCCAGTTGAATAGTAGAATTGAGAAGTCTTCGATACCAACGCGTGCGTTCCCACTAATATCAGCCGGTGGATTTGAATCACCGCCATTAGTGCCCCACCAAAAAATAAGTATGGAGAAGTCAGTAAGGTTAACTTTTCCATCACGACTGAGGTCCGACGGCGTCGTGGCGCGACCGTCGACGCCCAAAAAAAGCTGCAAGGTACTACTCCAACTACTCTGTGTAGAAAGAGGTGCACTACCGGAGACAGAACGGGCTCTGAGGGCATATTCTGCTGCTCTGAGGCCGCTAGTATTCAGTTCAACCTGCCACGCACCAGTAGCACTCGAGGAGGCAGTGAGAGAGCGTGCGTTATTCCCAACCTGTACTTCGATACGCGCACTGGGAATTGATTGCCCGCTTACCGTTACGGTATCACCAGGATTTGGATTAGTATTAGAAACTCGAATTGTGGGTGGCACAATCAGTCCGTTTACGTTGGTGATTGCACCTTGAGTCACGTCAAAGGTGGAGTTCAGGGTAATCGACCTGGCACCACTAGTATCAGTTGTCCAGAGACCCAATGTTGCGGTTCCTGGGGACGCTTCAGCTGTAAATTCAAAGCGACCCTGTCCATCTGCCTGGACACTTCCTACGGATTCAGTGTCGAGCAAAATATTCACACTACGACCTGGATAACCCCGACCGGTGATACTTATCTGCGTATCACCTTGCTCACGACTTGAACCGCCACCACCTCCCGAACTACCACCAGAAGCCCCTCCACCACCGGATCCGGCTGGTTCAATTTTACAGGTAGCTGAACAGAAGTCAGAATTATCATTATTGCCGTCATCACACTCTTCGGCAAAGAGTGTCTGCAAAACACCATCACCACAATACGGACCAAAGAAACAGACAGCAGAACACTGACGTCCAGCAATAGTCGTACTGTAGGCACCGGTCTCACCAGGCATGTCGCACTGTTCCCCGTCATCAACAATCATGTTTCCACAAATACTGACCGACAAAGTGGTCGTAGTGGTAGCCACTGTCGCAGCCCAGACACCGACTGGGGCCGCAATCAACACGAACGCGGTGATCAAAGCGAATCTCATAGAGCGTTATAGAGCTTTTGCACGCCGCCGTCGAGCGCTGTAGATGGCGTAGAGAATAAGAATGACAGTCGCAAAGAGTGGAATTAACAACGACAGCTTATGGATGAACGATAGGCCCATAAAGCCAAAACCAGCGAGCTGTAGTGAGCCGTACGGAACAATGGTCATATTCAATTCCCCACCGTGTTTAACCTCTTCTCCATTAAGAATACTAAACCGCACGAAGTAGTTTCCGGCCGGTAGACGAGTTGGTAATTCAGCCATGATCTCTTCAGTGGCGTAGGGGGCTACTTTCGTAATGCGGCCAATGTGTGACGTTTCCTCAAGAAGCAAGTTTCCGTTAAAGTCGTAGATTTTGAAAGCAACTTCTGACGGAGCTACGTCAACGTTACCGGTATTTTCAAGCAGCATCCCAAACCGGATCTTACCAGGGAAAAATAACCAAGCTACTTTGTGACCAGCATTAAGATCAGCGAGGGATACCTTACGAATTCTAAAATCTTCAATTTTTCTATCGATAACGCTGAGATTAATTTCTACCTGAGCACCAAGTGAAATATTAACAGCACCCGCAGCAACTGCATTATCATCAGGAACTGTTTTTATCCGAATCACACCGTTGTAGTCTTTAAACTCTGCATCACTGGGGACACGAACACGAACAGTCATAGATACCTTCTGCTCGCCACGCGGCAGTGCAATTGAGGGTCCTTCGACAATTTCTATCCAGGAAGCAATCTCAGGAGCGTCAACGGTAACAAGTGCCTTAAGCGGAACAGATGGATCACCACGAACCAATAAAATTTGTTGCTCATAAGTAGTATTGCGGGTCAGACTTGTATTCCGAACGTAGGGCGGCGTAATACCAAAGCTAGCCAATGAAACCTCCGGGAGGAGCACAAAGAACAAGAACACACAGCAAAGAAAAACTTGCCTCCACTGTTTAAAAAAAACCCACATGTACGTCAGTACATTATGGCAAACGCATGCCATACAACGCAACAGCCACTGCTGGGATAACAGTGGCTGTTGCTACGTCTAGTTGTAAAACATTTTTACCATTCACCCGGTTCAGACACGACTGCCATGAAGGTGTTAAGTCCTGTGTAGGCACCAGCAAGTGTAATCGTACCCGGTACAGAGATACCCCAGAACGTACGTCCTTGAGCAAACTGAGATGTCGAAGTACTCTTTCGCACGTTGAGCTCTAGTTGAAATGGAGTCGTCGAAGAGAGGATGAAGCCGCTTGCGTAGGCCACACTCGATGTACCAAATCTTTGATTACTTTCCGCAACAGTAGAAGTAGCTGACGCACGACACTCGTTACCAATACTGAAAGTAGTACACATCGACTCACCTTCAACATTTTGGTCCAAACCAGCATTACCGACAGCCTGAATCGTAGTTGAAGCCGTTAGGGGTCCGACCGCAGCACCTGGTTCAAGGGCTCCGTAAGGGATTTCAGCCGTTAGGAGAGAGAGTGCTGGGAACGTGAGGATTTCGACAAAGTTTGTTCCCACATTCAGCGTCCCGGTAGCATTGTCATCGTCCACTCCTGCTACCGCTGCTGTCCAAGAAGCAGTATTAAATGGAGAACTGCTGTCGGTCGGATCAGCCAGGAACCATAGTGGAAATGTACATGTCCAATCAACTGATGGGTCAGTCGGGCCGCCACAGGTGGTAGAGGATGCGGTGCAGGCAATATTCCAGGTGGTTGTAGCCGAACCACTCGTATAACAGTTGTTTGGGTTGTAGGCACCGGCTGTCCCGTTACAGGTAGTCGATCCAATATCTGAGCGGAAGACCGATACTACGCTACGCACAACCTCGCTCGTACTTGCTGCGGTGAGACAACTGTTTGCGTCAGAGGTGGTAAATGCAAGCGGAAAGCCAGTAGTTTGACCGGCTGGATTCGACAACGAGATATTTAATCCACCATTAAGAGTTATTGATCCGCCGGCAACTGTGGGAGCTACATTGTTCACGATGAATCCAGGCAGTGGACCGTTAGAGCCTTGAGTTCCTCCGATTGCGACATGACCGTGCTGGTCAATAATGTAGCCGAAACCATTGTAGGCCTGATCTTGAATGACGTTTGGTAGCGTATATAAGGCCGTAGCGTTGTCGTTGACGGTCCCTGTCGTTGATGCAATGGTTCCCCCGGCTCCACATGAACGAGTTGTGGTACTGAAGTCTTGGGCGTTACACACATGCAGAATAATTGCGTCATCACCACCGACTGAGTCAGGATCAGATGACGTTGAGGAGAACGTCACTATTTGGCTCGGATCACGCGGCGAGTTGTTGAAGTAGTTTGTAAATACTGGACGCCGATTTATGTGAAATGGCGAACTGTTAGTAGCGGAAAGACCCTGCGAAGCCGTGTTGTTACAGCGAGGGTTAACGACGTCATAGTCACATACCCAAGCGAACCACGTGTTAAGTTCACTGTAAGGTGAGACCTCGGTGGTGGTAGTTGCGGCTCGAGCTTGGGTACCGCTCGTGGTTGAGGCAGAAAGAGCCCAAAGACTTGAGGTGGCATTACAGTACGGTGCAGCGTTTGAGCGAGCGGTTGGTGTCGCGCTGCTACTGCACACAATCAGGAAGTAGGGCTGGCCGTTTGAGTCAGTGGCCGTACCTCTCCAGGCAATTTCATTACCAGAGTTGGTCGGCGTGTTTGTTGATGACTCCGTTTCTTCATACGCCAAAACGGTCCACTGCGGTGGTGTGTTAAGAACGGTGAGAGTTGTAGAAGCCGTTGAAGTTGCTTCAGCTTTCATAAGTTCGTTCGTTCCGGCGTTAAAAAGAAACGCTAGAATAAACACACCAAGACCTACCACAGCGGTCAGAATGGTGATTTTTCCTGCAGTGTTTACGAACTTTGGGAGACTGTCTACGTTGTACGCCATACTAATATATTTTTGCTAATTACCAACTTCTATTTTACGTGACTCTACACAGGTTTATACACCAGTTATACACACTACTCGTAGCGGATCGCGTCAAGAGGATTCAAAGTTGACGCACGTCTCGCCGGAAATATTCCCGTGAGGTATCCCACCGCCGCCGAGAAGAGCGCAATGAAAAGAAGAAACGTCGGCGGGAATGAGAACAGTCCAACCGCCTGTCCTCCAAACTGACCGGCCAGAATGTTTAAGAACAAGTTCACGGCAAGCCCTAAGGTAACCCCCATAGCAATCCCCGTTACCCCACCCATAAAGCCCACTACCACCGATTCGGAAACGAAAAGGTACTTCACATCATTCGGTGATGCTCCAAGCGTACGCATAATACCAATCTCCTTTGTACGCTCGAGGAGCGTAACCGTCATGGTATTAAACATGCCAATTGCAGACACAAGGAGGGCAATTCCACCAAAGGTTGCAAGCACGACCTGCACCCCCTGGAAAATCTTTGACGCCTGCTCCACTGTTTTCGACAAGGCCGAAACGCGGTACCCCAGACCAATGAGACGTTCTTCCACTATTGGCAAATTTTGATTACTGTCGACACGGACCTGCACTCGTTCAAATTCCTCAATCCCGACGTAGTTGCGAAGCTCGGGGAGCATCATCATAGCGTTAAGTACTCCCTCCTCCTTTGTAATACCGCGAACGGTATACTCCTTATCAATAACCACCTCATTAATGATTCCCGTACCGTCGTCGGCCGGCACAAGTAGTCGAAGGGAGACTTTTTCACCGATAAAGGACTCTACTTCCTCGATACCGAACAGTTTAAGTACCGCCGGAGAAAGCATGAGAGAATTGGTGTCCGCAGCATCTTCGTCGGTAAAGACCGCTCCCTCACTTGCGGTAATACCCGCATAACGCAGATATGGAGGCTCAACACCCTGAATAAAGACGTTACCTGTCAGCCCTTTGTACGTAATGAGTGCTGGGAAACGGGCGAGTGGCGCAGCGTCGAGCACCTCAGGCATATCTTCAAAGTCAGACACCGTATCAACCGTAAGCAAGAGACCCTGCGCTCCTGTGGCCGACACACCAAGCGAAAGGAGCGTTTCTCCAAACACAATTTGCTCCAGGATAATTTTTTGCAGACCGAAGCCAAGACCCACCAACACCACCACAGCACCAGTCCCCACCCCCATACCCAAAATCGTCAACCACGTACGTAGTGGATTGGTTTTGAACATTCGAGTCGACAGTTGTGCCAAATCTTGTACTCTCACAGATAATAAAGGACCAGTAATGCCGTCATTGCGCCTTTATTGCAGGAAAAAAGGTCGCGCCACACACCATTACGTTCTTACCTGCACATAGTAACACTATACCCGCAGGGCTCAGCTCAATTTATTCACCCAAGAGACTCGTTAGTTCTTGTAGCTAACATCTACTCCTTGCGCAATAATTTTTTCAAAATAGCGGGTCACGTCATCAGCCTCTTTTTCCGTAAGACCCAAGCCGCGATTTTTGACACTAAGCAATAACCGCTCGTTAAATTGTTCATCTTCAATTACCCCCGTCACGCGGTCAGCAATCATTTCTACCAAATGAGCATCCTGTTCCTTATTAAGCTTTAGATTGTACATATTGAGCACGTGATCACGTAAGCGTTCAGCCAATTTGTGTTGACTAAAAAATACACCCGCATTATCTTTCTTTGCTCGAAAGCGGCGAATATCATCGGCCTGATGAATCATACGATCAGCAATTTGCGACATCTTCTTGGCTTGTTTTTCGGGAATCTCGACCCCACCGCGCTCAAACGGCAACACTAAGGAGTCAACGAACGCCTCGCGGTCAATTTTGCCCTTGATAAAAAGCTCTGTAGAATGCTCTAAGCGAGAAAGCTGATCGAACGTTATGTCTTGAGTTAAGAAATTAACGATACTTTTAACCCGAAGAGTATCAATAGAATCGTACGGGAAGAGACGGGCGAGCTGCTCCAGTTCGGTAACAATCGTCTCCCCTTCGCGTACGGGCTTTATCTGTTTACGCTGAGGGTTAACTACTTCACGCACAATAACGCCATCTTTTAGGTAATACACCCGGTGTGCATACGAAAGGTGTGCTGCGTTATGGGACACCATAATAATAGTCCGACGGTCAAAAGTATTAATCTCATCAATTTTGTCCATCACCTGCTGGGTCGATACTGAGTCGAGGTTACCGGTTGGCTCGTCGGCTAGAAGAATTTTGGGATCATTAACCATCGAACGAGCAACCGATACGCGTTGTTGCTGCCCGCCGGAAAGCATGGCCGGGATTTTGTGTGACACGTGCCCGACTCCAAACCGATCAAGGAGTGACTGCGCCCGACGGTCGCGAGTAATCTTATCCGCATTACAAAAAATCATGGGTAACGCCACATTATCGAGAACAGACAGAGACCCAATCAGGTTGAATGATTGAAATATAATACCCATCACATATCGCTGAAAGTAGACGCGCTCTGAAGGTGGATACGAATAAATATCATCACCGCGAATCAGGAGCGTTCCCTCTCCAGGCGGGAGGGAGCCCTGAATCGAATACATGAGCGTCGATTTCCCGCATCCTGATGGACCGAAAAGAATAATATACTCTCCCTCGTAAATATCCGTATTCACCCCTGAGAGGGCCTTAAATTCGTTTGATTTTCCTTTGTTGTAAATGATCGAAAGATCACGACAAACAATCAGTGGCTTGGCCATGGTAGTACTACCATTATGCCTTGATGTTGGGCGCCATCACTTCCCTGTCCCCACCTACGCAATCATTTGTAATTGATTCTTTAGCAAGTCGCTACCACTACTTTTTTCGTTGGGAACTCAAAAGTAATGAAGCGATTGCATAAGGAAAATATGGTCGGAACTTAGTGCCTCCCTATTTCTCCTTATACGCCAATATTTTTAACCCAACCGAAGGTACTCTGGAAGTTTTCGAGAATCAAGTCGATAATATTTTTTTCTTGTATAGGAGTAAACAAAACAAAATTCTCTGATTTAATTGTGTTCTCTGCCTCATCTGCACAATCAAGCCAAAACTGATACACGGTTGCCGGGGCAAAATCAATGATTACTTCTACGTGGTCGGTACTGTACTGCTTGGTTTCTTTTTCCAACACCGTCGGATCAGTACCACCAGCAACGCCTTCTTGGAACGTCATCGTGCAAGAGGCCGGCTCATCAGTACTCCATTCAACGATAGTTTGAATGCGTGACTCACCCCCCGGGAAAATAGTAGATTCATTGGTTACGTTCGAGATAAACGGAGGCGCAATATCGCGTACGGTAATGAACTGAATTGGCTGGCTACGCACGCGGTCACCACCCGAATTTTCAGCAATAACGAACGCGACGTAGCGTGTACCAAGAGTAAGGTCGGCCAGCCGCATTTGGTGAGACGTTGCGAGCGTCGGACGACCCACAGAGTTTTGTGCACCTGTGGTTAAGTCCTGAAATTCAATGAGGGCCTTAGAGGGTACAGTAGTGTCCCAGGCGAGTGTCGCTGCGTTTTCTTCCACTTTTAACACACGAAGATTACGAATATTTGGCAATGAGGCCTTCGTAAGGAAGGTAAACGTTCTACTTTCTCCAGTAATACTGTACTCGTCAGTAGACCTCACTTTAAAACTATATTCCGTAAACGGTTCAAGTCCTATAAGCCTTACCTCATGATCAGTAGTATCACCCTGGGTGGACGATTGAGAAAACTGAAAATTACTACCATCAAATCCCCGCGTTGGCGAAAAGCGTACTTCTGAAGTAGCCGGGCGATCTGTAACCCACTTCACCGTCGCTGTCGTCGTTTCCGGGATTACGGTTGGCGGACCAACTATAGTAAGGTCTTCGGTAATGCCCTGCACCGCTTTTACTACTTCGTTAACAATTTTTTTAATTTCTTGCGGGTCGGTAATTTCCTTAATCTGTTCGACTATTTCATCAGTTGTCGGCGGTGGACTCGATGAGGGAATGGCAGTTGGGTCTCCCGCTAAACCTTCACCGTCACCCTCACGCTCGCCGCTTGTAGGCGCTGCATCAGTCTGAATCTTGTAATCTGCCGAAATGCCCTGGTTACCATTTTCGTCCGCAGAGATTACTCGAAAATAGTAGGTGCGTCCGCCTTCAAGGTTGTTCAGAGTCACACTGTGCGCGGTCCGATCAGGTACCGGGACACGCACCATGCCGTAGTCAGGTGAGAGACCATAATTAACGGCCGAGTCAGCGTCTTCGTCGGTCTCCCAGTTAATGGTAACCGACGTTCCTGTTGCGTTTAGAATTTGAACGCCCGATATTTCGGGGGCCTCAGTATCGTTCGATTGTGCCCGCACCATACCTAAAAGCGGTACACTTAAGAGAACAAAGAATAGCAGGAACCGAGCCATCATAGTACACATCATACCACCCACTATGGATCAACCGGAGTAAAGAGGTTGGTTCCACTGTGGGGAGCGCTGTTAATACCAAACGGAACGGCAATGCCCCAGTAGACGTCAGCCACTACCGGTGGAGTGACATTGGCTGGCTTGGTCAGATTAAGACCAGCCTCCACCGCAGTTGAAGACGAAAGCTGTCCACAGGACACACAACCACTATAACTAAAGCTACTCGTAGAGAACTTTTGCTGATTGGCAGGAATGATTGAACTAAGACCGTCAGTGAGATCAGTACCCTCAACCTCCACATCCAGCGCTACGTTCCCAAGGTTGGTGACGGTGGTCGTTGGATTGGTTGACCCGGTATTGGTGGTAGGTTCAAGTGCTCCGTAATTAATGAGCGAGTTCACCGAAATGGCCCGCATTGTTCCCACTTCTACTCCCGGCGAAGAGGTGAAGCCGTATCCAGCACTGAGATCTTCCGCTTCCAAGAACGCAAACCATTCTTGTCCATCGAACGCACCAAAATCAGTTGGATCGGTATGGAAGAAGAAATGAGCTGTACACTGAAGCACACAACTACTACCCGAACAGCTCGTGAAGCTACAGCCACCACTTTCGGTACTCACTCGGTAACAGCTATTATTATCCGCCGTACAGGAAGCGCCGACTGAAGTTCGATAAAACGTGGCTGTTGCGTGCGCCAAATCAGTCGCGCCGTTGAAATCAAATACTGTCGACGTAGCAACGACCGCCGTTGTGGTGCCTGGAGTGAGCGCGATATCCTGCCCAGCGTTTAAGGTGCCGCCACCGAGGGTCGGATTAAACTGGAGTCCGAGCTCTGCAATTTTGTTGTAGAAGTCAAGTTCGACACCGGCGTTTGTTACGCGGAAACAGTAGGCATCGGATGCATTGAGCGTTGGGGTCACCACATATTCAAGTTCTGTGTAATTATCTTGATTAATATCAAGAGCAGCTGCCTGATTGGAAGGATTTTCAATCACCTTACCCGACACAAACGCACCATTAGTACCAAAGAGCAAGTCCGTGGTTGCATCGCCGTCACCGACAAAGGTCGAGGTCGCCATACAGACCGGTGAACTTCCACAACTAGACTGTGGTGGAACGGCAACAAAGTTGGAAGGGATGACTGATTCACAGGTAGGTGCCGCACCCTTAGCAGCATACTGCAGACGGAATTGTTGGTTAGTAATGTTAAGTCCCGAGTTCTCAATCGCTACCCGAAGGCGTGCAACATCACCGGGCTCATACCCATTACCAGCACCGTCAAGCACGCCTGCCCACGTCGCTCCGCCATCGGTCTGCTCTGCGCCAAAGTATACCGTTGGTCGACCGGCGCCTCGGGTACGGGTGGTAAAGCTATCCCACGCCCCTTTATTGATCCAATAGCCAAAACCAAACCCACCAGACGTATAACTCGCGTCGGTGGCGGAAGTTGAGGCGACGACCGTTCCTGACTCAGTATACAGCGTCGCCGCTATGGTGTTGTTTGCCTGCCAATCGACTTCAACTTCATACCAGCCGGTAGCAAAGGTTACTGTCGTCGAGGACAGGACGACGCCCGACGTATCATTATCAGTGATGTTTTCACCAATAAGCATGCGGTCTACCCCGAAGCGTTGCAGACACACAGCATAGTTTTGATTGCTGCTTCCAGGCGACTGTACACCGAAGAAAGTACACGCATCATCTTCTGGAGCGGTCACATTCACGTATTGCATCCAACGTATCACCTGACCACGAGTGATGGTTTGATCGGTGCGACTGATACCGTCAGCAAGCGTACGACCCAGAGTATTTGAGGGCTCAAGTGCGTAGGTACCGCCGTAGACCGGAGCGGTGTCGGTTTGGAACAGTGCCGTATCGCCACTGTATTCAGAGATACTGTTATCTTCAAAATCATCAAACACAGCGAAGGTCGATGTTCCGGAACTCGCACTCGTAGAGCTGCCATTACCGTAATACATGAACACAGTGGTCGTATCAAGTGCTGCCACATTCGGAACCTCGACCCACACCACAGCATTTGTTGATGGGGTGAACTTCTCAACCCAATGTGAAAGGAGGGTAGTACCATCGTCATCGGTAAAGCGCAGGTCATCAAAATCAGACTGCATATCGCTGTCGTAGGCAACCGTCATCTTCAGTGCAGTTGAAGACGTAGCAGCAGAACTGCTCTCGTTTACAAAGCGTACCCGTTTACGGAAATTCCAATTACCGTTGTACCACTCACTATTCTGTACACCTTCCCCACCATCATCGTTACGCCACCGGATATGTGTCTGTTCAGTCAAGAGACAAGAACTGTCATCAAAACGGATTGATCCACAAGCATCGATACCGTCAATATCAAAGGCTTCCCCGTCAATATTCCCGTAACTATTAGTAAAGCGCCACGCGTTACTGGTTTCTCCAATCAGCTCGACATTAAAGCCCGAGAGCGAACCTGATGCAGTGAAGCCAATGGCGTCATACACCTTTGATGGGTTGGCATTGAGAGTCGTCGAAGAGAGCGTAATGAGTGATGCTGAATTCACCGTAACGTCGAACAGTCCATTACTCAGGTCAGTAACTGTAGGTGTACCCGACAGCTGGAGACCGTCAATGTCCAGATCTGAAAACGAGTAGTAGTTTGCGTTAAAGGTACCGCCCGACACAAAGAAGGCGTACGTGCTACTACTTTGCTGACTTTCGACACTGGTTGTATTACCGCTTGCACCTAGTAACTGGAGGGTGCCGCTCTGCAGAGTCGTCGTGGCATTACTTGCGAGGAAGACACTAACCTTTCGTTCGACACCGGTAAGCGCAGTACCATCAAAGTCAGTGGCGTAATTCCAGTATTCGGTGGTAGTTGCGAGTACCAAATCTCCATAAATATAAAGGTGGCCATTTACATTGTTGTTATCCTGTGAGTAGAGCGAACCAGACGCAGCCACGGTAGTTGTCGCAGCGCTGCTGTACCAAGACCGAATATCAGTATTCGCTCCCACCTGAAGAGTGCCGTATGTATCACCAGCGTTACTTCTCGTATTAATACTATAGCTCGTACCACTCGTGAGCACGAGCATAGAACCTGTCCACGTCGTAGCCGCACCGCCGACACTGTTTGTAAACACACCGCCAACCCGTACTGCAGCGCCAGGACTGACGGTGAGTCCCGTTACGCTACTGATGGTGAAGTTATTGGTAGTAGTCGCACTACTCATGGTATAGCTACCGCTCGGAGCGCCTATGTGCAGGTTATAGAACGAACTCACACCGGGCGCAATGGTTCTACCACCGCCTGGTGCATTCATGAGCACTGTACCAGTCGCATTAGCAAACGTACCACCGGTCGCCGTAAACGATCCACCGACCGCCGTAGTACCGGTTCCCAGAGTGACCGCACCAGCATTAACTGCAAAGTCATCGAGGAAGGTACTATTGGCGTCGGCAATAGTGAACGGTCCAGTGCCCGTAAAGCGAATCGCATGGAGGTCAGACGAACTTGCGCGCACGATAGCTGTCGAAGTACTCGTCATGATCAAGTCAGAGGTATTGTTAATAACTGTTCCGCCACGGTTTTCAAAACTACCACCGATCGCAAAGTTACCACTAGGGAGAGACAGCGATCCGGCCGTTTTTATTACCGACGCAGTTGCGGTGGCATTAGTATCAGTCATGTTCCAGCCGCCACCCACTCCACTAAAGGTGAGAGACCGAACCACCGACTCATCAAACCGCACGGTGTTCCCGGTCGACGTACTGATAAATGAGAGTGGACTGCCATTTATGACGAACGCACCACCGGTGGCATTAAATGACGCTCCCACTGTAGTTGTGCCGGTTGGGAACGTAATGGTTCCCGCCGACTGAGTATAGCTACCCCCAAGAGTAAGTAACGGATCCGTTACGGTCCAACTGCCACTGCCTGTGAAGCTGGCATTAAAGAATGAGCCAGCATTCACGTCGACCGTTCGCCCACTGCCAGTTGTGGTAAAGGTGACCGTAGACTGAGCGGCGGTAAAGACAGCACTCGTTCCAAATATCATACTGCCCGCAATGCTGTGGTTCTCGGTACCCGCTGCTCGGAAAGTGGCACTTGCTTGCGCTTCAAGCGTTCCATCAACCGCATCGCCACTACCACCTCCTACCAAGGTCACATTTCCGCCTGACGCAAAAGTCTTTCCTGTCCACAGCAGTAATTTTCTATCAGCCGGAAGCGACAGAGTGTCTGGAGTACCACTGATAGCCGTAAATGGTATGTCACCGTCTTCACTACTGTCATAAACAGCAATATCATCAATAGTAAGAGGGTCGGTACCTTCATGTCGCAGAATAACGCGTCGTTCAATCAAGTTGAAGTTTGCAATCGAGGAAATAGGATCAGCCGACACTGTCACCGCCTTAGAAGTTGTGCCGTTCAAAAAGACCGTGAGGGTGTCGTTAGCACTGTACGCAACGTTCGGAATACTATAGGCACCGGTACCTGCAGCACAACTGGTATCGTACGTCGTGAGACCAGCTACCACCAATCGAATTACATTTGAGGAACCATTACAGACGATTGAGACAGTTGACCCTTCATCACTGAAGACGTTTCCGGCAACGGTAATGAGCGCAGCCGAATCATCCCACACAAGATACCCCGGGTCCCCGTTCGGATCGACATCAAACGCCTCACCATCACGGTTACCTGTATGGTTTGTGAAGCGCCACGCTGCAATCGCTGATCCTGTGGCTGTGACATTGACTGCTCCCGTTACTCCCGTATCTGCTTCAAAGAAATTGTTTGTGAAGTTTTTAGACGGATTTTGGTTAATGACTGTGCCGCCTACAGTGAGTGCACTTGCATTGTTTATTTTAATCAAGTGATCAGTCCGCGAGAAATCAGTGACTGTTGGAGTACCGGACAGGATAATTCCGCTACTATTTACATCGCGAACAACGACACGATCAAAGCGCGTGGTGACGGTGCCACTGAGGTGGAGGCCGTAGGTACCGACACCCTGGTTTTGTAATGTCGTCGAGGCACTACTCGTACCAATGACTGAAAGACTACCGCCACTATAGAATGCACCTGAACTCGATGCGAAGTACACCCGAACTTGTCGGCCGGTACTGGTAGCAAGAGGCGAGCCGTCAAAGTCCGTACTAAAGCTCCAGTGGTCACTTCCGGTCGTACGGACCATGGTCCCGTAGACATAGAGATCACCATTTACTCCCGCATGGTCTTGAGAATACAGCGATCCCGTGCTGTTTATCGCATACACTGTTGATGACGAATTCCACATACGGATATGTGACCCTGCACCGACGGCTAGTGTTGAATACACATCACTAGTGGTAGATGCATTAATCTCAAAAGTACCGGTACCATAAAGCGAAAGCGTAGACCCCGTCCAGGTAGTAGAGGCTCCTCCAATGGTGTTAGTAAATTGACCACCAACAGCGAGTGAGCGTCCAGAGGCAACCGCAAAGGCAGCATGATTGGTGAGAGTGAAGGCATTGGTTGCCGTAGCATTTTGTGTCACCGTAAAGGAACCAGTACCGTTAATCAGTACCGAACTAAAGCTTGAAGCGCCGGCAGCAATGGCGGTTGTACTCGAACCGGTAAACCGAACAATTCCACCACTCCCTACAAACGTGCCGTTGTTTGTCCAGTTCCCGAGCACCGTAAGGGTGTTATTGTCACTCGCCACCACAGTGCCGTTTGAATGAATGATGACGTTTCCACGCACTTCATAGAGCGGATCATTGGTGTTCAGGTTCAGTGTCGTTGACGCAGCACCGCCCACGGTAAGGTCGTTCAAAATAATGCTGCCACTACCAAGTGCCGTGTAGGTTGAACTACCGACACCAGCAGTAAGCATAAGGTTGAAGTAGTTCGTTGCCGTAACGTTTGCACCTGCCCCACTGTACCTAAATGTACTAGTGTCTTCGAGCAATGTTCCGGTCTCAACGAGTACAGTACTACTACCCGAGAGGTCCCAGCGAGAATCGTTGGCGTCGAGGAAGTGAGCGTTACTAATCGTGAGCGTGCGCACAACGGTAGTGGTTGCTATACCGCCAGGAGTAGTCGTACCAACTACCGAACCGTTACCAAGAGTGAGGCTGTGGAAGGTCCATGGAGTTATTCCCCCAAGGGTCGTTGAGCGAGCAATAGACACAGTGCCACCACCGAGAGACAAGGTTCCGTTACCGGTAAGAGAGCCGTTTGGCAAAGTAATACTTCCGGTTCCGGTGACCGTGCCGGTGGCCACCTGCATATTACCAAGCACAGTGAGGTTGGCACCTATATTCCACGTTCCGCCAACACCATTAAACTGCACATCGTTAAATGAGACCGTGCTGCTTGAGGTTATGCTCTTACCAGATGTGGTGGCATTAAAGACAACAGTTGAAGACGCTGGAGTAAAGACACCACCACTACGGAGTACCAAACGCCCAGCTAAGGTGTGAGTTTCAGTTCCTTGTGCGGTAAAGGTTGCATTAGCTCCAATCTGCAGCGTTCCTTCAAAACCAGTTGAGCTGGCATTACCCAGCAATGTCACATTTCCGAGAGGAGCAAACGAGGTAGATGCAAAGACAAACAATTCGGTACCAGGGAGAACCACGAGAGAAGTACTGGCCGCACTAAAGCGAATGTCAGAGTCATTATCAACATCAAACAGAATCATGTCAGAAGCGGTGAGAGGCGTCACATCTTGGTGACGGGTAATCACGCGATTAGCGTAGATGTGCATATTTGAAATGTTTGCGGTTGGAGTTTTTGTCACCACACTTCCTTGCACACCACCATTAGTGTCGAGGTAGACAATCACCTTTGGATCACCAATATAGTTAACTGCCGGGAATGAGTAGGCCCCAGTACCCGCAGCACAAGAGGTTGAGGAACTGTAGGTTCCGCCATCGACTACAATCCGAACATTAAGCGACGTACCGTTACACGTTGGTGCCCCAAGCGCGGTAACCCCATCATCACTGTAGACGATACCTGAAACCACAATTGAGTTGGAACTATCATCAAAGCGTATAGACCCTGGGTTTCCATCACCCGCATCAAATGCTTCGCCGTAGAGATTGCCCGATCCAGTACGGAACCAGACAAACTGTGAAGTGGTGCCAACGAGCGTCACATTACTACCGGCACCAGGAGTGGTGCTAGCAAACCCAATGCGGAAAAATTGAGCGGACGGGTTCTGCTCCACGGTAGTGCTGCTGATCGTGATACCAGTTCGGCCTGGAACAACCGTAAAGAAGCCGTCACGGAAAGTACTGAGGGTAGTTGAAGCACGAAGGGCCATACCCGTAGTATCAAGACCCGCAAAAGTAAAGTGTTCAGCAGTGAGGGTTGAGCTCGTAGCGCTAAAGGCGTAACTGCCGGACACGGCAGCCACCGTCGTAGAAGCTGTTGTCGTACCAGTGAGATTAAGTGTTGCATTTACGAGTCCCACACTTGAGCTGCTTGCCACCCGGACGTCGACCTGACGACTGGTACTGCCGGTGAGTACAACTCCATCGAAGTCTGTGGCAAAACTCCAGTGCTCTGTACCGCTTGTGCGGACGTAATTTCCATAAATGTTTAGGTCACCATCTACTCCCGCATGATCCTGGGAGTAAATCGCCCCGGTTGCTCCAGCCGTTTCGTACGTAGTTGCACTCGAATTCCACATCCGTACGAGCGTGCTACTAGCGGCCCGGAGCGTACCGTATACATCTCCGCCATGAGTCTTTACGTTAAGTGTGCTAGAGCTGCCGTTGCCTAAAGACAAAACCGATCCAGTCCAGGTTGTACTACTACCAGTCGCGGTATTCGTGAATGTGCCAAGCGCGGAAAGGACACGCCCGCTCTGCAGCGTAAATTGAGTGGCTTGCGTCAAGTTAACAGCAACAGTGGCTGTGGCATTTTCAGTTATGGTGAAATTACCCGTTACGCTATTAAATTCAAGCGTGGCAAAGTTTGAAGTTGTCCCTACCGCGATAGTCTCCGCCCCAGCTGTCGAATTAAAACGAACCGTTCCGCCATTCGCAGCAAAGGTCGCGTCGTTATCAAACGAACCGCCAACTGAAAGAGTGCCATTTGGAAACGTGGCATCCCCACCGGTTTCGAGTACAAAATTTCCGAGAATAACAGCGTTTGAGTCAGTAAACGTACGTTGTCGCCGCAACTCTTCCCCGCTCACTGCATAGAAGGTGGTTGAACTTGCCTGATTATTGCGCTCTGTGGTCATCCAACCTCCGGTTCGCGCGACTGAAGCAATACGGAACTCATCGATGCGACCATCATGGTATTGGGATGCCCCCAAACTACCCAAAGAGAAGCCGGTAAGAGTTGCGCTTGGGTCACCGGCCGCACTACTCGCAATAAACGCACCATCCAGGAAGATACTCATATTCCCACCTCCCGCTCCGGGCGATATCAAACCCATATGCGTCCACTTATCGCGGTACGATGCATAGGACGTCGTAACTCGTCCTGGTACGCCAGCCGTTCCAAAGTCCCAATACAATACCGCGTCGCCCCATGGCCCATGTGCTGCAATGCGTTGTCCTCCACTTTCTGTAAACCCAAAGAGATTAGCATTTTTTGTTTCCGCAGTAGAAACATTATTCCAAGCAGTGACAGTAATGGTGTTAGAAGCATTTGGCCAGACAAAACCGGCATTTGCCAAATAGTCATTCACACCATCAAAATCAATACCATTACCAAGGACGGCTGGTACGCTGTCGCTACCATCCATCGCACCAAACGAAGTCAAATTGCGTGCGTTCTGGGTACTGTCTACCATCAAGCCTGTCGGGATTGTTTCTAAGTGATACACCGCTTCGTAACCATTAGTCCACACGTTGTTTCTGCCAAACGTTGAACTGGCAGTATTTGTTGCAGCTGATGCATTACCGTAATAGACATAGAAGACCGTGTTCGTGGATGATGAAATTGTAGGCGCCTTAAAGTGAACCTCACCAGTTTTAGCCACAGTATTAATTGCCACCACTTCAACCGGCACTTCGGTCACCCCATCTGCAGTCGTCATGCGAATATCACCCCCATCAGACCGTACCCCGCTGAAGAACGCGTCGGGTAGATTAGACAGATTAATGTAGACAGGAAAATCAGTGAGAGTTGTTGGCACTTGTGAACTCTGTACCGTTACTGAGATTCGCTTAGTCCAACCCGAGCCATACCACGATCCGCTAGATCCGCGAGTTCTAAGATTGTTAAAAGAAGAACCATTAGTGCTAACGGTATTAGCTTGCTGCACCAAAAGGATAACTTCGCCGTTGTTGTGGGCAAACACACCGGTTCCGGTAGTAAGAAAGTCTCCACCCACAGTCAAAGTACCGCCTGGGAACGTGACAGTTCCGGCAGTGATGCGGAAATTTCGTGAGGTGGTAGCTGCGCTTTCAGTAAAGCTCCAAGCGCCGGAACCGGTAAATACCAGATCATAGAAGGCATTATTAAATACAGTAGCTGATTGCGTTATGGTGCGCCCCGCAACGGTTGATGTCATGCGCACTTCACCGTTGTTGTGAAGGAAAATTCCGTTATTAGTAAACGAACCAGCAATGGTTGTGGTGCCGGTCGGGAGCGTTACCGTGCCGGTAGCGATTGAAAGTGAACCAGACACCACCAAGGTAGCAGTTGCGAATGACCAGCTACTGCCAGCGCCAGTAAACGAGAGATTATTAAACGCCGAAACCCCTCGACTGATCGTGCCACTCGTTGATGTTCCAACAAACGTTACGGTGCCCCCTTGCGCCACAAAGGCATTGTTATTTGTCCAGTTTTGGAAAACGCTTATATTGAAGCCTGAACCTGAAGCATTGAGGGTGTCATCGCCACCAATCGTAACGCTTTGCGCACCGACATTAGCGCTCAGTGTAATAGTCTTGGCCGCACCATCGATTACTGCAAAGCCAATATTGGTACTAGAGGCCTTACTATCTCCCCATGTGTTACTTCCCGTGCCATCAAACGTGGTAGTGGCGATTCCCGACATCGTACCACCGAAGCCAATTGCTAAGTTACCAGCAACTGTGATTGTCGAAGTTGCACGCGCCAAGGTGCCGTGGGTAATCGTTAGAGAACCATTCACATCCAAACTTCGGGATAGAACGTAGCTTGCAGTACTCGATGCCTCTCCAAAACTGAGGTTAAAGAAGCTGTATTGAGTTCCCGTGGCAGTTAAAGTTTCCGTACCCGAGGTCGCGGTAAAAAGAATCGTTGACGTATCTTCGATGAAAGTCCCCTGCTGATTGTATGATCCGCTAATACGTAGCGTGTTCGTGGCCGGACGGAACGTACCGAAGTTCGCAAAGTCATGAGTTGCAACAAGGGCTCCTGGTTGATATACCGATCCGCTCCGCACTTTCAGTCGTCCGTCCCCACAGACCGCCTCTACACAAACAGTGAGCACATCCCCGACACCCACAGTGAAGAAAAGGTCCTCGTCATCGACGTTATCGAAACCAGCAAACTGAGCATTGGTCGTCGTCGCACCATCATCGCTTCCTATAGTTAGATGGCGCTTGGTTAACTCCATATTTGTTACGTTACCAATACCATCATAGGTTGTGACGCCGACAGCTTCATTTGCATCGGTGGCACCATCGACAAAAACAGTTATTGTATCTCCGGCAAAAGCACTCACGTTACTAACCGACCAGGTTCCCGTGGCGGTAATCGATCCAGTCTTCCCTGCCTGGAGCACGCCGTTTACCGCAACGGCGACTGTACCACTCGTGGTGGTTGCAATCCCATCAAATTCACGCGCACTTCCCGAAACAGTGATGCCTTCCGACCACTCAACTGCCCACTCATTTAGTGACGGACAGTTTCCTGCCACACAGATAAACTGAGCATCGAGTTGTAGCTCGTTGAATATCGAGGTGTCTAATGAAGAGATGTTAATCGGACCGCTCCCAAAACCTACACTATTGCCGGGCAGCACTGCGTCGGGAACAAGCGTAAACAAACTGGTAGAAGCGCGGTAATACAACCGGTACTCAATCGTGCTGGCACCTGGGGTGGCCTCATTCAGGGTTATCTCTTCCCAGCGTGGACCGTCCCCATCGTCAAAGTCAATGCTTGTCGAACGCATTGATCCTCCCGTGAAAATTGGGTATGTGCGTGCCGCCATATTTGAGGCATTGGTGTACTCGGGATTTGCATCTTGGCTTGAGTTACCGGTAATGGTGGTAAGAGCACTAAAGCTTCCGGACCAGTCAGAGGCCAAAATGTCGTCATTCGTAAGAGCACCATCATCAAATGCGGTGACATGTATCCGACCGTCTCCAGCGCGCACCACCTCCATTTCATATCCGTCAGGCATAGTACTAAGAGGAAGCTCTCCTGACAGCACCGTTGAAAATGTCTGATAAAACGAAAGCGTGCCGTTGTCTGAGTAGGTAATCATCAGGTTTCCATCCCGACCAGCAGCGGTTTCAAACGCACAATCAATAGGAAGCGCATTATTGCCGTTAGCAGCTACCGGTTCGACTTCAACCGGTGCATCCCATGATGATCCGTTCCAAAGAGCAAATCCGGAATTATTATCGTTATCAACATAACAGAGCGCCAAACGATCAGTCCCGACATCTGGCCGCAGTACGCCAAATTCCATATGATCACCAAGCGTTGCGCTACTAGCAACACTCCAGGCTGACCCGTTCCAAGTTCGAAAGAAAAGCGAGCCTGCTGCCGTTGAGGTGGTAGTTGAAACGACGAGAACGGCTTGATTGCCCGACTCTTCATAGGTGAGGGCCATACCTTCTGATTCCGGCTCTACCAGTTCACCAAAGGTAGTAGTCGCAGTCCAGCTACTGCCATTCCATACCATTGCTTCGTAATCCACACCAGCAGCAACCGTGTGTCTAAAGACGGCAATAATTTCATCCGAAACCGGATCAGAAGCGGCGAGTACCCACTCACAGCTATTTGTATTTACCAGGTTGATTGAGGACGTTGCGGACCACGAGGTGCCATTCCAGATTGCATAGACTGCGTCAGTGCCAGCACAACTAATTGCCATCAAATCACCTGACGTGGTCTCATACGCAAGATCAACAGCGCGACGCTCGGCATTGACCACGTTATTAAAGAGCTCGAGGACGTTAGACCAGGTATCGGAGTCACTATTATATATCTGAACATTGACGTCGTTGTCGGTTCCAGTGGTACCGAGGGCATATTCCGGCCGGGTCGGAGCCGCTTTCAGTCGAACCGTCCGAACCTGAGCTCCAACACTTTCTGCTGTTTGTGCAGCATCCCAGGCTGTACCATTCCATAAACGATAACGCGGTGCCTGACCCGTCCCCTCACCATAGGTCACCATAACTTCATTCACCACCGTCGAAATCACGGCCGCGCCGGTGGTTGTAGAAATGTCTTCACGGCTATTGGTAGAGAATTGATCCCCGGTTGTTTGACTCCATACCGATGTTGTTATGGACGTATCAATCGTAAAGCTGCGTGGTGATGAATACCGAGTCCAGGTATCACTACCTCCAGGATCACGAGCCCGGACTCGCCACCAGTAGGTTGTACCGTTAAGGAGAGGACTTTGGAATTGATACCGAATTACATTCCCTGTCCTAAACGGAGATGTGTCAGAGCTCGATGCGGTGTTAATGAATCCGCCATCAATTCCCGACAAAAAGGTAGAGGACGAGGTAAACAAGGGACTAGTGGATACTTGTACTTCATATCTAATATCTTGACTCTCTGGGTCAGTTGAAGAAAAGGTGACAGCCGGAGTAGTCGTTCCGGATTTTGCGTTATCAAATAACGTTACCAATGACGGTACAGTTGTCGTTTCTGCCCACGTCACAGTCCAAGCCTGGAGCCTTGGCACTGTGCTGTTTCCGGACAATACTGCCCTAATACGAAGCTCGTTATATGTAGAAGTGTTTAAGTTAGTCAGCGTTACTGGAGACGAGGTGAAGCCAGCACTGTTTCCAGGCAAGGCTGCATCAGGGACCAGTGCAAAAGTGTCCCCACCCACACGATACTCAATGTAATACCGAATAGAGCCAGACGTTACGTCGTGCACATAACTGAACGCTCCCCAAGCATTACCCGTATCACGATCGTCGTAGTCAATAACGGAAGACGTTACGGTCGCTACTGTAAAACCACTATCGATACCCGTATCATTTGAACTCGTTGATACCACGGCATCGAATAGAATATTTGTGGCAAACTGCTCGCCGGTAGTCTGGAACCATGTGGTTATCGTAGTTCCGGAATTAACCGTAACACTGGTCGGAACTGACCACTCACCGGTTGTATTTGAACCAAAATCATCACGACCCCTTACCCGCCACCAGTAGGTTGTATTGTTTGCGAGCGCAGCATTCGGAATAAAACGGATTGTTTGTCCGCTCGTATATTGACTACGTTCTGACGGATTAGAGAGGTTAGTAAACAATGCAAAGGTATCGACAGAGTTACGAGTGACTACCGGAGAGCTAAAGTCAGCCGAGTCATCAATCTCGATTTCATAGGAAATAAGATCACCAAGCGCATCATTGGCGTAAAACTCAAACCACGGTGACGTAGAAGCTGTCTGTTCGTTATCAAAAGGGGCTTCATTAATCGGATTAGCTGGTGGCGCGTTGGTAATAAGACGCGGGTAATTCGTGTACGTATTTAGCGTAGCACCGTCGTTATAGACGAGCCGGAAACAATAGTTAGTATTTGCGGCTGCACCATTATTTTGTAGTGCAAAGTCCCACTCAGCATCGTTGCCGACAACAAGACCATTACGATTAGCAAGCGTAGGGTTACGTTCTTCATATGTCTCGGCGTAATCTGACGCAGACAAGACAGTGCTTGGCAACACTCTTCCGTCACCAATAAGCTCCTCAGATGAAACCGCATAGAAACCGGTAGGATTTGACTGATTAGTTCTTTCAGTCAATATCCAGCCCGCTGATCGCTCAACAGACGCAATGCGGAACTCATCAATTCGACCATCATGGTGATTTCCGCCAGTCGTAAGATCGCTACCGAGCGAAAAGCCGGTCAGGGCGACATTTGGATCATCTGAAATCGTCGAAGTGGCGACCGCAGTACCATCTAAGTAGATACCCATAAACCCTGGTGTGGCTACACCGCGTGACACAAGCCCAATATGGGTCCACTTATTGCGAATGGCTGAGTAATTTGTCGTCAATCGACCTCCGACACCACAGCAGGTACCATAATCCCAATAAAGCACCGCATCATTCCATGGCGCATGAGTTGCGAGTCGCTCAGTGCCCGACACATTAAAACCAAACAGGCTCGCAGTCTTAGTTTCGGCTGTGGACACGTTGTTCCAAGCCGTCACAGTCACAGCATTAGAGGTATTCAGCCATGACCACGCAGTGTTAGTGAGTCGGTCATTAATCCCATCAAAATCGACACCGTTCCCCATCACACTACTGGTACTCTGGCTCCCCAACATACCACCATTAGTGGTTAGCGTTCTGCCATTACTCGTACTATCCGTCAGGTTACTGGCAGGACTTGTCTCTAAGTGGTAAACCGCCTCGTAGCCATTAGTCCAAACATTATTTCGACCGAAGGGAGCGGTCACCGCATACCCTGAAGCCGACGGATTACCATAGTAAATATAGAACTCAGAATCAGTGCTTGTGGAGAGATCTCCCTTAAAATGAAGCTCACCCATTCTGGTTGTCGTATTAATCGATACCAGCTCAAATGGGACTTCGGTCAAGCCGTTACTCGTGGTCACTCGTATATCATCACCGTCCGACTGCACCTGAGTAAAGAAGGAGTCGGGTAGGTCATCGAGGTTTACATAGACCGGAAAATTTGTGATCACTCCACTTACGAGCGATTTGTTTACTGTGATTTTCAATCTTCGTAGCCACGACGCACTATACCAGTCACTACCAACAATACTATTTTCATAACCCCTCCATAGCGCTGTAGTCGAACTAGTATCTCCCACATCAGCCCACGCCAGGCCAGGACTACACGTAAAGCCTGGGGCATACTGCAATTTAAATTGCTCGGTCGATGTGGGTTGTATAACATTTGCCCCCCGAAGCGCGATTCGCAAACGAATCGCTTCGCTATTACTGACCGCATAGCTCGAGTCAATAGCAGTACTTTCTGCGATGTCTACACCTCCTATAGGCCACGCATCGGTCGGTGTTAGGAAACTACCATTGCTATACCAACGGTACGCACTTTGAATAAGTCGAGGTTCGCGAACCCACGACAATATCCAGTCTTCAAGGCTTGCCGACTCACTCCCCTGTGTCGTCAGGGTTGCTTCAAGACAAATTTGGCTGAACGTAGTCGTCGAAAGCCCAGTGAGGTTAATTGGGGACTGAGTGACATCAAATCCGGCACTGTTGCCCGACAGGGCGCCGTTGGGCACATAAGTATCGCACGTCGTCGAGGCGGTATAGCGCAGTCGCAGCTTAACGTCGGTACCAAATGGCTCGCTGGTTGAAAACGTTATATCTCCCCACGTCGCTTGGTTTGGTACAAAGTTGAAATTAATTATTGGAGTGCGCACAGTTCCTTGTACGAACTGGAAACGCTTAGCACTCATCGACATCGCTTCATAGATACCTCCGGCTGGAATAACCGCCTCGAGTGTCTCGCTCGTTGTCCAACCGCTACCGTTCCAACGGGCAGTATCAAGACGATCATTCTCGTCGTCGTAATGGAGAGCCATCACAATACCATCGCTGGTACGCTCCGTTTGTACCCATAGCGCATCATTCATGTTTGATCCGGCTTGATTGGTTGTCCAGCTATTCGTTGTAGTCGAGAATGTTGCATGATAATCACCATCGACGCCCGTATCTGAGTACGGGGCAATGATATTGCCACTGCGTCCTGCCACCGTTTCGTACTCACAGTCAATAGGCCGCCCGGTAATCGCGTTACCGGTAGTCGTCAACTCAGACGTCGCTGACCACACTCCCCCATCCCAACGAATTGCTCCGATGTCAGCATCGGCATCAACATAACAGAGCACAATGGCATCTGAGTCTGGATTTGGTGACAATGACGCATAGTATAGGTCATTTCCTATCCCCTGGGTCGTGTTAGCACTGAACTCTGATCCGTTCCAGGTGGTATAAGCAAAACTGGCCGCAGTGCCATTAGCCGCCACGATAAGCGCCTGCTCACCCGAACTTTCATAGACGACGTCAACCCCCTCGGGCGCAACCGCGGGAGGGACACCAATAATTCGGTTATTCACCCAGGCTGTACCATCCCACACCATCGCCTCATACTGAGTGCCTGTGTCACGCACAACTACAATTATTTCGTCTGAGGTTGGATCTGAAGCGGCTTGAATGTAGTTACAGTTATTGAGTGAAGAGACGTCGATGGTACTCGTTGCGCTCCAGGACGAACCGTTCCAGATGCGAAACACTGGGTCCGCACCATTCGTGCACGAAATGGCCATGAGGTCTCCCGACAAACTTTCGTAGGTCAAGGCAATACCGCGGTATATGTTACTCGTCAGGACGTTTGAAAGCAGCACTTGATTACCCCACGAACTACTTGAGGCTTGATAAATCTGCGCAAAGGCATCGTTTGATTGATCAAGCGTTACCATCGCGTATTCATTACGATTGACTGCCGCTGCCGTTTCTACCCAATTTATGGTGTTACTTACCGCCACCGCATTTAACTCGAGACCCCAACTCGTTCCATTCCACAAGCGATACCGAGGCGTCGCCACCGTACCCTCGGCATATGCCGCAAGCAATTCTTGATTGACTGTTGCATCAACCTGAATACGATCATTTCCACTACTAACCGTGCCCACAAAACTATTTCCCTCAAACTGACCGTCAAAAGACTGGTACCAGTTAGGCACCGCCACGGCTAGATCCACCGTCAGACTTTGTGTTACTGACCAATCACCATACTCCCCAGAGCCTGACACATCCCGGGCACGCACGCGCCAGTAGTAGGTAGCACGGTCAGTCAGGGCATCAGCTGGTTGTAATTGGAATCGAATTGTTTCATTCTCATTGAACGGAGACGTATCTGTTGTTGAAGCAGTGTTGCGGAAACCGGCACTCGACGATGAAAAGCGAGTGATGCCGTTCGAGAAATCTGCACTGGTAGCAAGGGCAAACTCATAGGTAAGATTCGACGCCCCATCTGGATCAACCGACCTGAAATCAAAGAACGGCGTTGTGGAGGCAAACCGAATGTTATCGAACGGGGTGTTAAACGTAGTCGGAGCCGCTGGGCGTTCATCGACGTCTAATTTCTTAGTCAGTGTAATTACGGCATCAGTGACGTCATCGGTGGTAGCGTTTGCACCCTCCTGCTCTACCATCACGTTGATGGTGGCGCTAGCAGCAAGGTTCTCTAGCAGAAACACGAGCACGCCCGAGCTGTTGTCGTGTGCGTTCTGACCACGCACGTAATGTGATTTTGTTTGGGCACCAGATACAGCAACACCATTGACCTCGACCGTAATACGCGTATTTGCGTGCTGAGTACCCGAGATAAGGGCATTGTTGTAGGTGAGCAGATAGGTGCCGGCTTGATCAACAATAATATCGTCATTATTCGTCGTTGTTGAATGTGTAAAGGCGGCTTCATCTTTGATGACAGACGTATCAAACAGGAGCGACTCCCGCGGCGAATCACTCCAGTCAATACCTCCCGATAGGTTACGCCCGCGGAGCACAATCGTGTCGGCTGTGGTCATCTTTTCAATATAAATTGAACCAACAAAGCCGGTAGAGGTGGAAACAGTCACGGTTCCTGTATTTGCTTCACGTTCTGCCGTGATCGTGAGCACCTGATTTGTGGTGGTTGCCACAACCACACCTGACCAATGCAGTGATGAATTAAAGTCGGCATCAGCATCTGCATTTGCTGCCGTATAAGCTTGCGAAAATACTCCACCAGAGACTTGCACGCCATTAAGAAGGACTCTGCCGAGAATATTCTGGTTTGAAGTAGTGTCGCCAGTAACCGGGACACTCAGGTGAACCCGATAGGTGCCGGGGTTCAAAATAGTAATATTCTCCGGCGATATCGTATTTGAGTGTATATATCCAGCGTCTTGTCTCGTTTCGGTCCACTGGAACGGAAACGGGGTGACCTGATTGAGGTTCGTTGAGTTTGTGGTGCGCGTAGTGGTCGCCGCAAAAACATCATTGGTCGGCTGTACATACTCAACGTACATACTCGCCTGCCCTGAAACATTAACAATATCGGTTACTTCAATTGTTCCAAGACCCTGCACCTGCACCGTTACCTCATCACCCGCCTGTGCGCCACTCAACATAAACTGAGCATGTGAAGACGATTCGGAATGACTATTGGCATTACGTATAAATCCACTCCGTCCAAGACCTTGCGGTACGGCCACACCATTTACACGCACCTCGACACCAACACGACTGCGACTGGCAGCACCGTCAGTTCGGGTCATCGGAAGCGTCACGGCCATGAAATAATCACCCGACTGTCTCAGGGTGACCGTCTGCGAGTTCGTAGAGGTTGAATGGGAAAAGTAATACGAGTCAACGGTCGAGGTGCTCCACTGTAGTGGGCTGGCGGCATTATTAAGGTTCGTACTGCCAACTGTTCTCGTTCCAGTAAACCACCCAATACCCGAAAGCGCGTCGGAAGCTATCTGCCAGCTACGCAATTCTCTAAAGCCATCCATATCCAGCGGACCGAGTAGGTAGGTATACGGACTAAGATCAGGAGCATCAAAGCGGTAGCTGAACGTCCGCTTTTCACCCTCCTTGAGTTCAACCGCTTTCCACACGAGCTCAGTAAAATCCGGTCGAGATACGACCTCAGCACCGCCAGTATCTTCAAACACAAAACCTCGGGGCACTCGCTCTACAATATCCCCGACAAAACTGCGACGCGCCTCCACCGTAATTGCAACGTCATACGCCGCCAACGGATAAATACGCGTAGGCGCGGTACGCTCAATGTCGAACGGAATATACTCATGCACCTCGAAGAAATCTTCGATTACATGAACAACGGAACCGGCAGCATTTCGGTGGGTTAGCTGAACGGTATACCGTCCAGGCGTGTTGGTGTCACCAAACTGTGACTCGTAGTCTGGAATATTCGTCACGTTATTCTTCCCACAAGCTCCCGACTGCACAACCGGAACTTCAGATATTGCATTATTGGGATCAATAATTTTTAACTCAAGATTGGCATCACAAATTGTGTCGCCTCGATCAGTCAAGGCGGCCATCTGGAGACGCACCCGCTCTCCCGGTCCATACATCGTTTTTGTGCTATTGACCGCCAGCACTCCCCAGTAAAATTCAAATGAATCTACATAAATATGGTCGTTTTCATTAATAGAAATTGAAAGCGCGTATTTCCCAGCAACGAGTTTCTGCGGGCGGCCCTTAAAGTGCACTATCCAGGTTGTCTCGTCATGATATTCGATAGATACAGGCACATCGACCACTTCGCCAAAAGCATCAGTCAGCCGTACTGAGTCAACGCTGTAGATGTTTTCACTAAAGACAGCATTCCACATCCGGCGTAAGAAGCCATCTTGGGGAGCGTAGCTGAGAGTAAACGATGGAAGCGAACTAAGCGTCTGATCAATGTCAGGATTATGCAGCCCATGGAACTTAGGCAGGGCCAAATCGCGCTCATAGGTTATCTGGTCAGTCGTACTCGCGAGACTAGCATCCTCGTAAAAACTTCCCGCCGTCACCTCGAGCCAGACACTCTCCACATACGCCGACTCCATCGCCTCGAGGTTACCCTCAAAGACGACTCGCACCTCTAAGTTGGATAAGTCCGCAAGCTGTGGTGGTGTTTCAAAAGAAATGAGGTAATAACCCCCGTTAATACCATTGGAAACTTCATCTTCTACATCAATAATTGATGCGACTTTAAATTCAGTCGTACTACCGTATCTGAACTCAATAGAAAAGCGCTGGGGACCACTGTAATCCGTTGCTGAGTTTCTTTTTGCTGCTAAAGACAACCGCAGTTGAGCATTATCAAGAACACTAGCCCCATCAAACTCGGGTAGAGTAAAGCCACTGAAACTGACCGGGTACTTACCGCACCCATCCTCCGCCTCACAAGCCGGAATACTTGCAACAAACTCTCCTGCACCGAGTGCTGGTCCAGACGGTACAACGCTCGTCTCAGCTGGTGCGATTTCGTTGACATTCGCAACTTCGCTATCACCACCAGCTTCGTCTTCTCCATCTATACCCTCATCTGCGGAAAAACTTTCTATAGCTGAGGATTCCTCATCCACTACCGGAACGCTCTCCAGCTCACCATCAAGAACCAGAACCTCTTCATTCACGAGCGGTACTTCATTAGGCGCTAACAGCGCTGGTTCCGCAGTAATTTCGGTCGGTTCCGATTGTGACTCGGCATCGACGGCTGCTTCAGACACTTCTTGGGCATGCGGAAAAACGCCCCGACTAGTGGGAAACACTCCCCACACTATCGACGAATCACTCGGTACTCTAACTTGTGGTTCGGTCACCGGATCTGGCGACGGCGCGGGCTGTGGTTCAGTGTCGCTCGGAACCTCATTCACCGACTCCTCCACAATAGGCTCGGGTCGTTCCGCTTGAGGTAGAGCGGCTGCATCGGGTTGTACCGACCCTTCACCTTCGCTCTCTTCCACAGGAACCTCTACTGACTGTCCGCCTTCCGAATAAACCGAATCAATCGATACGCCCACTCCCTCTCCCGATGGACTACCATCCAGAGCAGGGGCAGACTCATCACCCCCACTCTCATTAGAAATCTGAGGCGTGACCACGGGGTAGGCAGCATTACCAGCGTTGAACTCTTGATACAACGCATATTCGCCAACATCCTGAACGAGAACCGACTCGATACCGGTCCAACTTGTCGTCTCTACCACTCCAGGAATCAATACGAGTTCAGTGGTTGTGTATACCGTTGTATCAATCGTCGCGTATACCAAAATTCCTCCGATGAAACACGGTATGAGCAGCACCCAAGCGTAGGTGTGAAGGAGGGCTTTTTTAATAGTCACGTTACACAACCACCGCACTCCAAATGGAATGAGGGGCTATTTTAAATTATAAGCGACACGCCTCCCAGAAATGGGAGGCGTGTCGCTAAATTCTGGGGATGAATCCAGAAACTTACTTTAGTATTGATTTTACATCACTGATTTCCTTTTCAATCAATGTTTCAGACACTTCAAGCGCCTGGGTCAATCCTTCAACTGCAATGCGCTCGTTCTTGGAGAGTCGCTTCTGCTTGGTGATCATATTTACCTGATCATAGATTTCGTCTCGTAGCGCTGAGAATATTTTCTCCATTTGATCTTGAATCTCTCGCGTCTCCTTGCGCAATTTCTCTTCCTTAATACGCAGTTGCTTACGTTCATACCACATATATATGAGCTGTAATATCACGACAACAATGAGGAAGAAAATGAGGAGATTGACCGCGGTGAAGTAATCCCAAATCGACGTCACGTCCTCTACTTCAAGCGGTTTGACCCAGCCTGACTGAATGAGTACCGCCTTGCTTCCCTCTCGCTTGTTGCCCGCCTTGTCGAATGCATCAATCTTTACAGTGTAGGTCCCATCCTCTAATTCCTTAAGTAGGTATCCGAGCTTAGCTTCATCTGGAGTAACTCTAATTGGTTCCTTGTCAGCAATCGTCATCTCGTAGTAATCAATCCCTGAAGTGACGTCCATCGCTTCAAAGGTAAGAAGTGGGAAGTCGGTCGGTAGCGTGCCGGGTACTACCAGTATTTCAAACGGTTCAGGTGGCGTGGTATCGATGCGTAGCTTTCGGTTAAGGATTCCGCCCCACCCAACTTGGTTCTGATACTGAATGCTAAAATATTGTTCACCATCGACAATCAGACCCTTATTAATGACAAACTCATCAATTGGTGGGTCATAAATCGCGTTTTGGTTCTTTGAGGGATCGTTATCTGACGAGGTGGCAATTTCAATCGCTACAGCAGTCACATCAAACGGCAATGTCCAAGTAAACACGCCGTCAGTTGATTTGTACCAAATCTCAGGATCGAGGAAGATTTGTGAACCGACTTCAGGAGCCCGTGGGGGATCTCCAAAGATAATCGCCTCTTCGCTTTCCTCCTCTTCTGCTTCTGGCTCTGCTGTTGGTGTGGCGGGAGGAGTTGCAGGCGGTGGCGGAGTGGCGGTAGCACTAATGGTAAAACTGCCCTGCGTCGAGTTTTCAAATACGTCCGTCCCCCGACCATCAGCCGCCAGCACCGAAGCACTAGAGAACGTAACAGCTGCGGTACCAGCCGCAACAGTTCGGAACGTAACGTTAATTAAATTTGATGTAGCAGTAAAGGGTGTGGGGCTACCACCACCAAAAGTAACAGTACCGGCAGTGTTTGAAAACGCAGGCTCAGTTGTCCATAAAGAAAATACCGAACCGTCTTTACTGACACTCACCACACTGAGAAGAGTGGGGTCGAACTTCAGTGCGGCTTCAACCGCGTTTACATTTGCACCACCGGGCGCCACACGAATGGTGGCGGTGAACGTCTGGCCAATGTTGTACGTACCCGTCGACGGTGCGATCACAACGTCAGCAGCAAAAACCGGGTTAACCCACACATGCGCTGCAGCGATGAATAAAAAAGCAACAAACAGATTTATGCAGACCTTACGTGATAAAGAAAAGAACGAAGTCATATTTATACAGGCCGCGAAGCACGCTTCTCTTGAGTAACTCGCAATCGCACCCTTTCTTTCTCCTCCGGCTTCAGTAGTGGGAGCGTTAATATTAAAACACCATTTTTTATCTTTGCTTCCGCTTTCTCAATGTCTACACTCTCCGGCAATATAATACGTCGGTAGAAATCTCCCCAAATACATTCCTCAGCCACAAACGCACCCTGCACTTTCTTCTTCGGAAAAACTAAATATTCAGGGCGCACTCTCCTGCCCTCAATAAGAATGATATCTGCGTCGCCTTCAATCGAAACATGCACGTCATTCATATCAGCGCCAGCTGATTGGGCATACACGACAATCAAACGGTCACTTTGAAATACATCAACATCAAGTTGGGCAACTTTATCAACTGCAGTTTCTTCCGCTGCTGATTGTAGCGCGTCGCCGGATTTAACACCTCTACCTTTGAGTCGCTGCAGAAAGGACATATGTGTACAGTATATGGTATTGCATAGTTTTTTACGTTACGTTTACCCACAGACATAATAAAGTTTAACCACCTTTCTTTTCGAACGAAGCGATGCAATCCAATGCCGCCTTAGCACGTCGCAGCCACTCGTTATACATACATCAACGCAAGGACGTTACCGGCTAAAGTATAGACATGCAGGTTGCCGCCACTACTTTACGCGCTTTGATGCGCAAAAGTAGTGACAAGGAGAGCTAAGGAGACCGTAGGTCGACTACAGCTTCCTTGGTCAAACACTTCAATATATTCGACCTTCAGAGGGAGAATATATTGACTTAGTGTTTGTAGGCAACTGACGAAGTAAACTATAGTCGGCCTACGGCCTCGTTAGTTCCACTTCAACCGGTCCAATTGAATAGCAGAATCGAGAAGTCGGTCAAGTTTACCCGCGTATCGCCGTTTATATCAGCCGGAGGACTGGAATCACCACCACTGGTAGACCACCAGAAGAGGAGAATAGAGAAGTCGGTCAAGTTAACCCGACCGTCAGTATTCAAATCCGCGTTCATGCGACGGTCCGCTGTTTCCCCCACTCCGTAGAGTGTGTAGTTAGAAAAATTGGTTGCCAAGGTACCCTCTCCAACCGCCCGCGCTCGAACTTTATACGTTCCGTTTGAAAATCCGGCCGTATCGAGTGGAATTGACCAAGCCCCGCCAGCGTCACTTGTTGCGGTTAGGACCTTACGCGACGCGACACTTCCCTGCTTTTCGTTTTCAATGGTAATAGTGGCGTTAGGCATTGCATAACCCGACAACGTAGCCGCCGTTCCCGGCGTAACTGGATCGGGGGAAACCTTAATCGATGGGGCGACATTAATATTCGAAAGCGCTGTGGTGCGGGCACCACTTACGGTGAACGACGTACTGAACGTACTGGACTTAACTTGAGCCGCATCGGTAGCAAACACACCGAATGTGTACACTCCCCGCGCAATCTGGTCTATCGTGGCCGAGTACGAGCCTGTATTTCCAGCGGTTACCTGAGCAGCTTGTTTACCATCAACCAACACAGTGACCCTCGCTCGCGGAAACGCAAAACCAGTGATTTCTACCCGACCGTCCCCACTGCGGAAAGGTCCGTCGGTAGACTCAAAGCCTCCTCCAGCCGTGCTCCCGGAACCAGGTCCACGTCCACCCCCACCCCCACCCCCGGCCCCGCCCGTTCCCGACGACCCACCAAGTTCCGGAGCCTCGCCGTTGGACTCGCCGGTGGTTCCTCCAGCTCCACCTCCATCTCCCGTTCCATTATTACCTTGACCGCTACCATCACCAGAAACCGCACCGGCAGTGTTAGCCTGACCAGTCGGAACGTCGTTTACGGAAAACTGAATCAAGAAGTCATCGGTGTTAAAGTTCCCTTCATCATCCATACAGCGCACGTAGTAACGCTGCACCGAATTTGGAATGATTGTAACAATGGTGGAATGGAAAATGAGTCCCGTATTTGCGAACGTTGACGGCATGGCACCATAGGCGACGCTCGAGGAAGCGGAAAACTTACAAATCGCTAACTCATCAGTTTCTAGACTTATTTCTACACTAAGGGTTGTCCCACCCACCGTACTCGTTGGAGTGGGATTAAAACGAAATGGAGGGATGGTTTCAGTTGTATCAACAGGACCGACCCCCACGCGTTCAACGATGGCAATTGAAAAACCGGCGTTGGCAACTTCTGTACCGTCATAAATCCGAACATCCACCACGTGCGTTCCCGCCACACTACTATTCACCACTCCTGGTGTATCTTCAGGGGTCGTGGACGTGCCGGTAGTGGTACTAAATGATTCACTAAAAACCGAAGACATTGACGTGTGGTCACCAATCTTTAACTCTAGCCTACTCCCGGCTGAAAGACCGACTGTTGGTTCCAGTGTGTACCGGATCATTCCCGGTGTTCCCGGAAAAATTTCAACCTGGTCAACACCTGGTGAAGCGACCACGTCCGCCGTGCGCAGGGTGCCATCCACAATCAGCTCGACGTTGCGCTCATTAAATGAGCTACTGGCAATCACCTCAAACCCGGGCGGCGGTACGACCTCGATGTAGCCACCGGGAGATACGGCCGTATCGAGACGAAAGGCAAGAGTATGGTTAGCCAGGAAGGTTGGGGCGGAGGTTGAAATCGTATCTTTGTATTCGTTGATATTGCGCGCCTGTAATAATCCGGGAAATAGCGAAAAGGCCCAGATAAAAGCTAAAAAACTACAGGCAAATAATCCCGCCCATAATTTAGCGACTGTACTTCTCATATATATGTATTGTACCGTGCTACAAAACGAAACCACCCCGTCATGCACAGTGAGCAGAAGCAAGGAGGGCGAAGGACGACTATTGTTTTGCTTATGCAAGCGCTTCAGCAGATTCTACTTTTAAGAGGAGAATATGCTGGTAGCGACTTGCCTAGTAAAGTGAGTTATGTGTGACAATAGCAACACATCGGCCGATGCACTAGAAACTCCTACACAAATCCCCCAGACTGATGCTCCCACAACCGCGCGTACACGCCCCCGTAAGCAACAAGCGCATCGTGCGATCCGTCCTCAACAATTTTGCCCTCTTCGAGCACAATAATCCGGTCCATTTCGCGTAAGGTAGAGAGCCGGTGCGCTATCGCGATTACCGTTTTTCCGGCCATAAGCACATGCAGCGCCTTCTGAATAGCCACCTCACTTTCACTATCAAGTGCTGAAGTAGCCTCATCAAGAACGAGAATTGGCGCATCCTTAAGCATGGCACGGGCAATTGCCACCCGCTGCTTCTGTCCTCCCGAAAGCTTTATGCCGCGCTCGCCCACAAGCGTGTCGTATTTTTGCTCAAGCTTCTCGATAAACTCATGGGCATAGGCCTTGCGAGCCACCGCTTCTACCTCAGCCTGCGTTGCGTGTGGCATTCCATAAAGAATATTTTCGCGAATAGTACGGTGAAATAGGAGGGGTTCTTGGGGAACTAAAGAAATCGTCTCACGCAGCGAGTCCTGGGTTACTGTAGCGATGTCCTGACCATCAATACTAATACTACCTTTAGGAATGTCATGTTGGCGGAGCAAAAGCGATACAAAAGTACTCTTTCCAGCACCCGAAGATCCCACCAATCCCACTCGCTGCCCAGCCGGGATAGTCAGGGAGAAATCATTAAATACCTGGTGTGACTGGAAACTAAACGATACATGTTGCCACGACACTTCCCCACCATTGGATACGAGATTCTTAGCATTGGGTCGGTCGGTAATGTCATACGGTACATAGATGTCATCGAGCCCTTCCTGCATTTCTCCATACGAACGAGCCACGCGGTTGAGCATTTGGCCAATAAACATGAGGGAGCCTGTTAACTGCGCATATAAGGCCAAGGCCAACACCACCTCGCCAGGAGACACCGCCCCCTCTTGCCACCGCACGACGAGAAGCCATATCATTAGCGTAGCAAAGGCAAACAGAACGATATTATTGACTAAAAACGTCCACTCGGTGAAAAACCAACTACGTTTTTGCGCATTCATCTGCAATTCACTCAAATCAAAAAGTCCATTGCGTTCGTTGACTGCCTTGGTGTATTGACGCACTGCCGAAATGTTAGTAATCGTATCAATCAGTCGCGCCTGAAATCTGCTACTGATATCGGCCGAGACAGTGGAAAGCTTTGATTTATGCTTACTAAATGGAATATTAAGGAGAACGAGACAAACAATGAGAATAACAAATATAAGCGCCGCGAGCGGGTCCACTGTCGCAATCAGAGCCACCGTTACGATGTAGGTAACGAGGGTATCGAGCAGGTTCCAAAGCAGGTCCGGAATTGTACTATCAACCGCACCGGTAACATTACGAATCTTATTGCCCACAGCTCCCGCAAATCGACCACTGTAATACGTGTGCCCATGAGATAACACGTGCTCAGTAACGGTGTCACGAGCTCGCTTGGTGGCATTATTCGTCAGTATGGCACCCATAAAGCCACTCCCGCGGTAGAGTAACTGGACAAAAAAGATAACCACAGGGAACGAGAGGCCCCACCACATAGCCGCTGTTGCGTCCCCCTGCTCTACCGCATCAATAATCAACTTAAATAAGTAGTTTGACCCCTGACTTATACCAGCGGCAAAAATAACAAGAACGACCGCCGCAAAAAGGTATATATACGAAGATTTAACCGAATGCCAGAAAAAGGCATATGGGTTACGGAGTTGGTGGTGCTCTTCATTTGTATTAAGCGTCTTTTTCATGTGTATCGTGTTATGACGGTATACGCTCACTCATCTTTCACCTTACCGTACACAGCGAAATCCAATCGCCTCCCCAGTAAACTCTGGTGGAGTATGGGCATGAACAGCATGCACACCAGCGTCTGCTCGACTTCCGTAAAATCCGCCCCGAATCATCCCATAATTTCCTTGCGGTTCAGACCAAAAATAGGCAGTCCCGTATACATTTCCGGCACTCTCGTCACTCGTCATTATGGCCACTCCGCTGACATCAGCTTGCGCCACATACCCCGATGGCGGGAGTGGCCGATCACGAAACTGCCCCGCCACCACATCATCTTCTACCCACTCCCAGACGTTACCAACCGCATCATACACTCCCGCTGCCGAACGACAATCTGACGCCTCACCCGTCTTCCCGACCGCACCGGTTGCCGTACGACACGCACTCTCTTTGGTATCAAGCGCAAGCGTGTACCATTCAGCAGCGGTTGGTAACCGCTTGCCGGCTCGGGCGCACAGACGTTGTGCATCACTGCGCGCTACCGAACGCCACGGAACCGCTCCGGGTACACTAGCGATCCCACATGCAGCCGCTTCGATATTGCTACTAGTATCAAGTGATCGTGAGGGTTCCGGATGTGGACAGTCACTAAGGGCAGAGGCTTCATATTGATCCGCACACACAAATGTCCTTCCGGTTGCGACCTCAACCATCCCGTCGGGACAGACCCCATCATTTGTACTACCAATAAGCTGGGCAAGCATGGTTGACTGTGATCCGCGCCACGTGTCTGAAGCATCGATACCAAGCGCCGTAATAACGAGCGCACCCATGATAACCCCAATTATTCTTAGTTGTTTCATAACTAGAGAGACAGTGCGCACCGGAAACCTACCGCAGCACTCGCGAATTCAGGAGCTACCGCAGCGTGGAGGGTATACACACCAGCATCATCCCGACTGCCATGGAAACCGCCGCGCATGAGCGCAAACGTCCCTACCGAATCAGCCCAAAGATAGTCATTGTTGTAGACAGCATCACCAGTGGACGCAGTAGCCGTAGGCACTCCTTCTGGAGACACCGCCGTTACAAAACCTTCGGGCGGTAGCGCAGTCCCCTCGAATGCTCCCACTCTGGCTTCTCCAGCTACCCACTCCCAAACATTTCCGACCATATCATACACAGCCATACCAGATAGGCATTCGGTAGAAGCTCCGGTCTTTGTAAGTCCACCGTTTACGTTACACGAAGCGCTACTATCGGGTGTACCGCGGGCCGCCAAATACCATTCGTGAGAGGTAGGAAGCCGTTTACCGGCCCTAGCACACAGCTGCTCGGCCTGCACCCGCGCAACCTGGACCCACGGCAACTGGAGCGGTCTAGGCACGGGGGAACACTCTCCATCATTGGCATTCGCAGCGGTTTCCACACTACTTGCCGGTACAGCAAATGGGCATTCTCTACTTGGACTCACTTCATAGGCGTCGATACAAAACCTCATTCGATTCGGATTCTCAATTTCGACCATCCCGGTTGGACACGTCGCAGTGGTAACATCACGAGCCAAGAGACCAAGTGCCGATTGTGACCCACGCAAAAGATCGGTGGCGTCGATACTTACGCTCGTGAGCGCAATAATTCCCACCGTTACTAAAAAGAAGCGCACCGAGCGCGAGACATACCTCATCACACTTCATAGTATAGCGCGACCTTAGTCCTGAACGACCATTACTGCACATCACGCACACACCTAAATCCCACACCAGCAGCAGCAAAATCAAGCGCTACCGACATGTTTTGAGCAAACACACCCCCGTCACTGCCGCTTGTGTAAAATCCTCCACGCAACATTCCGCGGACCCCTTCATGCTGGACCCAGGCATAGTCATCACCAAACGCCGGGACGGGCTGATTGCTGGTCTTTAAGACCACACCACCATCATCGACCAGTTCAACATATCCTGACATCGGAACGTGGCGCCCTTCAATCATTCCGTCACTCACGGTATCACCCATCCATTCCCATACATTTCCGACAAGATCATGGACCCCGAGTGGCGAAACGCAGTTCGCACTACCCGTCAAGGCTGGGCTTGTGGCATCCAGAACACAGGATTCTGTGTCAGCCTGACCGACGGCAACGCGGTACCATTCCTGTGCCGTTGGTAGCCGCTTCCCCGCTCGAGCGCACAGCTGGGTTGCTTCGGTATAACTGACAAACCGCCACGGTTCTTGCCCGGGCTGACTAACCGGTACACAGGCCGGTGTTTCCACATTGCTCACAGTGGCACTATCGCCCGTTGCGCTACGGTACGGACAGGTGTGTGCAGGACTGGCTTCATAGCTATCAATACACAGCGCATACGCGCCAAATCGCAACAGCACCTCGTGCTCGTTACAAGGCCCACTACTGGTCACTGCTGAACCCATGAGTTTGCCGGAAATGCCGTTAGCCATATCAGATGCCTGAATACCCACCGTCGATAGCACGAACGCTCCAAGACCGATGAGTAAACCCTTATGCCAATTCCGTCTTTTGGCGCGTGGTGTCATAGAGCTCACGTGACCTGACGAAATCAAGCGCGTAGTTTAATACAATCAGTACCAACATAATGAACAGAATACCCGCCAGAACAAACGTTGAGGTCGGTGAGGTTCCAGCACTTCCAAGCAACCCAACATCTAAATCACGCAGCATCGCATCCTTCTTTCCCACCTCTTGCTCCAACTCAGCAATACGAGTAGTGAGCGTATTAACACCATTTTCTGAAACACCGACATAAACACCCACAGCATTAGCTAGATATAACCCTGTCTGATCAGCCAATCGCGCGGTAGCACTGGTGAAGAGCCCGCTCTCAAAGATCAAAACGGTCGCCATAACAACACAGCTTACCCTAAGAATCTTATGATAGGCCGAATGTTCAAGGGAGTAATTCATAACAAAACAATACATCCACTACGCAAAGATAAGCAAGAGAAGGATGAGGAAAAGTACGGTTGTTGCCAACATGGCAATGAAAGTCATGAGCAGCACCGGACTACCCCGGCGACGGACCGTGCGCACCATCCGACGCTCTCCTGCCCCGGACATAATTGCCATTGTGCGGCGTACATAGAGTTTTACCCCAACGTAAATCGCCAAAAGAATCAGCGCGAGGGTAATTGCTGCTGGACCAATTATATTCATTGGCAATACCCAGAACGACACCGTACTCGAGATAGTACTCTTGCTCCCGGCCTCTCCATAAATCGGACTGACCCGAGCAAGGTAGCGACCAAAGCCGATCCCATCATCCGACCATTTAAAAGAATACTCGCGCACGACACCCGGAAACACACTAGCTTGAGAATCATTAAATACAAGCGTTGCCACATTTTCGCCGAACATGTTGGTAATCTCAAGCGGACCCGTTGGTCTCACGAGAACATTACCTAAGTTTTCAATCCGTAAACTAAAATCTACATTGGTTGATCCGTAAAAATACTGCCCTGTCGAAAATTGTCGAATCTCAGCTTTTTCGTTAGCATCACCGGCTACTCGGATACTAACAATGTTTGCCACCTCATAACCCACAGCAGCACCGGTTGTGCGCAGGCGCGGCGGCTCAACACTAACGAACACTGCCCCAAAGTGACTTCCCGGAGAGGCAGTATCAGGGACCGTCAGAGTGAACGAAAGCGGAGCCTCGGTACCGGGAGCAACTACCAACTCCTCAGCATCAAGCTGTACCCATGAACTTAACTCAAACCCGGTTGGCTCGACTCCCTCTTCTGCATACACTGGTGAGTTATCATTCTTAACACCAACAATGTCGCGAACGTATAAATAATATTTCTGCTCTGTGTCACTTAAATTAGCGACCGATACTGTGTAGCGCTTAACCTCACCCGGAGTCGCACCCTCTTCAATGATGGCAGGGCTTATCCCTATTCCTGCTCCAAGATTCGCCTGCGCTCGTACGGTTGATGCTGATAATCCTAATAAAACACACGCGAGCACACCGACCAAACGGGCCATAAAGGGCAACGAAAACTGCATAATTGTACGTATCACTATACCACCATAGCCTGCTACGGCTTAAAATTTTATTAACAGTATCTTGTCTCCACATCACGACGGTGCTGAACAATAATTACCACAACTAACCGAACGGTAAAAACAACAAAACCCGCCGAAGCGGGTTTTGTTGAATCCTCGTAACCAGGTAGTTACATTGATGAACTTTAGAACGTTGGCGTTGCGATGTAGGTAAGAGTCGTGTTGTAGTCATCTCCAGCTTCCTGAAGTGGACTGATTTGAATCTGGTACCCTACTTCTGCCTGACCATAGTCCTGCGTTGTACCGTCTGATGGTCCGGTGTGAGCAAAAATTGCCCGTGGAGTGGTACTAGCCGCGACCCATCTATTGCCCCCGCTGTTGGTGAATTCACCACCATTGAGATCACTGTCATTTGAGGTAAGACCCCAGTGACCATAGGTGTTCTCGTTGAGCAAAGTATTAGCTGGTGCTACCCACGCCGTTGGAGAGTTTGTGTACGCTCCGTTGATAAACCCGTCAATGTCAGCTCCGGTAGATGATTCAAGATTACTATCCTGTTCTACCGTGACCACAAATCCGTTACGTGCATTTGTCTGAACCGTGAGCTGCTGTGCCAATGTTTCAATCTGTCCCGCTGTTACGATTCCAAACGGAACCGCTGTTGGACTAGTTGAACCAGTGGTCGATGTAGCATTGATTGCTGTCGAAGTAGCAAGACCGATGACGCGGAACTCAAATGAGGTCTGCACTTCAGCGGTGACTTCAACAGTATCGACAATCGCTACACGTGTACGACCGATGTCAGCTGGGGTGTTAATCACAAACTCATAGGACCCGACTGCTGGATTCGTTACCTTGGTTGCCGGTATGACCACCCGTACCACTTGTGTTGCAGTTGCTGCTACACCCGTGAACGAAATTGTCTGACCGGTAACATTAAACGTTGCTGGTGCGTCTGGAGTTCCGTTAACGGTGACGGTTAGATCACCGATTACCAGTGTTCCTACTCCCGTGAATCCTGCCGGAAAAGTAATTGAGGTAGTGGCACCGACGAGTAGGTTCGAACTGGTTGGAACTGTAAATCTGATGTCGTGGCCCGAAAGCACTGCCGGCGCTGAGTCAGAAAGTGTATTACTGACAGAGTTTAGGTTAGCAGCTTCTGCAGTCATCTGATGAAACCCGAAGGTTGCTAAGACTACTGCGAACGCAACGAGCATCGCGACTGCCCGGTACGTAAAGCCAACGCGAGTTGGAATTACGAACATGTTCTTATATTTTTTTATATTTAATAACTTGTACTCTCTCGCCCGTAGTGTTGGAAATACGAACGAACTCTGAGAGTAGTGGTTGCAGCATATGTGGAGATGTGTACGGTCGGAGTTTTTTGAAAAGCTCAGCCAACTCGTCGGTACACCACTGCAACCTCTACCGATCATTGTACTAGAGGAACTATCACTCCGTCTTAAAGGTTGTGTTGATAACCCTATAAACCATCTGTCGTTTACTTTAGAATAGCTTTATTTTAATTGTTTTAACTCAACGACTCACCGCCCTCGCCTTTAAAGCCGTATCGTACAAGTGTCTTCTAGTAAAACTTTTTACTGGACACAGGTTGCACCTTAAGACTTCCCTACCGCGTCGCATACGGATGCGGAAACGTGTCGTCACTCGCTTCCCAGCACTCTTCCCCATGGGCACTTCCTACCCGCACAACTGCAGCACAATCGGCCACATATTTTCCGAACGTACCGAAAACTAACTCTAAAGTTATTTCCTTTCACTCCCTAAATATCCCAATTAATTCATCGTATGTTGAGTACCGTTACGTACCCCAATCGGCACTATGTCCACTGCGGCCATATCGAACACTTCTTCCCGGTGGTTTCATCCCAACTAAATATAATCTATCGCAGTATCGCAGGCCCATGTGTGCCTCGTGTCGCGCAGTCCTCGGCAATTTTCAGCACACGTAACGTGCTATACACCTTTATAAATAATCACCCATCCAGCCCGCACTTCGACTGCTCACTCATGCTCAAAGACCCATTCTAAGCCCACCTAAGTCTTTAATGTTGACATCCAAATATACCAACGGTATGTGTCTCTTGTATTCGCCACCCAGATTGTATTGGACCGTCCTCCAAGCCCAAACAGAACGATTACTTTCAAAACATAATACACCACCACCAAACGAAATTAATATCTTTTGAATGCGAATATCGACAGCAACCAAGTGCGAACCCACATCCTAGCTACCCCATGTTTATTTTAAAAACCGTACTGGGAACATCAGGAATATCAGTCGGACCACCATGAGAGCCCAGACTCCCTCTCACCTGCTGCAAGGCCTACTGTTCACATTACCCGCGCCACGACAAACAACCCCAGCCCGCGAAACAGGCAGCGACACACCTCGCATGGAGATGTCCTTTAACTGTTCCATTACCTACCATCTCGAGCGACCCAAACACTACGAAACATGATTAGTAGAACTATTGTGAGCCCATACCTGCTGCCCTTATCATTAAAAATAACCCCGCAATATTTAAAAAATCCAACTTGGGAAATAATGGAAAGCACGCACCAGCCTTGTCTTTTATCTTGTCTTTTTTAATTGGTTATCAAGGACATAGCTATAATTAGCACTGTCCTTTAGTCTCGTGAGGCGTACGACGAAACTCCTCTGAATAGTCGTGATGATAGGCTGCCGTTCTCCCGGTACGTACTTGAATGCCGACCGCACGGAACCCCGGAGCTACTGCTATGAACGCATCTCAGGCAGACTGGACCAAATTAGAGACACTACACCACTAGCGTTCCCCCCGGAAGTAGCGAAGAAAAGGCAATCCCCTTCTCAGCCAGAATTCGCTCCGCAAGGCCATGACTGATAGATAAGCGATCCACCCGTTCGATACCATCATGGACCGGAAAAGCTGCTGTAGGCGATATCCTAATTGCATAATGTAGCGCGTCGGTCATGCGACACCACGGTCCCCCAACCGGCAGCGCCAATACTCCTACTGGCTTCCCTGGCTCTGCGTAGCTATCTCCCGGATAGAAGAGTCGCTCGCCTACAAAGTATCCGGTATTCTGTACCTGACCCACATCCTCAAAGATCTCGGCGTGACGGGCATCAAAGGCTTCAAGTGTCACCCCAGCAACCGTAGCGCTTTCAGTCCCCTCCAGCACCTGCGCTACTATTCCTTCGACTTCCAGCAAACGAGCGACACTCGAATTTGAAACCACCACCACCTCGGGAAGACGCGCTATGATGTCTCGAACTGTCGGTACATGAAGATGGTCGGCGTGCTCGTGCGTGATCAAAATAATATCAAACTGCTCGGGCAGCTCCACCCCGGCTGTAAACGACCCGGGGTCTGTCACTACCGTTTTGTTTTCAATCTGTATCACCAGGCAGCAGTGGCCGATTTTAGTAATAGTCATATTGGTTTAGTATAGCAAAAACACCCCCGGATAACCGGGGGTGTTTTTCATTCTTTATTTCTACTTAGCAAGTCGCTACTATTACTTTTTACGCTTTTAAAGCTTGAAAGAAATGAAGTGTTTACATAAGAATAAATACCGAGTGACGTAGTCACGAGTATATTTTTCTTATTTGAAAACTTCACTCGTTTCGAGCTTAAAAGCGAGATAACGAGTGGTAGTTTTCGGGAAGTAAAACATAGTTAAGCAAAACAATGAGCGTAGCGATTATGTTTTGCGTATGTCAGATTTTCCTCTACCCTGAGGAAAATCTGACCGGCTTTCAGCCTCCTTGTTTCTACTTAAACAGTGACCAGATTTTTTGATCTTCCTCGCCATCAATCTTGAAGAAGGCCACACCGCGCAGGCCGTACTTCTCTGCCATTTCAATCCGCCTTTTTGCGGTCGTAGCATCGCTATAGCTTGCGAATCGCACAGACACCTCTTGTCCCGACATCGTGGCGTAGGTGAGAGCCTGGGCCGCTGACTCAAAGCCCTTTGGAGTACCCTTTGGTACCGGGAGCGCCCGCAAGAGTTCATACGGTGAACCCTTAGGGAAGTACGTAATGACGGCCTCACCTCCTACCGTTCGCCCTTCCTCAATATCATACTCCTTCGCCAGTTCAAGTAATCGGGGATGATTCAGGGCTGCGACAGACGTGTAGTCGCGGTACCAGTCCGGGGCTACTGTTACATCCCAGGCCCGGCCGTAGGTAGGGATACCAAGAAGCACTTTCTTTTCATCGAAATCCTTAAGAGCAAGCTCTACCACCTTTTCTACCCACTCATCATCAGCGACGGGGGCATACGGCACGCCCTGACGCTTTTTATTAAGGGTAAGGTCAGCCCGCTGCTGGTCGTACGTCATGAGCTCAATCCGGTCGCAGTGACGCGCAATTTCATCGTAGTCGTTGGCGTATTTGAGAGGATTTGGCACCGTTACGAAGAGATCTTCAGGTGGGGTTCGGGCCTCTATGGCACACGTAACGAGCTTTCGCCCCAGTTTTTTGTTGAGCTCTTCTAAAAATTTCGAAAAGTCATCAATGGTGTCGGTCTTCTTGCCTTCGTAATCGATGTTTACGCCATCATACTTCCCTTTTTCCACCATACTAACAATGGCTTTGATGTGGGCGTTGCGACTCTTTCTGTTACCAAGGACGTTATCTATCTGCTCCCCGTCAAACCACATCACTGATGGAATTACCTCGACATCATGTTTATCTGCCAGCTTCATGAAGTCTCGCCACTGCTTCTCGGACATATTGGCCTTATCAACCAACTTTCCGTCTGGTGTTACCTCAAATGAAAACGGATATACTGTATCGAGCTTCTTTATCTGCTTGGTAGCGCTCTTTAAACCCATCGTGTCTTGCCACCAGGGTATCCAGCCTGAGACCTCAACATCGCTCGTTGCCGCTCGTGCGGAAGGGGTGCCACCAAGGAGTACCAGCCCTCCCACCATCACCACCGCCATAGCGCACCCTAAAGTTCGCGCCGTATTTACATGTGTCTGCATAATCATAGAGACGGATATCCCAATCGTTTCTTTCACGTTTATTTATTAAAGGTACCGCACAATTCTGTGTCACCAGTTCCTGATAATTACAGGATCAGCCTCAGGTACCGGTATAGGATATGTCGAATATTCAAACACAAACAGTGCTCAACTAGACTTTACCACGCAGCGCCTTACTACCACCCCGTCATACCCGGCATTTAGCATCACGCCAACAGCCTCTATAACTGCCGAGTCACCATTCCTTATTATGGTGCTTTAGACTTTGACTTGGCCGTCAACCACGAAGATGACTGTACCTTTCCGCCAAAACCGACATTAAAAATCATTTCAATCCCCAGCTCCTTACACACCACTGCTTCAGGAATATCTTCCACACCTTTACGATCACCACCATTTGCAAACACGTCGGGTCGAACCAGTGCCAGCGTGCGACACACCGACCGGTCAGCATCGTTTGGGCCGTGGTCCGTGAGCACCACCTCATCAACAACCCGGAGCGCCCGCAGTACTTCGACGCGTTCTGCCTCGGGCATAAATACAAAACCCTTCTTAGTCATCAACCAGTCATCGTTATTTAAAATCACCACCAGACGGTCCCCTAAGGCCTTCGCCTCCTCAAACATTCGAATATGTCCAATATGGACCGGATCAAAACCTCCTGATACCGCCACAGTGCGTATTGTTGACATACACCTATTTAAACTACCAATCCCTCAAAAAAGATACACGCACCTACACCACAACCGCTCCTCCAGTCAGATACAAGTGCAGGGTGATAAGGCCCCCCGTAAGAATAAGAAGAGCTAAGCTGTAGACAATTTGCCATGGACGATGCGAGCGAACAGCGAGCGCGATAGAAAGCAGTAACATCATGGCAATCGCTGTGGTGAGTACGCTATAGACGATTGTCAGGAGCATATTTGGCTGGGTCGCAATCCGCGATAAAAATGCGGTCTTGGTAGCGCCTGCCGACACATCGGGAGCGGCTTGCAATAACACGGGAAGGCCCGAAGAAGTAGCCACTGTGCCAGAATACAGCGATACCATGTCCTCCTCTACCTGATATTCCTCTACAGAGAGTGCGGGTTCAGGCGGCAATGGAATGTCCACCGGGGTGCGCGGTGTCGATTCATAGGCCAACGCCATAGCAGTGGCAGAAGCAGTCTCGGTTACGAGCACCGATGAACTAGCGATGGCATCAACGCTACTACTAGCACTCGTTTCCGCCCCCGACACAACCGCAGCCAATGTGGTTGAGGTGGTTGAGCCGATAGTTACTTCAGGTACCACCACCGGCACATTAGGCACAACCGCTAGTGGAGCGGCCACTTGCGGTGTTGGACGAGCGATTGGCAAGGCCGGGGTACCAAATAGCTGCACGACAAAAATGGTGTCGTAGCCCTGATAGGTACCTTTAGCGGTACCGACACCGATTTCAGTGTAGTTTCCGTTCACGATATTGGCGCGGTGCGTGGGTGACTTCATCCACGCTTCGACGACCTCTCCAGAATCACTGAAGTGAATAGCCAAATTCTCTCCGGCATGAGCGTAGACATACCCCACCTCATCAAACCAGTCCCACGGCGTCACACCCTTTGGACTATAGTGAGCAAAATAGCCTTCCGCAGCCATGTGTTCAGCTTTTAGCTGTGCCGCTTCATCGAGCACACTACTACGACGCAGAGCCCCTGCTGCGGCAACTGCCCGCTCTTCGTTTGTGAGTTCAACCACAATCGCCGGAAGAATCGTTGATACGAGCCACTGTGATGACTGCCACAAGAGCGCCTGCAAGTTAGCGACCGCGAATGACAAGAGCACCATCCCCAGCATGCCAAGCATTGCTCCGCGACGCAGCAGCTGCGGCACGTGGTCTGCATCACCAGAAAATAAGAAAGCCGACTGAAGAAAACGCCTCATATATTACTAAGTGTAGCATGCACCGCAGTGGCAAAACCCTGGGGCTGTTTATTAAGAATCCGCGAGCTTCGCGTAGACGATCAGATTATGAGTATACCGCGCCGCGCCTCGGTCATACGTACCCGAGCAGGTAATGAGCCGCAGTCCTGGGTAATCAATATCACCATAGACAGCGCGAGTGGGAAACTCGTCCTGATCCACCCGCGTCAGGTCGGTCACTACAAATCGAGCGGTGCTGCCATCAGCGCGATCGACAAGCACCTCATCTCCCACTTCGACTTGCCCTAGGGACCAAAATACAGCGGGGCCGGATTTCGAATCAACATGGCCAAGAATCACGGCGGGACCAAGTTCGCCGGGGGTTGGTCCAAACTTATACCATCCCACCTCGGTAAATGAATCGGGTACTTCTGAAGTCTTATCGGGATTAAGCCCCAGACCGCCCTCGAACCCCGCGTCGATGCCTACCTCGGGTATCCGCAGCCGTACCGGCTCGGATTCCGCAAGAGCATACCCTGGCAAGGATGAGGTCGCGACTACGGCAACCTCTGGCAACACCTCCACACGCGATACCGACCACAGATACACCACAGCAGATAGCCCTATGCCTACACCGGCAACTACGAGTATTCGCCACCCTGATACATCCTTAAAATATCCCGACATACTTGACACTATCTATAGTACGTTGCAAACAACCTAACGGCAATACCTGTAGTTAAAAAGGGAAACGTTCTTTCAGATGAAGTGGACCAGTTCGTAATGCTTTAGCCGTTGCGACGGCTTCATGGTAACGGGAGCTTATTACTTGCTCTCCAGTGATTTATGTTTTAATGTTGACCTCGGCTTTCAAACAGAGGAGTTCCTAATGAACGAAATAGTAAGAGTATATGACGGGCGAAATCCGCCCAAAATCCGTGGCTTCGAGAAGCAAATGGTCCCGCCAGCTCACACGCAGCCAGGCGGACCGGTCTATCGCCCAATAGAGCATCGCCCTGAAGAAAGCGCGAGCACCAAGACGGACGAGTCCGAACAGCCCCAGCGGCAGGACGCCTGACCACAACCCTCCACCCCCCATAAAATCCCCCACACAAAAAGGCGCACGCGACATACCGCGTGCGCCTCTCTACATTTCCTCGTTCTTAGCGTAGAGCCGAAAACGGTTCAAAGTAATGTACCGCCATTCCGCCAAAGCCGGTCTTTGGTGAAAAACGGTCACGAATCTTTTCTAGTTCAGTCTGGTACCTTACTTTGGGCAATCCGTAGAAGGTAACGTATCCGGGATCAACTTTTCCAAACTCTTGACCCACGATTACCTTAGTCTTTCGTCCTGGCACCGAAGCCTCATTCACTTCAACCTCAGAAATTTGTATCGTCCCATCGTTTCCTTCAGCAAAGTTTCGGTATGACATCAAGATGATTGTACTATCGGCGCGAGTATCAAGTATGCGCATCAGGTGGGTGAAGGTGTGAGTGGTCACTCCTTTATGCGTTACCTTCGGGGTCCAGGCCTGAGCACTGTCGTAAAAGTGCGGGATCGTCACGGCAAACCGGAGATTACTGTTCCCGAGACGGGCGTTTGTTTCATCAATCAGTGCCACAAACTCAGTTAAGACTTGTCCCTTATTGGATTCGTAGGTGGCAAGCAGATATGGTTCAACGTCATACTGCAGTGATCGCAGCGGATTACTGCTGCGCGCCCGGTTATAGGCCACAACCATGTCGACAATGGCAAATGCCTTGTACTTCATTGCCGGTTGTGCCCAATCTTTCCAGCCAGCGAGCGCATCAATCGCCACATCATTCTTTTTTGCCTCAATTACTAATTTCTCGATGGCATCGAAGTAGGCCTTCTTTTTCGCCTCCTTTTGGGCGCCTTCCGGTAAGCTATGGATGAGCAAGTAATCATCGACTGTGACATAGAGGGCGTTAAAACCATTATCGCGGGCCGAAGCCATGAGCGAACTGATGTAGGCTGCCGACATGTTAATTGGCGACTCCCACACCCACATGCCATATTCCAGCGTGCTCTTGTCGGGCGAAACGACTACTGGTGGCTGCGGCACCTCTTTTACCGGCTCCCGCGGAACGGGGGTATTTGGGGTCGGCTCTTCTGCGACCTGATCGCGTGGGACCGGGACAGTGGGCGTAGGTGTGACGGGCGGCGGTACCGTTCCTTCAGCGTCCGTAGCGGTCGTGATGCAGGAATCGCTACCATTCTCGGCGGCCGCACAGGCTTCGAGCCCATCAAGCGCACTCTGCGTAGCGTTTAGCTGTACCGTTACCGTGCGCACAGCCTGCGGGGCAAGCGGTCCAAGATACCAGTAATAGTTCTTGGCGGTAGCGCGAGGAACCACAGATATGACGCGCACTCCCTCAGCGTAGTGATTTGTAATCGAGACATCGTTACAGGCACGCGAGCCTACATTCTTTACGGTCAATGTGTACGCGACGCGATTATTCACAGAGAGGTCCTTCAGGCTTCGGATAGATGTGAGGGAGAGTGAACAGTCCGGCACCTGCGCTAACGCACTTTGACTGACACCTCCCGTTAGTAAGCTGCTTGCTAGCACCATGAGTGCCAGCAGAATTCCATTGGAGATTTTATTTCTTCGTAACATTTTTGAACTCTCTAAATTAATCTAAGTAACAATGATGAAGTGTAGACGCACACATGTCGCAACTGAGGTGCGGTTTTCATCACCGCGGAAAAGCCTACCACGCCAAAATCGCCCTTCTGGATTTCAGCGACATTACCCCACATTTTCTATTACCTGGGCAAATATCTTTTAATACAACGATATTCTATCTTGATTCCTTAAAAAAACTCTTAAAAATCGCACCCTTTGACAACGGCCACTCTTCACGCTGTAAGTATCAATTAACTAACACGGCAGTAGTAAAAGGCACAACCTTTGCCTTATACGGGTGAACTGGTTATCCAAAATGGATACCCTGTTTAGTAGCTTGGGTCATGCACAAGAACTCAAATCGCTCCAAAGCGGGTCGAGTTGGTAACGTGTATGGCTCAAATTAGTAAACCTAACCAAACCAATGCGTTGTGAGTACCCGGCAATACTTTTTGTTATTAATCAATATCAACATTGTTAAGATATAGTCTCTTACTACGTCTAAATAATTGAAAGGGGCAAAAAAGATGTATGTACAAGCGTCATATACCGTTGTTTTCATTGCGCATGGATGTTTAAAGGTTGCTTTACTCGGACTGACATTAGTAGAAAAAATTATGCCAAGAAAAGTTACTAAGACACGCAAGACTTCTTCTCTTACCCTCCTTTATAGTGGCGTAGCTCTGGCAACCCTAGCGCTAGCCTACTTTGCAATCACTCGCATTGATACCCTCACCTACAAAATTGTAGTGGTTTTCCTTTCTCTCATTATTTTATCTAATTGCGCCGCCAAATTGTATGGCCGGCATGTTTTAAACGAGAACATATGATTCAAAGACTCGTTACTTTTTTCTCACCGGCTGTACGCACAAAATTTTTAGTGTACGCCTTTCTCTATGTCGTACTTATTGTCATCATCCTCTCGACTTTTTTACTAGAGCCCGAAGAAAACGCTTCGTTTCCGATTCTCCGTATTATTATCATCGGCTTTGCTTCAATTCTCCTCACCAAGTACTTTTTATACATGGTGCTTAGTCCCTGGAACGAAATTCTTACCCTACACCGCGAGCGGCGACGTCGCCCAGCTGTCGATGATATGCATTACTATCCAAAAGTAAGCATCCTGGTGCCAGCCTGGAATGAAGAAGTTGGTGTTATAACGACAATAAATGGGCTCTTAAAGAGTACCTATAAAAACGTTGAGATACTGGTTATTGATAATGCGTCAAAGGATAATACGGCTCGTAACGTAAAAGCGCTTATCAAGCAGTACAATGCTGAACAACCGAGCCCTGTTCATGCTCACCATATCGAACTGAAATATTTTTATGAAGGTACGCAAGGTAAAGGTCACGCGCTGAACCACGGCTTGCGCGTTGCTACCGGGGATATCATTATGTCAATTGATGCTGATTGCTTCGTCGCCCCCGCCACGGTCGGTAATTTTGTTAAGTACTTTAACGACCCAACTGTCATGGCAGCGGTTGGTAATGTACGTATTGGCAATACCGATACTATTGTTGGTGTGGTCCAGTACCTCGAATTCCTCTTTTCCTTTTACTTTAAAAAAGCCGAATCACTTGTAAATACCATCTACATCATTGGTGGCGCGGCTGGTGCCTTCCGCCGCGAAGTATTCGACATCATCGGTCCCTACAGCACCACTAATATTACTGAAGACATTGAACTGTCTATGCGTATTCAAGCAGCCGGAATGCGTATCGTCTACGCACACGACGCCCACGTGCTCACCGAAGGAGCCGTCACCTTAAACGGCCTCATGAAACAGCGGCTACGCTGGAAGCGTGGTCGCTTTGAGACTTTGGTTGAACACAAGTACATGCTCTTTAGTCGAGAGAAACACCACAACAAACTCCTAACCTGGTTCCTCCTTCCCCTCACATTACTTGGTGAACTGCAGCTTGGCCTAGAAATAACGTTCCTAGTTTTCCTGTACGTCTTCTCATACCTCACTAATGACTTCTCGTCATTTTACTCCGGAATTATGGTCGTCAGTTCGATGTTTATAATCCAGGTACTATTTGATAAGCATCGCGAAAAACTTGGTGGCTTTATACTGCTGGCGCCTATTGGTTGGCTGCTCTTCTATGTGAGTACCCTCGTCGAAACCAATGCCCTCTTTAAAGCACTCTGGGGCTCACTGCGTAAAACCGAACTGACATGGCAAAAATGGGAGAGACAAGGCGTCCTTACCGGCAAGACTGTTGCGCAAAGCCTCAAAGAAGTAACCCCCCTCTATAACCTAACGAAGTATGCGACAACCACTAAACCTCTGGGCTGCGGTTGCCGGCATAATGCTAGGACTAAGCGTCGGCCTTACCCTCAGAAGCCCACAGCCACTACCTCCAGCACCCCCACCGACTGAAGCCTGCCCGATTATAGTCTGCACGGACTCTTCAGCTGGAACCACTTCCAGCGAAATGCTTGAACCTGCTGCCACGAGTAGCGCCGAAGAGCCGAATCCCACCACCACCTCACCCCGAGCGATTACTTCCTTACCAACCTACTCCATGCCCCGGTCACCGAACCCAACCTCAGTCACCAGCGCTCCAAGTGGGGTGCAGGTTATGGCCTGGCTCTACCCAAGCGCACCAGGCTGTGGCGCATCGGCCGAGTACCGTGACGGTCGAACCGTCGACGTCCTAAAACCCGAGTTTTTTACCATCAATGGTGGTTCGCTCACGCGCATTGATAACACCGGCTGTAATGGGTACAGTCCGGCTTTTGTGGCGGAATTAAAGCGCCACTCGAAAGAGCAATACGTCACCATTTCTTCAGCCAGCGCTGGCGACATGGAAACCTTTCTGACCGGTGCACTCGCGGATAATACCGACATCACCACCCTCGTTTCCTTCATTGTTGATAATGGCCTGACAGGCATCGAACTAGACTTTGAGGACTTTGGCGGCTGGAACGCTAACGCCTACGCTAACTACAAGACCTTTGTCACCCAATTAGGCACCGCGCTGCGTGCGCAAAACAAAAAGCTCATGCTCGCCGGTCCGGCGATTGCCGACAGCACTGAACAGGGTTGGTTCTTGTGGCGCTACGAAGATTTTGCCACCCTGCCCGTCGATCACATGGTCGTAATGGCCTACGACTACCAGTTTGATCATGGTGTCGGCGAACCGGTTGCCCCCCTAGACTGGATAACCAGAGTTACGAACTGGGCCGGCGCCCGGTATCCCAAGAACAAACTGACCATCGGTGTCCCATCCTATGGCTATGAAGGCACCGACGGTAGTCGCCCCCTCATCCGTACCTACGACCAACTGAAGGCTACTCCTGGGTTTGCCACCGCCCCCCGAGATGCCCGTTCTGGCGAACGCATCTGGAAAAACAGCGGCACCACCTACGTCTACCAGGACAGCGAAAGCCTGCGCCTAAAAATCGCCGCCATTAAAGCCACGGGAGTTAACTCAATTTCTATCTGGCATTTAGGTGGCAACCAGTGGTTCTAATACTGCCCGCCATTACTACTATACGCATCAAGTCTGAAGCCCTCAGTCAACTTTCGCACAATCTCCGGTTTGACTTGATGGCTATTTTTGCCATTATGAAGGAATGACTAAAAGCTCGTTCATTTTTAGGTTCGCCGGACACTGCGTAGTGGCAATTGCACTAGTCTTTACCGTGGTTGCCTCTTTCTACTATTTTGATCGTCCAATTTACAAGGTTGTATCGTTATTCATTGGACTCGTGTTCATCTCTAACGCTATCGCTAGAGCTGCACTAATACTGCTCATGTATCAACACAGAGATACCTCCTTAGCGCAGAAGTAGGTAGGGATCATAGTGATGGATTGCCACGCCCCCAAAACCAGACTCAGTTCCAAAAGTGTTATTTATAAGCGCAATGTTACTGGTAAGTAATGATTTTGTGGTGCCAAAATAGGTAACATAGTCTGGCTCGACATTACCGACCTCTTGAGCAACGATAACTTTAGTAGCGCTCCCGCGAGCCTCCGTTATTTCAGGCGAGGATAACTGACGCACACCGTTATTTCCCTCAAAAAAATTTCGGTATGACATGACAATTATGGTGCTATTGGTTTTCCGATTTAGAATGCGCAGAAGATGCGTGAAGGTATGGGCGGTTTGGTTACCATAGGTAATTGCTGGAGTCCACGCTTGTTCGGAATCATAAAAGTGCGGAATAACCACACCAAACCGGAGAGGTGAGGATTCAAGCTTTGCCGTCGACACATCAATGAACTCTACAAAATTCGTGAGCACAGGCGCTTTATTGCTCTCATAGGTTGAGAGCAAATACGGTTCTACATCAAATTGAAACCCTCGCAGCGGAAGACCTTGTGCCTTGTAGGCGAGCACAAAATCAATCACACCATAACCCTTCTCACGGTGCGCTGGTTCTGCCCAGTTCGCCGCACCCGCCAGGGCGTCTACCGCAATCCCCTGCGCCTCCGCCTTACGTACAAACGTCGCCAACGCCGCATAGTACTCGGCCGAGTCGTATGCCATCCAATCGTCTACTGTTATATAAATTACATTGAAGCCCGCCCTCTTGGCATCCGCAATCACCGTATCCATTTTCGTTCCAGAAAGCGTCACTGCTGAGTGCCAGAGCCATAGTCCATACTCACCAGACACCGTTGTGCTGGCGGGCACTGCCGGGACAACCTCCGGGGATGTAGTCACTACCGGACCCACAGGAACAGAAGGAGCCGCCGCTACCGCACACACATCTCCAGAGAGACTGCTCGTGGTCGCACACACATCAACGCCTGGTTCATTTTCGCCATCATGTTTAGTTGTCATAGTGTAGGTGCGACTTATTCCCGGATTTAAGCTTCCCACCTTCCAATAGTAATTACTAGCGCTTGGCGGCGGATTACCAGTTGCATACTCCTCACCGCTCGGGTAGTACGCTGAAAAAGCAATATCTCGACACACGCTACGGCCAGCATTCTTTAGCGTAATAATATATCGAAACGTAGTGGCAGAAGTTTTTTCCGCTACCATGCTCGCCGTGAGGCCACACGACTTCGTTCGGCGGACCGCAGCCGTATTATCATTTTCATCAAGGAAGCTTTCAATCACAGAACCCCCTTCGGTGTCAGTTGTTGTCGAGGCCGGTATATTTGAACTAAGGATTCCTCCCTGCAACAGAGACAATTTACTATCAATCTCTGCATTAGTCATGGTTTCGGAACCTTCATTCTGTGTGCTGCTCGAATTAAAAAATACCACCACGAGCAGTATTGTCAGTCCTGCCAAAAGTCCTATCGAGGTGTATAAAACTTTTTTTGATTTCATGTTAAGAGCTTAATTTATTCAAACTTACCCCAACTCCCGTCCGAGTCCACGTTCCCCATGTGGCCTCTCTTCGCCGAACAATATCACCGAGTGAGCCAATGAGTGCACGGTACTCAACATACGTGCTGATATGGAATAATATCCAACTTATTGGCGCAATCGCGAAAAACGAAACTTTGCGCAAGGTACGATCATCATACAACGCATGCACGAAGAATGGCAGGCTTTCCAATATAATCCAGGTAATAAATGGAGTGTAGTCCTGCGTCAGTGTACAGTAAATGTAGAGCAACAAGATAATCCAAGGCTCAACAAACAATAGTGCACTGGTAAAGTAATTAAGAGGAATCGCAAACCAACACAGAATCTTGTTGTGCTGCTTCTTTCGGCTAAAAATCATGTTGGTGTGGTTCGCAAACGTCATCAGCCAGCCATATTTCCAACGAATGCGCTGCTTTACTAGACCCTTTAAAGTATTTGCACCCTCGGTGTAGACCACAGCGTCATCGGCATATACAATATTCATCCCTTCCGACTGTATCTTCACAGACAGGTCAATATCCTCAGTAATGGTAGAAACATCATAGCCACCAAATTTTTCAAACACTTCACGACGGAAGGCGCCCGCAGCCCCACCGATAATATAAATAATTCCCATCACTGACTCGGCTTTTTTCCAATAGAATGTAAATTGGAACTCAAGCTTCTGAAGCATGGTAACGGGATTATCAGGATTCCCTACTTTTACGTTACCAACCGCTGCCATCACGGTCGGATTGTCAAAACGACGAACAAAATTTCGTACAGTATTCTTCTCGAGCAGACAGTCAGCATCAATAGACATAATAATGTCACCCGTTGCTCGCTCGAGTGCGTAATTGAGAGCCCGGCCCTTTCCGCCATTCTCTTTATAAAAATATAATAACTTTTTCCCTCGCGGTAGTTTTACCGATGCGACATAATCACGCATCATCGTATCTGAATTATCTTTTGATCCGTCATTAACAACAATGAGCTCAATATGAGGGTAATCATTCATCAGTACACTCTTTACGGTTGAAAGCAGACCAACCTCCTCGTTATAGGCAGGAATCAGGATGGATACCGTATGAGGCTTGGCCGCGTATGTACGGTTGTCTAAATACTTCCACACGTCATACCATGGACCAACGACCATAAATGCAAATCCCTTAACGTATTTCGTGATGAGGGTTGAAGCAAAAACCGCAATAATTAAAGCTATGAATTTAAGACCCTCATCAACTTCGGGAGATGCCAAAAACATACTAGTCACGATAAAAATCGTTAGCCCGTACATCGCTCCGTAAATAATGAGGTTTTTTAGCATAACTCCACCGGTTTTTTTGAGAAATACCGACATCAAGCGCCCTGTATCGAATGTGGCGAAATATAACATTTTTATACATGATTGTCAAATAATAAACACCACACTTCTCAGGGTGTGGTGTTTATTATTTGTGGTCTTAACTATTACTTCTTCACCGTTACCCGGCGTGAAGCCACATAGAGGAACGAAAGTATTGTCTGCCCACCAAAGGTTGCAGCACCGCCAGCACCAGTATCAGGAGCGCCGTAAGGCACGGCCGTTACCTGCTCACCGAGCACCTGACCTTCTGGAGCCTCATGGAGGTTAGTGTTGTCACGGTTTGAGCGACGTCCACCACCGCCACCGCCGCCAGTCCGAACATCATTAAGATCGAAGTGTGCGGTGAGGCTGTAATCCTGTGTCATGGTCACGGTACATGGTGTGGTGTTGCCAGTACAGGTACCGCCGCCAACAGTCCAGCTGTTATCAAAGTTTGATCCCTCAGCCGGAGTGACCGTTAGTGTCACCACCGTACCGCTCGCATAGGTGTGTGAGCAGTCGTTAGCTTCACCGCCGTTAGTTGAACAGATGATACCCTCAAGCTCGCCATCAGTCACACCACCAAACCCTTCGCCGGTCAGGGCAAGACTCAAGGTGAAGACATCGTCTTCTGAATCATCATCGTCATCATCACGACCTGCACAATTGACCGATACCGCGTCGATTAAGGTACCAAAGGTATCCTGCGTACCCGCGTCTTCAAATGAGACCACTGCCTCACTGTCGGTAGCAACAAACGTATAGGTGTACGGAGTCCAGTTGGTATCTGAAAGCTCAGAACCGTCAGCACTGTGAGTACCCTTCACCACACCATCAACCTTTGCCACCAGCACGTTTGAGTCAGCATCGTAGCCCGGCTTTGGAGAAAACTGGTATGACACGGTGTACGTGTAACCAGGAATGGTTGGAATCGTCTGGAGGATACGGACACCGGCCTGTTCGCCGTTATATTCACCACCTGGCGCTGGATTGTAGTTTGAGTCGAGCTCGGCGTACTGGTCACCGTCGGCTGGGGTAAAGTAGCCACCCTGGAGCTCAAGGACCGGAGTCTTTGGCGCACCGTCACTTGGGAAGAGCCACTCCACAATCCAGGCAAGACCATTCAGCTCAGATGGAAATACATCCCAACCAAAACCGTCCTCATCAAGCACCGGGACTTCAAAGCTGCCATTTTCAATCAAATTTGCCTCTACGTTACATTCTAAAACCGCTTCCGTTACGGGCACTTCTTCCTCCTGTGGCGGTACCTCGGTTTCCATCTCAGGGTCGGTAGAAGAAGGCGCTTCCACAAGTAATTCATCGCTTAGTGGCTGATCCTCTTGCGGAGGAACGCCGGTTTCAGTCTCCGGGTCGGTAGTTGAAGCTTCGCCCTCAATCACTTCATCTTCGATATCGAACACGAACGCAACCGGATCTGGTGACTCACCCGGCTCAGTTGGGCTTGGGTTTCCATCAATGAGTAACGGAGTTGGGTCAACCACGTCCTCTGCCGCGGCCACAAAGACAGACGCTGGCAGCACACTTAAGGTAAGGGCGAACATAGTAATAAACGCCACTGTGCGGACTCCAACAACCGTCGGGGTGATAAACGAGTTCATACAAGAATATTATGGTAAATAAGGCAAAATTTCACGCCACACGACAGAGTTGCTCGTGTTATGCGCTATAGTACCTTTGTCATGTCAAATTTGCAAGATAGACCACATTTTAAGTGAAATATCAAATCTTAATGGTTCTCCTGCCCTGCCAATAGAGGTAAGTCGATCTTAATAGGTGACAGTACCAGCCCTTCCGCGTGCGCTTCGCGTAGCGGCCCACAAACTCTGGCCCGTCCCGTACTGTATTCAGAATCTGCCTCCTCTGCACGACCCAAGGCTTTGGTCGGATGTTTTTACAGAAAACGCACTTATTAAATGTATACTAGAATCTCTCCCCCACTCCCCTCAAATGTTTTAAATCATGAAAGACCGACTGCTCTCATATTATAAGAACGACTTTTTGCGCCATAACGTCATCTTTTTTATTGGTTCTATGACGGTGGCGGTACTCAACTATGTCTACCACCCCATCGTCAGCCGCCTCCTTTCAGTTGAGGAATTTGGTGAACTGCAAGCCTACTTCTCTCTCATTGTACAAATTGGGGTTATTTCCGGCGTGTTTGGGCGCATCATCCTTAACATAAAGACCAATATCTCCGATACCGATGACGGTCAAATCGTTGTTAGTCACCTGTATTCCCTGTCTACCATTGTGACAGCTCTCATTGCCGCCACTCTCATAATCTTTTCTCCATACATCGGTGCCTTCTTTAACCTGCCCGGCACCATTGGCCTCCTCCTTACCGGCGCAATCCTCATCATCTCCATTCCCCTTACTTTTGCCAAGTTTGAACTTCAAGCGATGTTTCTCCGGAGACCGGGACTCCGGGATTTTGAAGTCGACGCCTGCCACATCCTCATCTGAACCGCGGCCTCGGCCGCAACCCTGCCGTCAGGAGATCCCTCCTGACGGCAGTTTTTTCTCCGGAGACCGGGACTCCGGGATTTTGAAGTCGACGCCTGCCACATCCTCATCTGAACCGCGGCCTCGGCCGCAACCCTGCCGTCAGGAGATCCCTCCTGACGGCAGTTTAACTTATCAAGATCCAATAAACGCTGTACTATACGGCGTATGAAATCAATCTTCCCAGACAAGCTCAAGAAGGGTGACAAGATAATGGTGGTCGCACCATCTGACTCATTAGCGCTTATCGATGAAAAGGTACAAAACGTTGCAAAGAGCCGTTTTGAACAACTTAGCCTGGAACTATCCTTTGCCAACAACGTGTCTGAGTTAAATGTTTTTGACTCTTCAAGCATCGAGTCTAGAGTTAATGATATCCACCAAGCATTTCTTGATTCGAGCGTGAGAGGTATATTCACTGCCTACGGTGGATATAATGCTAACCAACTCCTGCGCTACCTTGACTGGGATCTCATTAAGAATAACCCGAAAGTATTCATCGGTTTTTCTGATACAACGGTACTGCAAAATGCTATTTTTGCAAAAACTGGTTTAGTGACCTACTCCGGTCCATCATATGCACGTTTTGGACAAGAACTATTTTTTGATTACACATTAGAGTATTTTAAGAAGTGCTTACTCAATAGTGAAACTTTTCGAATTTTTCCTAGCGAATTATGGAGTGATGATTGGTGGCTACAGGAACAGGACCAGCGAATACAAACTATAAATACCGGTTGGCACACCATTAACGTTGGAAAGACTACCGGCATAATGCTTGGGGGTAATCTCTCAACACTTAACCTCCTCCAGGGAACAGAGTATTTCCCTAACATCGCTGAAAGTATTCTCTTCTTAGAAGACGACTCAGAATCTAGCCTGGCTCACTTTGATCGTGATTTACAGTCCCTCATACATCTCCCCAACTTCGATAGAGTGCGCGGTCTGATGATTGGGCGGTTCCAGAAATCAAGTAAGGTCACCCTGGAAAATCTAACGACGATGATTCAATCCAAGAAGGAATTACAACACATACCGGTAGTGGCAAATATAGACTTTGGACATACCGACCCGATCCTTACACTTCCTATTGGTGGAGAAGTCGAGATGACTCTCTCCGACCGCGAGTCAATTATAACGGTTCTACAACACTAGAAATTTCTAGTTTCTCCGGAGCTAAATTACTTCAGAGACCGGGACTGCGGAGTTGGTCCAGTGGAGTTGTGGTACCACTATATACTATGCATGATTACGAACGAGTAGCGCTCGTAGCGCAAACAGTACCTTAGGCCGTTCGTGAATTACCTACGGCTGGCAGGTTGTAGTTGGTAGACCACTAGAGTTTAAGGCATACCAATAACTTGTAGTCTGACTACAGCTCCCGGCAAAGGGATCTCGGCGCGCACTGCCAGAAAATCCGTTTGGTCTGATTTCAAAGTGTAGATGCGGACCAGATGACTGGCCCGATGAGCCACTATTACCAATCCGAGCACCACACAGAACGGATGACAAACCAACCACAGTACCTAACTTCATATGGGCGTATACAGCCATTTCTCCACCGGCACCGTCGTATGGTGATTGGTGGTCAATACGTACATGGTTACCATACCGTCCTCCACAGGTGCTACTCAAAGACCCATACGTAGGACAAGAATCAACGCGATAGTACAAACCACCTTTTGCAGCGGCAAATACAGTTGTTCCTTCACTAACCGAAAAATCGGTACCTTGGTGGTTTTCATAGACTTTTGTGGTACTGCACGAATACCTTTTTGCGACCGTTGTGCTTACATCATCGTCCTTGAAATACGTAATATTTGGGGTCCCACTTATGGGGCTTCGGTATTTTATTTGGGCGGACATTACCTTAGGCATAGCTGAAATAACTACAACAAACAACGTCATGACGAGGATACTCTTTACCGGAATAGTTATCATATATCCCATAAGGCTACTTGATAATATTTCCTTCCAGATCAAGCGTAATAATGGAGGAATCCTTGGCCTTACCACGAGCTGAGACCACGAGGATCTGCGTTCCATCCTGAGACCAGGTTGGCATCACACCAAACCCGATCACCTTTGCAGAGACAAGTCGACGATTAGCAAAATCGACTTCATGGACCCAAATTCGACGGTCTGATTCGTACACGAAGTGTCGTCCGGTAGTTGACCATACTGGTAACTCGGAAGGACTATCGATGGTTTCACTCGACACAAACTCTTGGCCAAGGTTAGTGAGCTGCGTGCGGTTATTACCATCTGCATCAACCATATAGAGCGAGATTAGCCCTGCCGGATTAGTGCTATAAAAAAATATATAGTTACCATCCGAGGACCAAAAAGGCGCATAATCTTCAGTTTCATTAGTGAGCTGAATTTCTTTACCTGTCCCAACCTCAACTATCGACAAACCCGGTGACCCGTCGAGGTAATCGCCCACTTGCCAGGTTTCGGCTAATTTCTTATACACGACTTTTGACCCATCAAAACTAATATCAGGGTTTAACGCTTTACTAGCCACCAGGTTACTTTGGCGTGTAGCCAAATCGTAAATACTAACTTCTGCCTTCTTATTTACATACACAACCTTTTCTCTACCCGACTTATCGTACGCTGCCCATTCAACATTTTCCGCAAGCTGCTCTTGCATACCCGTACCACCGTCGATGACAACTAGATTAACCGTCTCTACTTGTTCAGAACTTGGGAGTGCGTCTTTAGTTTTCTTACCTGCAAGCAGTCTTCCATTTTGCTCACCGTATAAAAAAAGAACGTCACCGCCCGTGGTGACTCTCCTTGAGTTGTCTACTGTCGAATAATAAATGTCATTGTTTTCGAGCCTAAACTTTCCCGCCTCTACGAGTGAAGGACTGGTTATTCCCCACCGCAATATTCCAAGCCCTCCCAAAACGATAAGTCCTGTTATGGACAGAACAACTGCGTGCTTACGCATGACAAAATTATATTTTTTATTAAGTAAACTCATAGTACTCCCGGCGATTGCGTTGTCAACAAAGCAGCAGATTAGTACGAAGTGTCAATTTATCCCGAGACCGGGACTAGGGAGAGGCGAGGAAATGGAGATACGTCCGTTATTTTTCTCCGGAGGTCCGGCCTCCCGGATCAGCAATTGCTAGCCGTCTGGGACAGTGTTCGAACTTTATAGATCACCGTAGGGAAACAACCTGCGCATTACAACGATTGTTTTATAAAGACTTCGAGTGAATGAGCAAGGCTACGCGCTGATCTTTAATCCCGCAAACGCTTTACCGCTGCGATATCGCCACACTGTGATTCGGTTTGTGACTGATCTACTGACTCGGGTATCGCTGACGTCGCGAGGGTCATCGTCTCGTCGCTGCCACTCGCACTGCGAACCCCCTCTTTAGCGGCTTGGTAGGTTTCGCGGGCGCGCTCGAGCATGCGGTCGCGGTGTTCGTGGAGGCGCAGGATGGCGTCTTCACGGTCGTGTTTAAAATCGGCCATGGTCATCATCTTGCTATAGAGCCACGGGAACACCCCACAGGCGTGGAAAGACGAGTCTTCCCCACTCGGCTGGCTACCGAGGATGCGGACCTGCTTCCCCTCTCGTAGGAGCGCTACGTCTTTAGGGAAAAGCTCGGAAATATTCACCTCCCACTGTGTACCCTCGGCGTCGACCACGATCGCGGTCGTGCCACTTGCGGTTTCTTCGCGCAGGGTGGCGAGGAGTCGCCCATCGTGTGGGTTTTGCCAAAAACGCTTCTCTTGCATGGCTTGCGAGACGTACATACCGGGCAGGTATTTGCCAAGGGCGTCATCAAACACAAAACTCATACCGAGGTAGTGGAAAAACAGTCCACCTACGAAGCTCGAGAGTACTGTAGCGCCGGCGATCGTGAGGAAAGAGTAGCGGTAGCCGCGCTTGGTATTACGGAAGTGGTAGAGCGCAAGGATTGCCGCCGCAGCGAAGACGAGGAGCCACAGGTACGGCAGGACATCGAGCATAAGCGCCAGGAAGCTGTCGTGCGTCGCCTCGAAAATTGCATACTGCCGATGCATAATGACAAAGAAGGAAATGGCCACCGCCACCGCTGCCACTAGGACGGTAATGATCCAGGTCGTCCAGACTAAGAATTCCTTCCCTCGATAAAACCAGCGACCACGCGGGCAGATATTCTCGCACTCGATGCGGGAGAGGACGTCTTTTTTAAGGCCTGAGGCCGGCGGAGGAGTATCCAATTTCATACCCTATATACGCACTGCGTCGTGATTTAATACAGTTAATAACTGCTTTTTACCCCGGTGAATCAGGGTACCCACCGATCCAATTGGAATCTGCAAAATGTCCGAAATTTCGTCGTACTCTTTGTGCTCAAAGAAACGCAGAATGAGTACCTCGCGGTACTTATCATCAAGCTTGGCGAGTGCCGCCGTTACCTCTTCAGCATTGAGGCCCAGGTCAAAACGTACCTCCGGCGAGTCCTGAGTGCTTGCGATAAACTCGAGCACTTCATCGCCATCACTGACCATATTACCCTCGGGCCGAACGCTGCGACGCCTAAACCACGTCATCGCCTCGTTATGGGCAATGCGGTATATCCACGAGGAAAACGAGAGTGAGGTATCGAAACTGTTGAGATTGCGGTACGCCTTAATGAAAGTCTCTTGCAGTACGTCATCCTGGTCATCCGGGACCCGGAGGCCGAGGCGCATGATGTACCGGCGCAGCTTGGTCTCGTACCGTTCAATGAGTACACCAAATTGCTCGCGGTCAGCGAGCGTAGCGCGTACGACATCGGTATCAGTACGAGAATCAAGATCCGGGGTTAGGAGCTCCATAGGTATGACACCCCCAAAGGGCTGTAGTAGAATAGTGGCATGAAAGCATACAAAATAAAAACCCTTATCGGTGCACTCGCCCTTAGCCTCTGTATTCCCATCGTTCCCGCACAGGCGTATGAGGTAAAGGACGTGCAGGCCACCCGCCTCACAAGCGAGTACAGCCTCTTTACCATCACCTACGAATTTGGGTTTTTAAACCGTGAAGTACTCATTCCGCTTGATGCGATGCGCGGTGGCAGTCGCCGCGATAAGAGCGTTGGCTTTGCCCTTATGGGCGAAAACGGGACCACCAGCCTGCATACGGCTCTTGGCGTGGTGCTCAGTGACGTTGAACTGCGCGGCCGTGACTATTACCTCCCGAAGGGCAAGAATGGTGACTTCACCCTCGTCGCGATTGTGAAGACTGCGGACGTAAGTGCCCTTGGCCTTGCCATCACCCGGCTTCCCTTTGTACTCATTGATGGCCAAGTAAGCGTTGGGGCTAGTATCGCCGCAGATAACCTCGGACCATACAAAACACCACTCCTCCCTGCCCTCACCGCTTCTTCACCCGCTCCCTACACACCGGTAGGCAAGTAATTAAAAAAAATACACAGACCGGGCCCGGCACGCGTAGCGTGTCGGGCCCTTTGTGTACCAGCCACCGCCACCGAGTCTCACATCAGCGGTGGCGGGAAAAAGCAGTAGATAGTTGGCGGTACACCGTTGTTTCGGAATAGCAGTGTGATTCCAGGAAACGGAGTCGGGTCTTGCGGGTTGTGCCGCATCATTCGACCTGCAGGAACCCGGTGCCATTCATTGTTGTACCGGATCTCATAATGGCCATTATTCATTCGCCACTCAGGATCTTGCAGAACGAAGAAGTCATACGGTGCACAGCACTTCATACCGTCCACGGCATACTGTCGCATCATCCACTCGGCCTCCGCGGGTGTGTACTGTGGACCATGTGCACCCGCGGGAGTGCTTTTTACAGCCAGCGCTGCCACCATCATCGGCAAGAAAGAACGTCTCTGCATCTGATTAGCCTCCGGGTTGTTTTATACCGTGCGCGAATCCTCTTCGACGTGCAGAACATTTACCCCCTCCACAATATCTTCCCAACTTTCAGGTGTCAAAGAAATCCTTGCTTCAGCTGCACACTCTTGCAAAATTAGCTATTTTATGCTCTAATTACGGCTCTATGGAGTTCCCAATTCGCCTCAACAAATACCTCGCCGATACTGGCGTAGCGTCACGCCGCGAAGCCGACACCCTCATTGAAGCCGGCAAGGTGCTGATTAATGGTAAAAAGGCAGCGCTTGGTACCAAGGTACAAGACGGTGACGAGGTTACCCTCGCCGGCCAAACCAAAGACAAGGTCTACCTCGCCTACTACAAAGGCCGTGGTGTGATTGCCCACTCTCCGGCCGAAGGAGAGGTTGATATCGCGACCCGCCTTAAGAAGGACTTTGGCCTCACCGGACTCTCACCAGTCGGTCGCCTCGATAAGGACTCTGAAGGTCTCCTTATTATCACGAACGACGGCCGCATCACTGCCCCACTGCTCGATTCAAAGAATAAACTCGAAAAAGAGTATGAGGTGCAGGTAGATAAGCGAGTCACCACGGTGTTTGTAAAGGCTATGGCCGGCGGTGTCCAAATCGAACGCTATTATACGAAGCCGGCGGTGTGCGTACCTAGTACCAAAAACGACAAGAAGTTTAACCTCACCTTGACTGAAGGCAAGAAACACCAAATTCGGCGCATGTGCGCGGCCCTCGGCTACCAGGTACAATCACTCAAGCGCGTACGCATCGGTCCAATTGCTGTCGGAGCCCTAAAACCGAACCAGTATCGCAAGATTATTGGTCACGAGCTCAAGACCTTTCTCGCTACCCTCGACGTCTCGGCCTAGTTACGAGGCCTTGAGCGCTTGTAAAATACTTCAGTTGTTGTATAGTTTTGGCTGCTTTAACAGAAAGGTTCTTCGATGCCCAGCAAAGCTGACGTCACCATCATGGCTCAGGGTGTGCCGGAACTTGTTGCAAAGGTTCGAGATGCACAGAGCAAATTCGCCGAACTGGTGTGCCCTCCCCACTATCTGCCGATACTGTCGGTAGAGTTTCAGGACAGCCTGCCCGGATCCTTGCCTCTATACCGCCGAAACGAAAAACTCCCAGAACTGACCATCGTCATCGGTGTTTCTGACGGGCTACGGCAAAGGCGCCACATCGAGCTGCCGGCCAGTCGAGTGTTGCGGCAGATTCAAGTGCTCTTGGGCATCATCCCCGGAGACTACTCCATCGTCGTATTTACAGACGATCACATCTGCCGCAAGTGCAGCCAGCCCAAGCGATTGGCCGCCTAATCTCCGGGGCACAGCACAGCTATCAAATCACCGCCGGCCACATCCGTGGCCGGCGCTTTTTCTGTCCAAAAACAGCGTGGACCCGGAGGGGTCCACGCTGTTTTCTGTAAAACTTCAAATCTACTTTTTCTTTCGATCAGTCTCCCTGAGATACTGCTTGCGCAAACGCACACTCTGCGGGGTGACCTCGAGATATTCATCGTCAGCCATAATTTCAAGGCCTACTTCGATTGAAAGTGACCGTGGTGGCACGAGGTTGATCGCATCGTCAGAACCAGAGGCGCGCATGTTGGTGAGCTGCTTTCCCTTCGTTGGATTGACCGTCATTTCCTCACCTTTACTCGTGTTTCCCACCACCATACCTTCGTACACTTCAGTACCAGGCGTGATGTAGAGCTGGCCACGGTCCTGGAGACCATAGAGCGCAAAACCAAGCGCCTTGCCTTGTACCATTGAAATCATTGAACCAACCTGGCGCTTCTTGATTTCACCCGCGTATGGACGGAAACCTAGCACGCGTGAGGCAAGGATACCTTCACCCTTGGTATCAACCACAAACTGGTTCTTGTAGCCGAGGAGACCGCGAGTTGGTCCTTCGAAAATGAGACGTACCTGATTTTCGTGAGTAATCATGTTTACCATCACAAAGCCGCGGTTACCGAGGCGTTCAATCACAGGACCCTGGAATTCAGACGGAATGTCAGCCGTTACTTCTTCAAACGGTTCGAGCTTGTGTCCATTCTCTTCCTTAATAATTACGCGAGGCTGTGATACCGCAAGTTCGTAGCCTTCACGACGCATGTTTTCAAGGAGAATCGAAATATGCATTTCGCCACGACCACGGACTTCAAAGGTATCGCCAGACTCAAAATCAACCTGGAGACCTACGTTTACCTCAAGTTCCTTTTCGAGACGATCCTTAATCTGGCGTGAGGTGACAAACTTGCCTTCTCGACCAGCAAACGGTGATGAGTTTGGCATGAACTCGAGTGCAATTGTTGGTTCATCAACCTTGATCGACGGGAGAGGTTCGGTGGCTTCGCTGTCGGTGAGCGTGTCACCAATATTGATATCAGGGAAGCCAGCAATCATCACAATGTCGCCCGCAAATACTTCAGCGGCTTCAAGCTTAGACACGCCCTTAAAGGTCGACATCTTCACGACCTTGCCTTTCTTTACCGTGTCCTCGCCTTCGTGCTTCACAAAGAGCGCCTGGTTACTCTTTACCGAGCCTTCACAGACGCGGGCTACCGCGAGACGACCGAGAAAGTTGTCGTAGCCAAGGTTAAATACCTGGGCACGGAGCGATTCCCCTGCCACATACGGTCGTGCCGCTGGCACCATCTCGAGCACCACATCAAGCAGCGGTGAGAGATCTACCATTTCGTCACCGAGATTGCGCTTCGCCTTCCCTTCACGCCCAATGGCATAAACAGTGGTGAAATCGCATTGCTCCTCATTGGCACCGAGCTCAATAAAGAGTTCAAGTACCTGCTCTTCAGTCCGAGGAATGTCAGCCGCTGGCTTATCAATCTTGTTTACCACCACAATTGGCTTTAGACCAAGCTCGAGTGACTTCTTGAGCACAAAGCGAGTCTGTGGCATGGGGCCTTCCTGCGCGTCTACAATGAGGAGCACCGAGTCAATAGAGCGAAGTACACGCTCCACTTCAGACCCGAAGTCGGCGTGGCCCGGGGTATCAACAATGTTGATTTTCGTACCCTTGTAGTCAATTGAAGTATTCTTGGCGTAAATGGTAATACCACGCTCTTGTTCAAGCGCGTTACTATCCATTGAGGCGTCTCCCTCGCGGGCGCCTGTCTGGTCCATGAGCGCGTCGGTCAAGGTGGTCTTGCCGTGGTCCACGTGCGCGATAATGGCGATATTACGAATCTCCTGTGACATATTCTTGGGCTAAATCAACGATTATTAAATGCTCCCTATAAAGAGAAAGGCGCGCCCATAGGTTTAGCTTGGGAGCGCGCCCATAACGTGGAGTAGAATACCGTTATTTGTAGGGTTTGTCTAGTGCTCGAGACCAACAGTCTGTTTGTTGACACCTCTTTAGACTACAGTATAATATAAAAAACTACAGGAAAGCGCACTTCGTATGACTTCGTGTCTACGCGGTGCGTTTTCATTAGTCTCCACCAATTTTCTTATCAAGATTACTCATGTAGTTAATCTTCTCCTTAGCTTCAGCCTTTAGCAACTTAGAACACGTATTGGAATATGGACTAAGTACCATTTCCAATTTCCCTTCGCTATATAGGTGTCTTACTAGAGAATAAAAATCACCATCACTAGTGACAATAACGGCCTTATCATAATTATCTTTTTCAGGCAAAGCCACAGCACCAAATCTGCATCACAATTTCCTTTTGCTTTTCCTCCAGAATCAAAAATTATTGGCTTAAACACTAAAACATAGCCTGCATTTTGTAGGGCCGTGAACAGTTCTTGATTAGTATCTAAAAATCCTATAAATAAATAGGCGATATTGACAGAATACTTATCTTTTAGGTAGACCCTAAACTTTTTCCAGTCCAGTCTCCAACCCAATGATTTGATACCCAGATGAAGGTTTTGTGCATCAATAAACGCAACGTTGTTCATATTAAAAGTGTACCGCGGTACTCACTCACGCCTGTTCGAAACCAAAATATAATCATCAATATTTTAACCACCTACCCAGAAATTAGCGACTCCTTAGCCGTCCGCGGCAGCTTCTTCAGCGCCGCCTCACGCTTAAGAGCCGCGCTCCGGTCAGCCGCCTCTTCAGTATAGGCCAGGGATACCGGTTGGCGACCGCGCGTGTAGCGGGCCGCGAGGCCGGTACCGTTGTGTTCTTGCAGGCGCCGCTCCAAATCGGTGGTAACGCCGGTATAGAGCGTTCCGTCAACACAGCGCACAATATAAACCCACCAGATGACAGGCTCTATCATAGCGAAAATTGATACGTACCACCAAAGGCCCGATAGGCAAAATACGCAAACACGGCGGCAGCGAGAGCTATAACTAAAAATTTAACCATGCGTTAGATTAGCAACATGCTGCTGCCTACGACTCCACCATGGTCGACCGTACCGCCATCCGAGCCACAAGCCAGCCAGCACAAACAGGTGGGCGAGAACAAAATAGGAAGTCATTAGTGAAAAAATGGAGCGACCAAGGAAGTCATTAACGGCCAGAAGTCGCTTCCAGGTAGCCACATACCCACTTGCCCGCTCTCTATCCCCCACCGTCAATCGGTACTTTCCTTGATTAACGGGACTACTCACCTCAATACGGTACGTGCCAGCCGCCAACTCGGCTTGATAAGGCTCGCCTCCCCACCACGATACCCCGAGCAGACGGTCACTACGCTCGATCCAGACAGTATCACGTGCAGCCTGCCGCACCACCTTCTCCACCCGACCATCTTCAAGCACTCGCACAACGAGCAACGAAAGCGGTGCAGGTTCAGTACCGAGCGGCTGCTCCAGATGTGCCGAGAGGGTAAACGTTTCAGGCGAGACGAGTTCATACATTACAGGATCTTCGATGAGCTCTCCGTAGTACTCACGCTCTGTGGTCGGGTCGCTGCCGAGCGACAATACTTCGTACTGTACTTGTGGCTTGAGGAAGAAATACTCAGCGGCCATTGCCGGAAATGCTAACAAAGAAAGTAGGCCGAGCACAATAAACTTCATGATGCCCTAGTATAGCAAAATACCACCGAGCCCAAGAGGCCGGTGGTGTTTTGTAATTAGTGTTCTGTTCCCCTCGCGCAATAGAGCTCAGCAACTACCGACCCCACCCATCGTTTTCGCCAGCTTCGTCTAGTATCGCGCGGACAGTTTCGCGATCGTTAGCTTGGCGAGCACTGCGGAGCGCATCGTGCTGGTCGTCATTAAGCGCACCATGCCGCGACACAGCATGACTGTGGCCCGAACCCTTCCCGTGGTGGCCATTCTTGTGTTCACCACGGCCCGGAAGTCCTAAATTCTCAAAAATTTCTTGTGCCTCGGTGTGAGCTCCTGATCGTTTGAGTTCGTGCGCTTCGGCAAATAGTTCAAAATCAGCCTCGGTGGTGATGATATCCGCGAGTGGCGTATCCTTAATAGCCTGCGTAAAGGCGGCATAATCACCATCCTTGAGCGCCTGATGCATCGCGAGACGGGCGACATGCGCGGCTTTGCGCACCGCTGCCAGGGCTTCTTCATCAATGCCGGCTTGCACTAATACATCACGAGCTTTTTCAACTTCACCTTCAATCCGGAGGGTACGAGCTTCTTGAAAGGCAGAGACTTGCTCAGTCGTTAATCCGGCGCGTAGTAGTACATCACTTCCAACGAAGGCTTGTGCCCCTGTTGCGGTTACCGCAAACGCGGCGATCGCGATGAGGAGCGATTTTGATGATTGCATACATACAAAGGTTATGAACAATAAGAGCGGTAGCGTAACCAATCAGAACCGCTCTCAATTACTACGCCACCCTTGTGTGGTTCTTTCGTACCCCTACAGTCCAACACTAGATAGAAGCCTCTGCAAGAGGTCTTGGGCCGCAGCATCGTTAGCCAAAGCCGTATCACAACTATCAAGTTCAAACTGCTCTTCGCCCACGGCAATTCTAAATCTATATTCGATACCATCAGTATACGTTTCGCACATTTCAGGAGTGATGCTTTGCTCTAGCGCCGACAGGTAGTCGACAGTGAAAGTGTCGCGCAGTTCCCTTAAGAGTGGAGCAGAAATCTCTCCCTCTTCCTTTATTCGCGCTTCCCGGTCACCCGCCGCCGGAAAACTAGCATAGGTACCGTCAGTTGCGAGCTGGAAGCTGGCACAGAGCCCACCGCGCTCGCAGCCGCCGTACGCCCCACCAACTATGACGAGCGCGTCGGTGTCTTTAGTGAGTTCGCCGAAGAATGAAAATTGCTGAGAAAATCCATACAAATAGAGATATGAACCAACACACACTCCGACCACAAAGGTAATGAGGATGCTGACAATATCTTGGCGACGCATAGTTTTATTATAGCACCGACGCCGTTAGCGCTTTTATCTTGCTCACGTGTTCAATTGTCGATTACTCACTGACTTCTGTGACCTGCCCTCTTCGGGGCGTGGGGTTACTCAGGAAGCGGTGCGTCAGTGTCTGGCTCTGTCACCACTACTTCCGCTGGAACTGGTTCAGCTGGTACTGAATCATCAATCGGTTCAATGACTGGTTCTTCCACCTCCTCTACCACATTCACTTCCTCCTCTTCTGCAATCACTTCTTCACTCACCTCCTCGGGCAGTTCGGGGGTAGAAGTCGAAGTCGAAGTCGTATGAGGCACGAGGGGCAGAGGCTCAGGTGACAGAGACGGTTCTGGGGTTGGGTCAGACTTATCTAGAATTTCTTGAAGCTGGCCTTTGTTGATACAAACATCTTCGATACACAACTCATCCGTCTCGACTTTTTTCGTCTTAAAGAACTCAGCAAAACCTGTCACTCTATCAGCCAACTCTTGCACGGCCTTCACCACCACCGCCACCAGATTACCGTACGAAATACTTTTAGAGCCTTCAACTCCATCAACGACTTCTGGAATGATGAGTTCCAGCTCTTGCGCAATGAACCCTACACGCATATCCTCGATATTTTTCATCTTGTAGGAACGCGGCTGCAGTTGCATGAGCGTATCAAGTCCATAGGTGAGCGTCTGTACATCTTCGTTATGTTCAACATCGGCTGGGGTGGTCCATTCACCAGCCACATTTAGTGTTGCGACGTTCAGCGTCCCACTACTGTCGCCTCCAAAGAACGAAAGCACGCCACTTGTGGCCATCGATAGACTGCGGAAGTCAGTGTTCCCTGACTCAGAAATGATAAATCCGCCAAAGTAATCATTGCTTGACTGGGTCACGGAGAGGCGAGCGGCTGGGGTTGTGGTACCAATACCAACATTGCCATCATCGGTAACGGTGACACCGAGTTCACCCAATGCTTCCTGTACTACATACGCCCAACGGGAAAGTTTTGAAGTAATTTTCTCTAAGAATGAAACCCCAAGGAAGGTGTGTGGGTTTACATAGACCAAAACCTTGCCTACCCCACTATCATCCAACGTTGTCGTGTCCAGATCTTCGAGCGCAATACCCACGACACGGCCCGCATCAGTCGCTTTCATACCCACACCAGACCGTCCCGAGGACGTGATGTAGTCACCTTTTTTAATCATGCCGTTTTCCAGAGATACCTTTGTTGGCACTCGACCGACGAGCGCTACTGGTTGTTTTTCAGCCGTACCGCCAGTGATATCAATGCCTAGTTTAATACCCGGAGTGGTGGTGATGATACCAAGCGCATTGTCGTCGTAGGCATCAGTTGATTTCGCAATTAGACCGGCTGAGGACTGAGCTACGGTAACGATATCACCCGCCTCAAGCGTGTCGTCGTCGGTCGGGAAATATTCAGCAATGTCTGCCCCGCCCGAGTTCCATGAGCCACCGGTCTGCGTATAGGCATCACCTGCGGCACTAAAGCGGAAAAGATTTTGGCCATTGAGAGAAAAGGCTGCCAGATCCGTACTATTAACTTGAAATACCTTATACGAAGTAATAGTTGGTCTAATAAAGACATTCGCTGGATTCACCGATGTCGTACCTCCTTCGGCTTGTAGCGGGAGTCGGTTGTACACAACAGTGGACTCGCCCATGTAGACATTCTTTCCCGCATTAGGCTGCTGAGCAATTGGTCGTCTCATCACAACACGCACCTGCATCCACGCATCGCCACTTGCAGGGTTAATTAAGTCTCCGCTTTTCTTAATCGTTCGCCATGTGGATGTTCCCAATCCAATCTCACTAGCGGCGGTTCGAACCGATATTGAGATGACACCCGGCCTGAATGTATCAGCGTTGCCGGTCCGGGCAAAAGCGGACTGACTATTTAACTGACTATTATTAATGTGTTCCGAAAGGTATGTTCCCGTTGTAAGCCAACCAGCATCGTAGATTGCGGTAGTAAAGCCACCGCCCAGCACCATCATGTAGCGACCATCTGGACGCTGGATAGAGTGAGCACCCTGACCAGGTGTATTTCCAACACCAGGTCCGGTACTCATGGTATTTGCTACAGGATCGTAGATTGCGGTATTCGAACTGCCACCAAGTACCAGTAAGAACTTACCATCAGGACGCTGGATAGAGTGAGAACCGTTGCCAGCTACTGCCGGAAGAGCTGGTCCGGCAACCGAGGTGTTCGTTACTGGATCGTAAATCGAGGTATTAGTACCGCCGGCACCAAACACCACCAAGAACTTACCATCCGGGCGTTTAATAGAGTGTCCGCCCGTACCAATACTACCCGCTGCGGTCCCCACTAGAGCTGGGCCAGTGTACATAGTATTAATAACTGGGTCGTAGATCGAGGTATCGGTATTTAATCCCGACACTATCAAAAATGTGCCGTCAGGGCGTTGAATTGAGTGGGCGCCAAGATTAACTCCACTTCCTGCTATGTTCGGGCCTGGACTCATGGTATTCGCTACCGGGTCGTAAATAGTTGTTTGAGTACCGTTGTTACCCAACACAATCAAGAACTTTCCATCTGGACGCTGAATAGAGTGAGAGCCCACATTGGCCGAGCGTCCAATCGCAGGTCCAGCCACTATCGTATTAGCAACCGGATCGTAGATGTTAGTGAGACCGCCATTATTACCCACCACAATCAAGAACTTTCCATCTGGACGCTGAATAGAGTGAGAGCCATTAGAAGGATTGCCACTAGCTATGGTCGGTCCTGCCGTGATGGTATTGGTGTCTGGATCGTAAATATTAGTAGCGTTACTATTGGCAGCTACCACGATCAAGAACTTTCCGTCTGGACGCTGAATGGAGTGAGCGCCTAAACTAGATGTGTTTGCCAAAGTTGGTCCTCCACTAAACACCCCTCGGTCGTCACTCTGCGTGGAGCTACTGACAAGTCCTATTCGGTACGGTAATGACAACCCATTATCTCCACCAATCAAACTAGCGAGTAGTGGCACAGAAGATGAGGCGAAACTGAGTGCGGTAGACGTAGCAAAACCCGTTGCAAAATCAGCATTTTCCTTTCGAAAGACCGACTGATTATCAATCGTGAAGTTGTAAAGAGCCGGTTGAGCGAAATCTCGTCGGTATTTGGTATCGCTCTCTCCAAGCCAGGTGTTAGTTGGTGTAAACGGCTGTCGTGGTTGCGCATGTGGTGCAACTGATCGTGAGAGGGTGACCCGCACCTTTGCCCACTGCGCCCCATTTACCGGACGAATCGGAAAACGATTACTCGTCGTTGTGGCGTACGGTGCGCTTGTTAGTCCCCCTTGCGTAGTAGCCGTCTTTATAGCCACCTCAATTTTACCTCCTCCATTACCATTAAAGTTAAGGAGTGAGCTTTGATTAAGTTGAGAAATATTTAAGTCTTCTGATTCGTACGAGCCCGACATTACCCAGCCTGCGTCGTAGAGGGTGGAGGCAGTACTATTACCCAAAACCATCAAGTACCGTCCGTCCGGCCGCTGGAGCGTGTGAGCACCCAAACCTGCAGACGCCGTGAGGGTTGGGCCGGCCGTCATCGTATTTGCAATCGGATCGTAGATGTTGGTGGCTGTACCCCCACTAAGCACCACCAAGAACCTACCATCGGGGCGTTGGATAGAGTGAGCGAATGGCGAGACGGTTGCGGTGAGGCTTGGGCCGGTACTAAAAGTATTATTTATAGGGTCATAAATAGCGGTATTGGTTCCAAGAAATCCTAGCACCACCAAGAACCTACCATCGGGGCGTTGGATAGAGTGACCACCACCGCCAAGAATATTAGGCAGCGTCGGCCCTGCCGCTATAGAATTAGCGACTGGGTCATAAATGTTGGTAACAGTACCGTTACCGATTAACACTAAGAACGTACCGTCTGGACGCTGGATAGAATGCGAGCCTAGTGTAGCGGCGCTCGTTAACGTCGGGCCGCCACTTACTGTATTAGCCACCGGGTCATAAATATTAGTAGCAGTGGAACCACCCGCTACAATCAAGTACGTACCGTTCGGACGTTGAATAGAGTGAGCACCCATGCCTGAGATACCGTTAGTGAGGGCTGGGCCTTCTATTATAGTATTGGCTACAGGGTCATAAATATTAGTTCTGGTAGGGGCGCCGTTACCTAAGACAATTAAGAACTTTCCGTCTGGACGCTGGATAGAGTGCGCACTTTGATAGGCTAGAGTGGTTAGGTTGGGCCCGGCACTAGTAGAGTTAGTCACCGGATTGTAGATAAGGGTATCTACGGTGTTGAATCCCCGCACAATTAAGAACGTACCATCTGGGCGCTGAATGGAGTGGGCGCCATCACCGAGACTTGAGGATCCTAAAGTTGGGCCGGTGCTCATCACGCCTGCACCAAGATTGGTAGTCGTGGCAAACAACAACTTTATTTCATTAGAAGTTGTGGCTATGCCAGCACTAACACTGGCACCACTTACGGAAAAATCAGCGGTTGTTTGTTTTGTTACAGAGGACGTAGAGGTAGCATTCACAGAGAGTAACGCCAGTGGTCCCGTCGTACCAATTCCAAGCCTGCCTTGTGAATCTAACGTCATGCCGGTCACGCCATTAGTTCTAAACAGCAAGGATTGATTGTCATTAGTGCCAAAGATGGCCGTAGTTCCAAAAGCATTACCACCCTGAACAAAACTGTTGGCGGCACTACTGGTAATCCATTGGGTTGACGTACCGGTTGATTGCAGAATTTGACCAACAGTTCCAGTAGCATTAGTACTATCGCGCAGTGCACCTGTAATGGTAAGGGCGGTGGTTGTAGCGGCGGTAGCCGTAACTCTTGTCAGGGTCGATAGTCCACTAGCGTTAAGGGTGACAACGTTAGAGGTGCTCGCGTTAGTAGTGGTGGCATTAAGCGTAACAAAATTTGAAACGCCGGTTGCAGTCAAGCCAGCAAACGTTGGAGCCGTATTAAAAACAACTGTACCAGTACCGGTCTCGTCAGACAACAAGGCGGCTAACTGAGCGGAGTTGGTGAAGGCGGCTGAGAACCCAAGTGATGAGGTGGCTGCCCATGCAGTCCCGTTGGTGGTTGAGGTGAGGACACTACCCACTGCCCCAGTACTTGAAGACGAATCGGCAAAGCGGCCGTTGAGACTGAAGTCGCCAGCCACAGTGAGCCTAGTAGCTGTAGCGTTGGTAGCCAAAAGTGAAGTCAAAGTAGAGAGGCCGGTGACGTTTAGCGTACCGATTGCGCTGATATTAGCACCCGTGAGATTACCAGTGAAGAACCCGTTACCAACTACTGATAGGCGATTTGTAGGTGAACTTGTACCTAGACCAAGGTTACCCATAGAATTCAACCGCATCGCTTCAGCTAAAGGTGTTTGTGTAACACCGCCACTGCCAACGAGATTTATGGCAATAGCTGCCTGTACCCAGTTATAATTTCCGGCCGTAGTCCAATTCATAATAGTGTTCGTAGTTACACCTTGACGATACGATCCGGCGGCAAACACCGACTGCACGTCGTTCCATAAAAGTGTTTGTGCCGGATCGACTGTGGGTCCGCCCGTCTCAGTAGACACAACATCTAGTACGAGAGTGGACGGCGTAGAGCTTACATTTACGCTCTGTGCGGTTCCACCATTTGTGGCTGTTGCAACCGCGTAAATTGGAGAAGCCTGATTAACGTTTGAGAGCGTTATAGCGGTCATTTGCGTGGCTCGGAAGCTAGAAAAGTTGGCGGTCAACGTGTTACTCCCAGTTGTAGGGTTCACCAAGTACCACACCTCAACCCGGTTAGCATTTGAACCATTTCCCACCGACGTAGCGAGCGTAAGCGGGGTGCCGTTATATGTTATAGACGATACGGTTGAACCATTTGAGGCAAAAGCCACCTGGACTACAAGTAGCGTATTATCTACGGCGGCTGACACTGCGTGACTAGTCGTCAACTGATTAGTGTTACCGTTTTTAATAGTTGTGGTATTTTGAACATTTACCGGAGCCGCAACTGCATTTCCAGTACGAAAGACCAAGTTACCGGAACCTCCAATGCCTGTTCCGCGTGATGCATCAAACCGTATATCACCACCGGCAACATCAGTACCGGAAGCATTCACTCCGCGCAGCGTGAATAACGACGGCGCACCACCTTCTCCTGTCCCAACCACCATGTCTGCCTTCGCAAGGTGAAGCCCCGCCACTGGGTTACTTACGCCAATCCCCACGTTGCCACCAGAACTAATCCGCATTACTTCACTGCCAGCATTGAGCCACTTATAGCCCGAACCCTGACTACCGTTAATCTGAAACATTCCATCGGAAGCGTTGCGACCTAGATCGAAAAAGAATTGACCGGTATTTTCGCTAACACGAATTTGGGTAGTAGTTCCATTTGCAATGTGCAAAGTATTCCCTGGCGTACTCGTCCCCACTCCTAGGTTCGTTCCCGTAAAGACGAAGTTCGATGACGAAGCAAGGGTGTTAACCGCACTCGTGTATAAAACAGTGTTCGCTCCCCCAAGTGCGGAGACTCCGGTACCACCCCGGTTTGCAGCGAGAGTACCGGTAGTATCACTAAGCGCAATCCCGAATGTTGACGTCGACACCCACTGCGACGTCGCACCGTTCGTCTGCAGGATTTGTCCGACCGTACCAAGGGAGTTAGAAGAATCACGGAGCGCACTGATGCGCAGCGCCATGGCGGTTGATGAGCCAGTGAGGACAATACCGTCGGTTGCAGTGAGAGGATTGAGGAACACGCCGTTATCGACCCAGTTACTACCGCCGCCCCCTCCAAGGCCAAGAGTTGAAGTAGCTACCCAAGCAGTACCGGTTGCGGTAGCGGTGAGGACACTGCCTACTGCCCCAGTGCTTGAAGATGAGTCAGCGAAGCGGCCAATGAGACGCATGTCGCCGGCGACAGTGAGGCGTGCCGACGGTGAGGTTGTGCCGATGCCCAAATTTCCATTATCTTAAAGGGTCACCTTCGCCACCCCGGCACTGTCAAATAATTGTGCCAATAGACCGGTTGTAGTCCCCGCTCCCATCACCGTCAAACGGGCCGGCGTTCCAATAGTAGACGAAATACCGACATTTCCAGTTACTCCACTCATCATCAGGGGTGAAACCGTACCATCATTAATATTGTTTGTCGGTTTAAAGAGTAGGTATCTATCCGTAGTCTCTCCCGCCGCAATCATGTACCAATTGTTGAGCTGACCAGCGCCTTCCATGTAGTACCCAGCTCGCCCTGTCCCGCCGGTTGTTCGGGCATTAACAAACGCGTTAAATGGATCCTCGACCCTGATTTGTTGACCAAAGCTATTACCCCCAACAACGTGTACTGGTGCTTGCGGTGCTGCTGTTCCAATCCCGATGGCACCTACAGCAGTATCAGCAAACAAGAGCGGAGTTGATGACGTACCAACCCTAAGGTTACCCCAGACATCAAGCCTAGTAGATGGCGTACTTGTTCCCACTCCCAAGTTCGTTCCTGTAAAGACAAACAATGATGAAGTCGCTAAGGTATTGACCGCACTGGTGTACAAAATAGTACCAATCCCCCCAAGCGCGGAGACGCCGGTACCGCCACGGTTAGCAGCTAAGGTGCCAGTCGTATCACTAAGAGCAATCGCTAAAGACGACGTCGATACACTATCAACCGTACCGTTGGAGGCTACCCGGGCGAGGAAGCCGTTGGTCCAGGTGGTGGTGGTAGCGAGGTAGATGGTACCGGCAGCCGCGTTTAATGTATTGCCCGACCAGGATAGTCCCGAACCAGCGGTGATGCGAGTACTCGGGGTGTTATAGAAAGAATTCCAGTTGGTTCCGGAAGCGGACAGGAAACCCTCGTAGCCGGCGGCGTAGCCGAGGGTGAGCGTGCCGCTAGTAGTGACGGGGCCACCGGCGGTGGTAAAGCCAGTGGGGACGCCGAGGTTGACGGAGGTGACGGTGCCGCCACCGAGCCCGAGACTTCCGGTCGCCACCGTGAGGGCGCCATTTGATTCGATGTAGAGGCCAACGCCGGTAAAGTCGGTGATCGAGTCACCGTTCATAGTAATGCGCGCAGCGGCCAGCGTGCCGGTCGCGGTAATGTTCGTAGCCACGATACCGTTAAAGGTCGAGGTGCCAGTAAATGTAGGGGCGTTGTTAAAGACCGCCTGACCCGTCCCCGTTTCGTCAGACAACAACGCCGCTAACTGAGCGGAGTTAGCAAAGGCGGCCGAGAGGCCTAAGCTTGACGTCGCCACACTATCAACCGTGCCGTTGCTGGCCACTCGAGCGAGGAAGCCGTTGGTCCAGGTGGTGGTGGTAGCGAGGTAGATGGTACCGGCAGCCGCGTTTAATGTATTGCCCGACCAGGATAGTCCCGAACCAGCGGTGATGCGAGTACTCGGGGTGTTATAGAAAGAATTCCAGTTGGTTCCGGAAGCGGACAGGAAACCCTCGTAGCCGGCGGCGTAGCCGAGGGTGAGCGTGCCGCTAGTAGTGACGGGGCCACCGGCGGTGGTAAAGCCAGTGGGGACGCCGAGGTTGACGGAGGTGACGGTGCCGGCATTGGTTACACAAACACCATTGATTGAAAAGCAGCCACTAGTGAGGTTAACCGTCCCGCCAAAAGTAGAGGTGGCGGCACCTGACACATTAAGGACATTACCAATAGTGGCAGAGCCTCCAACCACCAAAGTGGTGGCGGTTGTGCTTGTGCTCACACTAAGCCTAGTACCGTCGTAGGTAAAGTCAGCTGATTGAGTCAGGACTGAACCAGTCGCGTTCACAAAGGGAATGCTCGCTGCAATGAGGGTATTGGGTGTATCAAGTAAGCCGGTATAGGTAATATCAGTTCCACCCACACACACGCCGTTTATTGAAAAACAGCCACCAGTGAGATTAACGGTACCGCCAAAGGTAGAGGTGGCAGTACCTAACACTGAAACTACATCATTAATTACAGCAGACCCTTCAACCGCGAGTGCATTTGAATTAAAAGTCGAGGAACCAACTACGATACTTGAAAAAAATGATCCAGCTCTTGTAGTTGATCCAATAACTACCCCATCAATAGAACCGCCGCTCAGCGTGAGTACGTTACTCACATCCGTATCAGTAACACAGTCTACACAACCACCTCGAGCACGTACGAGAGCCAATGTGTCGACAGAGCTAATTACAGTACCATTAACGGCAATACCTTCACCACCAGAAAAATCAACGTCTCCTGATTCCCCATTGATGCTCTCAACACCACTAAATTCTTCAGCAATGAACGATACTGTAGGAGCATTGGCCGGACCAGTAATGCGCACATTTGAACCGCCTCGCACACGATTAACTACATTCGAAGCAAAGAGCTCACCAGTACCCAAATCAATAGTAGCTCCCCGCGTAACCACCCCTCCAGTTGCCTCGAGCATACCCTGAACCCCTAAGGAACCTGATACAGTCGCTTGCGCTAGTGCGGCCGCACCACTGACCGTCACATTTGTACTCGTTAATGAACCGGCATCTACGTTACCTGTTGCTACCACACTACTCATTCTACTCACCCCCAACACTGTTAGCGGCGCCTCAATAGTGGTCGTTCCAAGTGTCGTGCTTAACCCTCGTACGGTAAGGCCCTGCTCGAGTAAGAGCGGGACATTAATTTGTAATGAACTAGCTCTATCAGTAAACGTTGGACGAGTAGCTGAAGTACGTTCGTTGGAGGAAGCGGGGGTCGAGGTTGCAGTCGAAGGCGAAGCAATACTAGGGACACTGTCAACAGAAAGAACCGACTGAATCACCTGCGCTGAAAATTGCCACACTCCATCCACTTGCGCTACAGTGCGACCAAACCAGCTTCCAATACCACCTGGTAGCGAAGCGTCGGCTCCGGCAACCTGGGCCCCTAATCCTTGTGAGGATGGCGGAGTAAGTTCGGTGCGCGCTAAGAGAGTCAGGACAATCAGTGAGCAACACAAAAGAGCCCAGGGGGCACTTCTCCTGGTAATTTTTTTTAGGCGCGACGGGGGTGACTTAAACATATACACGTACCCGAATAAAATCACTTTTCACGAGTTTGTACCTGTTAATAATAACACGTAGTAACAACCGTTTTTGCCTATTTTGCAGTTAATAACACTACAATGTATGCCCACACAACATAAATCAAACTTGGGAAGCCACATTTACCGGCTCATGCGTGTAAATTTTGGCTTCATTATCTGCGAAAGACAAAACTGCACTGGCGAAGGTAAATGAATGATCAACACCGTCACTTCCCACCACTACAATTTTCCTACCCGAAATGACCGTTAAAAAACGTGCGTGATCTGGCAATATATCAAATAACCCCTCACTATTTTCTGCTGTAATGGACGTCGCTTCACCGCGCCACAGCACTTCGCGTGGTGACATGATGGTGGTCTGAATTAGTTCAGATGCCAGCATGACTACGGGTGACTAACTTCAATACCGGCAGCTGCAATATCAGCAATGTATAAAAACGCCTCGGCCGGGACACTATCATAGTGGCCCGCAATAATTGCCTGAACGTCCTTTACTACCTGTGCCCGGGGAACGGTGACCCCCTTCCGGCCGGTCTCTACTTCAGTCACTATAAACGACTGCGTCATGTAATTCAGAATCTTCTTGGCCCGCCCGTAGCGTTTTTGATTCTCGCCAGACAATTCCTCTTCTCCGACAATCGACACAATACGAGAAAGTTGTTTGTACTGATTAAGAATTTCCACCGCTTCAATGGCGGTTTTATAGTGCTCCTTCCCTGCCGTATGTGGATTAAGCGCAAGCGACATTGACCGAAATGGATCGACGGCTGGATATCGTCCTTCGTAGGTTAACTCACGCGAGAGAATCACTACCGCATCCATATGCGGCATAGTTGTAGACACGGCCGGATTACCAAACTCGTCGGCTGGTACATACACCGTTTGTACAGATGTAACTGCCGCTTCTTTTGTTGAATATAGGCGGTTTTCAAAGGCAGCAATCTCAGACTGCAGGGTTGGCTGATAGCCAAACTCAGACGGCAACTCACCAAGTAAAGTAGAAAGTTCGCTCCCTGCCTGTAAAAACCGAAATACATTGTCTGCAAAGAAAAGAACATCCTGCTTTTCATGGTCACGAAAGTACTCAACCAAGGTCGCCGCCGTAGCCGCCGTTAAAGCCCGCACAGCTGCGTTTTTATTGATATGTCCAAATACGAGCGCCGTGCGGTCTAGTACGCCATGTTCTTTAAGCGAACGCCACAGCGCGTGCCCTTCACGAATACGTTCACCAATACCCGCAAAAACCGACACGCCAGTACCGTTATAGACAACGTTACGCAGAATTTCTTCTTGCAGGGTCGTCTTCCCTACTCCTGCACCTCCGACAAGTGCCATCTTTCCACCACGTAAAAGCGGAGCAAAGAAATCAATAGTCTTAATGCCCGTTTCAAGTATTTCGGTTGGCCGCATGACAAGACGACCCATAGTTGGCTGCTCTGCTTGATAAATTGGCCGCTCTACAGTGCGTGCAAGTGGTGCTCCCCCATCAATTGGATCACCATATAAATCTATTACTCTACCCAACACCGACGTCCCCACTGGTACAGTAATTCGTTTACCCGTTGAAACAACACGCATACCACGAGCAACAGAGTCTACCTCAGAGAGTAACAAGCAAAACAACGTATAAGGATCCTCATACGCATATGCCTCCATCCGAACAAGTCCGTCACCCTCGACGACCAGCAGCTCCCGAAGGGCTGGTTTGTAATCGCTCGAACAGTCAACTCGAACTATCTGCCCCAATACACCACGAATCGTTCCCACGAGTGGTTTGGAATCCCGCAGAGCACTTGTAGTTTCGGGAATCATAAATCCTTTTTTTGAAAGCCGGTAAAAGTTTCGAGAAGGCGCATGCTTTTTACCGTACTCGTTTCTTTGTGGATAATGAGACGCTGCTCTTTTACCAGCTCGCCCGCTCGTTCACGGGCACGCTGCATTTTCATAAGTCGAGCACCCGTCAGCGCTAAACGAGTTTCAAGTAATACTCGCTCAAACAATACCAAACGAATTTGAGTCGTAAAAAAAGTAATCATCTCTGCAATGTCGGGTTCTAGTAAATACTCAACCGGCACGAGAGTTTCGGTATTCTGTGCAGCTGGTACATGCGAAATATCTGTAATAGCCGCTTTTTGGGTGAAAGAATTAATAAAAGTCGGATGAATCATAATCACCTCAGTATAACCTGCCACCTTTTTGATACTGCTAACCATTTCCGCAACGGCTGGCTCATCATGTTCATATAATTCATAGGTACTTAGAGAAGCTTCGGCTTGTAGTTCATGAATAGTCTGACCAGTTTGACCAATGATGACCCCAGCCGCCTCGGGGTGCTCCTGCCGCTGCGCTTCGTATAGACGCATTACCTCATGGTTAAGTGTGCCGTAAAAACGCTTATTGGATGTGAGTGCAATGTACACTCGCGCCGGGGTAGTATCCCAAACAGTATGAGAGTTATTATTTTGGGCATAACGCTGTACCAGTGCCATCAGTTCATGAAGTTCAGTGTAGTACTTTTCGTTAGCCTCAAAAGCCGTTCTGATCGAATGCAAGCGCGTAGCACTAATGTCACGCAACATGGTAGTTACAAAATGAGCAGTCTGTAACTGCTCCAGGGCGTCTTTCAGTTCAATTATAGCTGACACACGTGGCGGAACGTCATTACGGCCGAATCAATAGACGCTATGTACGTCTTAAGATCAGTTTCAGTGGTAGCAGCACTACGGAAACTAGCCACTTCTGGAGCACGACCAATACACTCGACAATGTGAGATCGCTTAGCCTCAATCGTCTCCTGACTCAGTCCGTCAAAAAAAGTTGTGAAAGCGAGGGCTAACATAAGCACCTGAGTAGATGAAGCAATTCCATGATACGGATCTTGCCGTAAGAGTATTTCTATAATTTCTCCCTGCCGTAATAACGCCCGTGCTTCTTCAGTTAATTCGGTGCTGAATTGCGCGTACTCACGCTGCTGCCGATATGCTCCCAGTATAATTTGCACTTTCGTTGTCATTTCTTTTTGTAGTGCATATTGCGCTTGTCGACCGACGCGAGTAACCGACTGTTCGAGACTAATAGACGGATACATACCCTCAGCACGCAATGTCGGCAAAAAAGCCAGGTGTCCATCGGTACATGCCATTAGGTTAGTCGGAATAAGATCAGAAAAGTTTTTAAATTCCGTCTGAATCACCGGCAGCGTCGTTATAGAACCGCCACCGATTGCCTCTGTAAAGTGGCCCGATCGCTCCATTAAATGAGCATGTTGATAAAAAATATCACCCGGGTACGATTCAGTACTCGGCAACCGCCCTTCAAGCAATGACATCTCACGCAGATACTTGGCGTGTGAATCGAGGTCATCGAGAATGACAAGCACGTGTTCACCACGCGCCTGGAATTCTTCAGCCAACATAAAAGCAATGGAGGGAGCCAGCGCAATAAGCGGTGGCGGAGTGTCCGACAAAGCCGCCACCACTACCGTTTTACTCACTGTTCCCGTTTTTAAAATCGTGTCAGTCACCTTTCGGAGACCCACGACCGGCTTACCAATCACAGCATAAATACACACCGTGCCTTGCGCCTGTTGAGCCAGTATCGTTTCAGTCAAAAAAGTACTCTTCCCCGAGTGCATCGGACCAAAAAGGAGTTGGCGCTGTCCTTTAGCAATAGGAATCAGCGTATCTACCAGCGTGATTCCGGTATATAGCTGCTCATGAATAAGCTTGCGTACTTCAATACCAGGCGCATCAGCTTCTAGGCGCATTGGTACCGTGCTTGGAGGCAAAGATCCTTTTCCATCTACAGGCACACCGAGCGGATCAATGATTCGTCCAAATAGTTCGTCGCCGCAATAATAGGTGTGCCCACCCTCGAGATAGCCATAACGGGTACCCGGCTGAGGGGTACCACTTAAGGCCAATGCCGTGATATGAGTATCAAACAAAGCGCGCACAATTGCCCGCTGCCCGGAACGTGCAATAAGTACATCATTTACCCGGGCCGAAGGCAAACCCTCAATCGTCATGAGGTAGCGTTTTACTTTCGTCACGAAGCCGACCTCATCTTGACGTGACGGATCAGACATAAGAATTGATAATTTTGGTAATTTCACCGCTTCGCTGACTAAGGAGCGTATGGAGAGATTGTTCGTAGTAGGTGGCATTACCCAAAACCACACCGCATCCTCCTATCACCTGGGGATTAATTCTTATATCGAGCAATGGAATGCGATACTCAGTACGACACCACTGTGCCAACTCCGATACGTCTTTGGCCTCCAGAGAGACCGGGAGATAAAGAACGGTCACCGGTACGGTAGCTGCCTCGGCGGTAAGCTTAGCTGCTTCGGCTATCAAACTCTGACTATTCAAACCCCGCCACATTTCCTCCGGCCACGCTAAGAGGAGCTCGAGATCAATACCGGTAGCTTGTTCTGCAATTACCCGTTTTAGTTCTCCCACTTCAGGCACCGACTCCTCAGTGTATATCACCTTTTCCACAATTGAGCGCCACAAAGCAATTCGGCGATGAAGATCATTCACCGTATAGGTAGTTGCTAGTAGCAACGTAAGGCGCTCAGACATAATTTTAGATAAGGTGTTTGGCCCGAGCACTATTTAATGACGCACGTGCAAGTGCCGCATGGTCGGCACTTGTCAGTGAGTGATGCAAGACCTCAGCAGTAACTGATTCTACCAACTTTTCAATATGTTCATCTAAAACCGCTTGACGGCCTTTCTGATAGGCAACCAACTCACTCTCTATGCGGCTCATACTAGCCGAAATCTGATCGCTGATTGCTTGCGCATGCGCCGCCTTGGCACTGTTAACGCTATTAACAAGATCTTTGCTTAGTGTCTGAAGATCAGTGGTGATTGCCTCGGTCTGTGTTTGGGCTACAGCAGCTAACTGGGTCGTAATGTGATCCCATGCCGTCTTAGCCCGGTCGGCAGCAGTGCGGAGGTTTGACTCTTGGGATTTAATGGCTACAGCAATATCATTCTGCAGTGCTTGAATCGTAGCGATTCCTTCAGTTTGATTTTTAGTAATAGCACTGGCAGCCTCGGCGTAATACTGCTTAAGTTCGGTAGCGTACATGGCCTCTGCTTCTTTAATTTCCACCACATGCCGCGCAGCCTGCGTACGCGCTTCGGTTTCGGCCGCTGTAATAATTGAGCGCGCCTCCGCTTGGGCTTTTTTTATAATCTCATCAGCTTCGTGCTCAGTACGCTTGATAACGTACTCATAGGCAGGAAACGTCAGCTGACTAATGTGTCGATTGCTGCGCACCTGAAGCAATAGCAGAATGATCATCGCAACCACCAAACCAAAAAGAATTCCGATCATTAGTTCAAAGAAAGGAAGAGTATTCATACAATTGAATTTTAACGTGAAGCCAATACTCTAAGCAAGGCAACATACTCACAGGCACATACCTTACATAAGTGGTAGAACCAGAATACCCACCGCCACGAATAACATTGCCAGACCAACTATGACTACCGCTACGACACTCAAAAGCGCGAGCCCAAAAATAGTAGTGCGAGCACGTGGGTTCCGGCCAACGGCCATAATGGCTTTCGCGGCCACACTACGAACACAGATAAGCATAAAGACGACCGCGACAATAGCCACAACTGCGGATACCCAGGCACGCCACCATGACACAGACCAGCCGTCTTCAGAACCCTCTGACTGCTCCGCCACAGCCGGGGTTTGCTGCTTATCGTTCAGCACTTCTCTTGCGTATTCTGTACCGATCTGCGCCCAGACCTCGTATACTCCATCATTCGTCGGTGTATCATACACCTCTTGCACAACGGCAAAGGGGTGAGCGCTATCATTAGTCGCTCGTGTTGCTATCCCTCTGATTGCTGAGCTCGTCAAAACATCACCTCGGACTACCGGCACTTCACCGGTTACCCGCACCATCACTCCACCTTCAGCCACTACTGGCACAGCACCATCTTCAGTCACTACCACTATAGCTGGGAGCTCAGCAATTACTCCGTATACCAGACCATCGTCACTTCCTGCTGTTAGCGAATAGGTATTTGTAGTTACGTCATAGCGGACAACCGAACCTGGAACAGCATCGCCCGCAACCATTACCGTAGTTGCAACGGGCAGTGAACCACTTACCTGTGCTAACAGTACCCATGGGAGCGCCCAGCTAAAGAAAACAAACGTCCACAGACTAAAAACTGCAGAGAGTTTCATATCTTTACAGTATGCCACACCGTTGTTTGAAAAATGACATTCATCCCCTTCACTCACGCACGTTTGCTGGGAAGAGAGGGACTCGTCCCGCATTTTCTAATTCGCTACGCTCATAAGCACGCTGGACGCGGCTCGCGGCTATGCGCGCTTCTGAGGCGCACATAGCAACGCTCCGCCGTTCGAATCCCCACGTAAAGCGCGCAGGCGCTTTATTCTCTCTCCGCGAACAAAATATGCGCCCGAAGGCGCTATTTTGTATTCGCGGAGAGAGGGGGATTCGGTCACGAATAATTTTCTTGCAGAAAATTTTCTCGACCCCACCTCGCTCGCTTTCAGCATCGCTCCGGTTTTCGAATCCCCACGTAAAGCGCGCAGGCGCTTTATTCTCTCTCCGCGAACAAAATATGCGCCCGAAGGCGCTATTTT
>JAIEOU010000003.1 GCA_019750255.1 Patescibacteria group bacterium
GACATTAAACTGGGAGACACCAGAAGAATCGTTTGCTAAACTATTTGGTATTAGTGCAGTTGGGGTTTGAGTCTAAGCTTACTTACTGAACCTACGACTTATTTGTTGAACTTGGGCTAGTTCAGATACTTTTGTTCTCTCGGTGCGGGCGCCGGGAATCGGTCAGGAGTCACTAAGTATAATTATTCGCTTCGCTCTAATTCTAGTAAGTGCTCGCAACTCCAGCTAGCCGGCCCAAAGGGTCCCAGGCTGCGCTTTTCGATTTATGAAACAGATCATTTGGCGCAGGTTACTAACCAAAATGTTTACTACATAAACATTTTGTTAAGTACCTGCTGCCCCAGCTCGTCTTTTTTCTGCTCTAGGAATGAGCAGAAAACATGACTCCGCTTCACAAATAAGCACGAAAGCAAAGCAGTTTGCTTTCTAAAGAAAAACCTACTCATTATAAGTAGGTTTTTCTTTACTTAATTGTGCGGGCGCCGGGAATCGAACCCGGATGTCGAACTTGGAAGGTTCGCATTTTACCACTAAATTACGCCCGCAAGTGCCACGGTGGCAAGCTTTGCTTACAGGCACTAGCGAGGATGAATAAGTAAATGTTTTTACCTAGTTTCTCCGAGCGCAGTGGCTGAACCAGAGGTACAACCGCGACAATCTGATGGCGATTCTACCACCCCGCAAGAGAAAACGGAAGCCTGTTTTGCTATACTTTAGCCATGTCATTTATAACCGACACGCTCATCGCCCTCTTTACGGGCTACCTGGCCCTCACGAACTCGCTTGCCGGCTACGTGAGCACGTTTCTACCAGGAGATACCATTCCGGCGTCCGAGCCTGCCCCTCAAACCGGAGAAAGCGGCTTCTCGCTTCTCCCTTCCGAAATCGAGCCTGGTACTCTTACCGCCATTTTGCGTGGCAGCGCTGCCTACCAGCGCGCCTCAGTGATTGAATCCACGAGACCTCCAGAACGACCACTCCTTGACCCGCGCCATGCGGTCGTTAACATCGCCTGCACCTTCACCACCGATGAATACATTAAAAGTACGACCGGGACTGGTTTTATCGTTGACCGCACCGGGGTAATCCTCACAAATGCCCACGTTGCGCAGTATCTCCTCCTCTCTTCTACCAATGCGCTTGGCGATGCTGAATGCCAGGTAAAAACCGGCGAAGCCGGCACCCCCCACTATCGAGCAGAACTCCTCTACCTCTCACCAGCCTGGATTGAATCCAATGCAGCGCTCATTACTGAAGACGTACCGATGGGCACGGGTGAGCGCGATTACGCCCTCTTACACATCACAAGCACACTTAGTAAGGAACCCCTCCCGGCTGCTTTTCCGGCCCTATCGTTTGATACCACACTGTTACCACAGGGCACCCAAGGGAGCGATGTGACTGCGATAGGCTTTCCGGCGCCAACGAACGTCCGTCCCGGGTCAGAGCTCTTTGTCACAGCCGCCACTACGACAATATCAGAACTGTATACTTTCGGCTCAAATTACGCTGATGTAATTTCCATTCGCGGTAGCGTTGTCGGGGCTGGAGGGTCGTCGGGCGGACCGGTTATTGACGATGCTGGTAACGTGATCGGCATGATAACCACTCGTGGCAATGACGCTATAGACGGCCCGGGTAGCCTCCGTGCAATTACGGTGTCGCACATTCACCGCACCATAGAAGAAGAAACGGGTTTTTCACTAGAGCGCAACGTTCGCGGCGATATCGCGCTCCGGGCTGATGTATTTAAAACCACAGTTGCTCCGTTTCTACTCTCGCTTCTGACTAACCAATTAGATTAAAAAATTCTCTAGCAATAGTCCACGACAGATGAAGGTTGGGGCTGCGATTTCAGGAGACATTGAAGTTCATACGGAGCTGCACCGTTACATTTTGTGTGTACTCATCCACAATCACCGAACATGCCTGGTTGATGTAAGGTAAGGGACTAGTAAACGAATTAGCGGGCGGTCACAAGACCGCCCGCTCCGTCATCTTTATTATTTCCACATCTGACCGAGGTCAGGAGGTACCCACGGCTTGCGTTCATGGAATGTCCACAACCACTTGTCCCGCAGTTCTTGCTGTTGCTCCTTAGTCCCAACGAGCGCCACGCCAGCGAGCGCGTAGGCAGTGTCCACGGGACTGGCCACCAGCTGTACCAGCAAAACCCCGGGGACTCTTCCAATTCTCTCAACCTTGGGACGGAGGTCGGTGGTGAGCAGCATAAGTCGGCACCAAGCCATCTCGTCCGAGGAGATGAAAGGAAGAACCTCGTAGCTGTAATCATCTGGATGACCAATCGAAAGTTCAGTTCTCAGTATGCGATCAGCTAGTGCTCGACCGACGGGAAATGCTCTATCATCCATGAGACCATCCAGACGCTTCGTCTGGAGCAGAGTACCCTCCACCCATTCCCACTCAACCAATTCAAAACAACGACCCGCCCGCCGCCAATGCATCAGCAGTGGTCTTACAGCGACGAGGTGCTCGAGACAGAGCATAACTTTGACTGGGTGCGGTCCGGCCATAGAGGGTGACTGTAAAGCCCTCATAGTGTTTGTACGCGGGAGCAGCTCACTGACTGACTGGGTCAAATGTGGATCACGAGATCCATGTAAGCCTTCGATTGTATTCATCGAACCATCCCCTTTTCTATAAAGAACCAGAGAAACTGGCTATAATGCCTGACTATGCTTCGCCACAAGCGCGGCAAAGTTCAGAAGCATCCTACTGCTACAATCGTCCGGTGTAAAGAGATCCTCCGCCTTAAGGCCCTCAGGCAGGTATCCAGGAGCATTATTGATGCGATCAACCACCTCTTCATAGCTCAGTTCCGGGTGAAACTGCGTAGAGAAAATATTATTTTTATACTGCAAAGCCGATACTTGGCAGCACTCTCCCCCGTCGATGAGGAGCTCCGCCTCAGCGGGCACTCCGGCCAAAACGTCCTTGTGACCATAGTGAGCGGTAAATTGCTTTGGCATACCAGCCAGTAGTGGATGCTTATCATGCACGTCTTTACGCACTACAGCATGTGACCGGGTCTTCTTCTGTTTCGGATCACTGCAGACAGCAACACCGGCAAATGCCCCTAACAGCTGGTGTCCGTAGCAAATACCAAAGGTTGGAACATCGTGCTCAAAGACGTACGCAAGGAGTGGCGTAAGGCGCTCGAGAAACACATACGACATCTGCTTACTCTCATCATCGTCGGCCCGGCCCCCATCAAAATCAAAATCGCCTGAGCCACCAAATATTAAACCGGAATAGCCAGCCAGTAGTGAAGAGGGTTCTGCCCAGAGGACGGCCTCATCAAGTGCACTTAGGGTTGTAACCGCAAGACCCTCACCAACTACCCTTCGCACACTACGCGCTTCATTGTTTTGCGATTGTTCGCTGCGACGAAATTGAATAAGAAGTATTTCTGGCGACATAGTAATACACCCCTCCCATCCGCGCGTGATTCTATACTGCTGGGGTACCTGAAGCAGTCCCTGGCGGTGTAGTCGTCGTAGTATCATTGCCGGTCGATGTAGCACTGTCACTTGCACCCTCGACAACCCCAGAAGGAGTCGTAGTTGTACTACTGGTCCCAGTCTCTACGGGCACCTCAATCTGAGGCACACTCGTTTCATCAATCCCCATAAGCACTGCGGCATCAAAAGCGATCGCCTTCCCTTCTGCAGCCAACATTTCAGCTGCATCTAAATCAGCTTGTGCCAGGGCTGTTTCCGCCTCTTCTACCACGACAACAATTCGCTCCAGAGCAGCATCAACTTTATCACTAACCGCTGGTTCCAGTATTGTTGAAATCAAAGCGGTTTCAATCAGAGCCACCTTAGTCTTTGCTGCACCAATATCATCCTGCACCGCAGTAGTTCGCTCGGCGTCGGTGTAAACTACCGGTACGAGACTTTCTACCGAAAGCGCACTGCGCACATCAATATTAGTCATAAACACTACTAGTTTCTGGGTGCGGGAAAGCACATCGAGCAAGAGTGGCCGAGCCCCGTCAGCGTCTCCACTGCCCTGTGCGAGCGCAGCAGCGAGCGTACGGTCGACATCTGCCAGACGACGGTCGATATCTTTTATTTCTTCCGGGGTGGCTACCGACTTAATGGAATCCAAAAGCTCTCGGGCACGGGTAGTGTCTATCTCAGCATGGGCTACCAGCCGCTCATACGCTGGCAAAGCATCATTGTTCGGTATTTCTGTTTGACTGCGCGCCTCATCAACCGCGTCTGCAATGAGAGAAGACAGTGCGGGAGCGTCTTCATTAACCCTCATGGTCGCCATAAACATATCATCGCTGGCAACAGCCGCCTCTTCTTGTTCGCCTCGGAAGGCTGCGGCTTGTACGTCAAGCGTCGTTGCCAGATACAGTGACGCCAAGGTAGCTTCGTCACTGTCAGTCACTTTCAACTCTGCGATGCCGCGGCGGGCATTTGCACCATGTTCACGGACAGCATCCGCAACTTCTTGCTCCACCTCGGTCGTCAGCTTACCCTCACTTTCAAGCTCACGAGCCTCTGCAATACGACGACTGAGGCGCTGTGTCTCCCAGGTTATCTTTTCATACGGCGAGAAAGCGAGTGTGGAACGGACCTCTTCATTAAAACGAACCTTTACTGCGTACAGGGCATCGCCCGGTACGGTTTCTTCAGCACTATATGAAATGGTCAGCGCAAGGACACACACAGCCACCCCAGCCAAACGCGCAAACTGCCACCGACCAAATGAAATTGTGCGGTATGGATCAGACAAGAGGGTGCGCTCGCCTTTTTTAGTCGTCCGTTTGACTGACTCGGGCAAAGGATGATACTCCATATACGAAAGTACCCGCTCACGCAGTTCGGCTCGCTCGGAAGCTTTCAGCTTTACCGATTGGGCTTTTGTATGAAATTGTTCGCTAAAGCGTTTCATGTAGTGTGCTTGCTGATCCGTCTATGTTCCCTCAGGTCTGTTTCTCGTTCAATCTTGGCCCGCAGAAGCTTCAGTCCACGATGGATACGGACCGAAATGGTGTTTTCAGTCTCTTCAATCAACTCACTAATTTCCCGAGGACCCAACTGATCAACGAAGCGCAAAATGATGACCTCGCGATACTCGTCTGGTAGTGTCTCGAGGAGAGCGAACGCTTGCCGACCGTCAATGGTGGCCGCCAAGGCTTCGACCGAACTTTCTGACAACTCATCAAATGAGCCCTCATCTACACCATCTTTCTCGAGGAGCGAATCAAGCGAAACCTCGCGTGTCTTGCGGTACTCATCAATTATAAGGTTGTTGAGTACTTTGTATAAAAATGGACGAAACGCGTCGACCGCATGTCCGTTACGGACATACGTCCATACCTTGGTATAGGCATCGTGGACGAGATCGAGAGCTCTTTCTCGGTTCTGAATACGCAAAGTAGCGTGCCGAAACAGGGCGTCATTATACTCCTCGAAGGCTTTCAAGAAACGTGTCTCCTGGTCCTCCACGCTGCTGACTGTCTTTTTTTGACCGGCCATGTTGTGGACACCATTATATACGTAGACGGGCAAAAAGCCGACTTCTTACGCAGGAATATTCCCTTTCTCGTACGCAGCCTCAAACAGGCGACTTTGACGCCACCCTACCCTTTTTTGATGAACTGAATCAGTTCTGGAAAGTCTGACATGAGAAAGTGGCCCCTATCAGCAAAAGTTAAAAATGTGGCTTCTGGCAAGGCTTTATGATAGTTTTCACCATGAGCAAACGGCACAATGGGATCATCTTTAGAGTGCATAACCACTACCTTGCCTCCTAGATTCGTGAGCGCCCCGACCCGATGTGTGTCAAATGCAAAGTCACCCCCGTCTTCTCCGCCAAAGTTATCGGGAGCAAAGGGGGCAGCTAGTAAATAGAGTGCGCTTATGGGCTTTATAGGGACCTCCTCGGTAAGGTATTTAGTCAAGAAATACCCACCGAGTGACCAACCGACTAAAATCACCTCGTCAACGACTAGATCAAGATACCGTTCAAACCAAAGCTTCCATTCAAAATATTTTGCATTTTGACTATTTGGCATCCTGGGCTGAAACACCTCGAAGGCTTCACCAAGGTCTTCGGCCAGATGGTCGGTCCATTTCTCTCGCTTCACGGCTCCAGGTAAGTCCCGCAGCGGTACAGTGGCTAAAAAGTCTAGAAAATCCTCGTAATTGCTGTACGCTGATCCACCGTGAACAAATATAAGCTGTTTTTTCATAGCATTATTGGATCTAAGCGTTAAAATTCTTCCCAATCGCCTCTATGCAGTTGCACTATATCTGGTTTCCTCTCCAGTCTTAAAGTATAACCCATGCGATTTCCGCAATGTCTGCTTCTCTAGTAAAAATCCCTCAATGAGACTTGCGAAATGCTCTCCAGGACCGATCACCCACCTAGCGGTTTCTGGCTCTTTTAGGAGCCAGAAACATCACTGCGGGTTTCGATTCCCGGCGATACGTGCTATTTAGCACGTACTCTCCCCGACACATACAAAAAAGCGGCATTAAGCCGCTTTTTTGTATGTGTCGGGGAGCCGGGAATCGAACCCGGACCACACGGTCCCAAACCGCGTACACTACCACTATGCTACACCCCGATTGAGGAGGTAAATGAAAACCTGCTTTCATTCAAGCTCCGAGTGAGGTGTGCAGACATTCGCACACACCCATCCAATCGCTCTTTTACAACTACTATCTCTACCCTTTTCTTCCGTGCCCAAAATCCTACCACACCGCTCATCAAAATACGAGTACCCAGAACAAGACAAAACTCTACCACGATTTCCTAAAATGTTTCACGTGTTACTTCCCTGGCAAGTTACACGTGAAATTAGTCAAGAATAATGTTTGGTACCATTTTTACTGTGGCAAACTTGTCACGTGGCACAATTCTCACAATAATTACATCAATCTTCCAGTTTCCCGTGTAACCGTGCTGCTCAATCCAGGTTTCTATGGTCCTTCCGAGTCTCTCCAGCTTTGTTCTATGAACATTATCTTCTGGTCGCCAAGTTTCATGTGTAACTGCCCACTCTAGCGACTCTTTTGTTTCATATGAAACGGTTTTTACCTCTACAAAGTGATATCCATCTGTTCCATGTGCAACAATGTCGATTTCGCCCCATTTTTTAAGGTAATTTCTCTCAACCACCACGAATCCCCTTTTACCCAGCCACCCTGCAGCCAGAGTCTCTCCTATGCCACCAATTTTGTTCTTAAATCCCGCTTTTTCAGTTTGTTTCATGTGAAATACGTTTCACGTGGTACTTGTATTATTAAAGACAGGGTTCATTGCGCCCTTATTCATAGCCGTATACTGTTAGGGCCGATAAAAGTCACTTGTCCTTTATCCACCTATCCCCGCGGTTATCCACAGCTGCCGTGATGGCGTTCGACTCTATTCATTCTAGCACCTACGGCAGGTGTTACACGTGGAATGGGTGGTCGGTTAGGGAAGCGGGTGTAGTTAAGTTTTTCTTAATATAGTTCAATACTCTCGAACGTTATGCTCATTGAACACACGGCTTCCTTTTTCCCACCATATCGCTAAATGAGTCTTATGAAGCATACCCAGCATTGTTCACCCCAATCGCGGTATCATGCCCTTCAAAGGCGCCAGTAACACCGCGGAGGTCCTCAAACGCGAAATCCCCACCGAAAGAGCAGCCATGTCATCGTGTTTGTGCAGCCATAGGTAATCGGAACCTGACGGACACTAATTAACTATGCTCATAAGTACCGGGGCCACACCCAGCCTGTTCGCATCACGTAGAGCGCTCCGGCGGTTTCCATGATCACGAACGCTGCTCGGGCACCCTTATTCTAGCTGCACACAGAAAATCCCCCTTTGAGGGGGATTTTCTTATGTGTGCGGCCAGGGGTAATCGAAACCCCGACTAATCCTTGGCAAGGACTCGTTATACCACTTAACCATGGCCGCAGCTTTATTTAACTAACTCCTTTTTTGCCAATTCAATCCATCGAATAAGCTTTTTCTTCAAAAGAGTACTGCCGATTATAGTATTACCAACCCCAAAATGCAATGTTAGTCGCTTGCTTCTCCCCTTAATAACCTGATTTTTATAAAATTGACTGGCTGACACTCCTGCGGCCTTAATCCAATGCTTCATACAGGCTACCTCGTTCAGGTCAGGGTAGAGGAGGAGCCAAAAGTGAATGTGCTTCTTTTCAACGCCCAAAAACTCATGGGCAAACCTAAGAAATATGCGGTGAAGTTCAGGTCGTGAGTTCGCCATACGAATCAGTCGAGAATGTTCATTATCACCTTCACTTACATAAAGCATGAGCCCTGCCATAAACAGCGGGGAAGTCCGGTAGTGCCTGTACTCAGTTTCAGCCAACTTAATCATCGCCTCGTACTGCGTTGCCCGCTCCGAACGACGTGCTTTGTTTACCAGGCCAATTCGCGCCTTATTCTCTTTCGCTGCGCGCTTCTTGTTATTAACTGTGACCGCCTGAGAAAAGGGTTCATGGGCAAGCCACGCATGTACGGTAGAGGGCGAAACAGCGCAGATTTTTGCGATTTCGGTGTACGTAAAACCCCGCTTTCTATAGCTAATAGCAAGCTCTTTGGCCTCATTCTTATAGGCTCCACGTGAATTCATAGTAACAAAGTATGTATATTATATACTACATGAACTGTTCGATTTTGAACTATAAACAAACCGCCCATAGTGGGGCGGTTGGTTCGAGAAAGGATCAGAAAACCAATGATTATTAGTTCCTCCTCAATGCTACATCCGCTTGGGACGTGGATGAATGGGCAACATGATGGAACGGCGGAGCCTTTTAATCTTCAACCAAAAGCACCTGATTCTGCCCGTGTAGTGCCCCGTCGACGTGCCGCGGGGATAGCGTGGCAGAAGTTTTTACTCTTTGTTTAAGTGTTGTAAGAGAAGAATGCCAGTTGAAACGGCCCCAATAATTCCCATGATGATGACAAATCTGATAAACAGTTCGCGCATTTCAATGAGAGAAACGAAATCGAGCACTACAACCACCCCTAAAAAGCCAGCAATTATGAGACTTGTCCCTGAAAAAAGCACCAAAATGGTTTTGAAAGATTTCATATCCTAATAGTAGCACCTACTGACTCATCTCACCTACCACATACTGACAGCCGGCTGGACCAGCAGTGGCGGGGTAGGGGACCGGTGATACTCCGTCGTGCCTGTCTCCAGGCAGAAGCTCCTTAGTTTCATTACCTTCCTGAATCAAAAGAGAACCTTCAGTTACCATGACAGTAATAGGCTTTTCGCTGAGAGGAAGAATAAACTGTTCAGCTGGCGAGCGCGATTCTTCGTACACACTGCTAAAACCTTCGTTTTCTAAGGTCTGAATACATCGCTCAGATAGTTCCATAGAGTTAATCTAGCATACTCTTAGCCATAAAATACCCCAATCGGGTTTAGAGTCACGTTACGCTTTTCTTCGAAAAACTACGTCTGGCAAGCACCCACAAACAAAACCCCTTTCGGGGCTTTGATTATGTGCGCCTGCCAGGACTCGAACCTAGAACGACTGATCCGAAGTCAGTAATGATATCCATTTCACCACAGGCGCGGGAAGCGGTCGTCTTCTTATATCAGAAGACGACGTGTAGCATGATACGGTGCAGGGGAGCAAAAAGCAATGATTTTCTGCTACAATAAAAAACATTATGTTGTCCCGTTCTAAAATTCCCCTAGTTGTCCTACAGGTAGGTGAGACACTAGAGGCCGCTGGCTTTGAGGCGTACCTTGTCGGGGGCTGCGTACGAGATCTCCTTCTAAGCAAAACACCAAAGGACTGGGACTTTACCACCAATGCCCACCCCGATGCGATTCAAAAGCTATTTCCTGAAAGCTACTGCAACAACGATTTTGGGACCGTAGGCATTAAAACCGGGGAAGAGACGGTGGAGCAGCTGAAAATAGTAGAAGTTACACCCTACCGTACCGAGAGTGGCTATAGCGATGCTAGACGACCCGACCACGTTACCTTTGGTGTGACGCTTGAAGAAGACCTGGCTCGTCGTGATTTTACCGTAAACGCCATCGCTTACCGACCCAGCGATGAGACGATAATCGATAACTTCGGGGGCCTGGAGGACTTGCTAGCAAGGCGCCTCAAAGCCGTCCGCGACCCGGACGAGCGATTTGCCGAAGACGCTCTGCGTATGATGCGGGCTGTTCGTCTTGCGGCCGAACTCGACTTTGTGATTGAAAGCAACACCATGGCTGGAATTGTTCGCAACGCGGGCCAGCTAGAAAAAATTGCTATTGAACGCATCGCGGCTGAATTCCTCCGACTCATTAACTCAACAACCCCCATGCACGGCATCGTGCTCCTCGAGAAACTGGGCCTCCTTTCCTATATAGTGCCCGAAATGAAGGCTGCCATTGGCTGCGAACAGGGAGGTATCCATGCCTATGATGTTTATGAGCACCTCTTACGCACTCTCCAAGCGGCGGCCGATAAGGGTTTCTCTACCGAAATGCGCCTCGCTGCCTTGTTTCATGATATTGGGAAGCCGCCGACGCGGCGAACTGGCGGCAAAAACAAACTATACACCTTCTTTGGCCACGAGGTAGTGGGTGCCCGCATGACCAAGACCATACTCGAACGCCTCAAACTTTCCCGAGAAATAATCGATGTAGTGGTAAATCTGGTACGTTGGCATATGTTTTTCTCCGATCCGGATGAAATTACTCTAGCCGCAGTGCGTCGCACCATTGTGAGGGTGGGGGAAGAACAGATTGAAAACCTCCTTAATTTACGAGTTTGTGACCGTATCGGCACAGGCCGGCCAAAAGAACAACCACTCCGTTTTCGCAAGTACAAAGCGATGGTTGACGAGGCGCTGCGCGACCCGATTTCAGTTAAGCTCCTTAAGATAAACGGGGATAAGATTATGGAGATCACTGGGGAAAAGCCGGGGAAAAAGCTTGGATATGTACTGCACGCACTCCTGGAGGAAGCACTCGTCGATCCGTCAAAGAACACCGCCACCTATTTGGAAAGCCGTGTTTTAGAGCTGTTTGCACTACCCGAGGCTGAATTGGCAGCCCTTGGTGAGGCGGGTAAGGAAAAGCAGGCCGAGGAAGAGGTGGCGGCGCTTAAGGAGATAGCGAAGGAACATAACGTGGGGTAGGTAGCTATGTATAAATTTGGACACGCCAGTATTGAAGTTAAATGGTTTTGGATGAAGTGGTACGCGATTAGCGCCATAATCGGCTTACTCTTGTTTCCAACCTACCTGCTCTATACTGAGTACAAAAACAGCACACCAAGATTATATGAAGATTTCCTTGCTCAGCAGAATATTGATGTGGTGCCCTATGCAAATTCACCCGAATTTCCGTTGTTTGGAGAATCGCGCACAGAACCCAAGAAATACTACGCCATTTATCCTGATTTTTACTTACAAAGCGACCTAGCGAACTGCCCTGGAGCAAAGAAAAATGATGAAATTACCTGGTGCGAGGATTTTCTGGTTCGGTATGGATACGACGGAAGCATGCAGGACCTGCGTCACGTACTTGATAAACAGTAGGCGTACAGAGATACAGCCATCCCAAGAGGGGGGGTGTGTGACGAGGTCAACCCAGCGTTAGGTAACAAGGAAGGCCAGCTTTATGAGTTACGACCACCCCTACTTGTTCATTCGGATTACAGCGGGAGGTGCTTTCCAGAACAACTCGCTTACTCTGGATTGCTTCGCGACGAAAGGTGGGTAAAAACAGCCGCCTAGCTCACCCGGTGGCAAAGCCGACGGGGCATTCTGGACTACAAGTAAATTTAAAGACGCCATAAAACTAAAGATTTTTATGGCGTCTTTGCGAGCCCAGCGAAGCAATCCAGCATCAACCCTACATATTTAAATGGCTAATTTGTGGCTCGATATTTCTGCTCTCGTCGAGATTTTGCCTAGGGAAAGGGCAAAATACGACACAAATTGAAACCATTAGTATAAAAAGAACCTCGCGGCGGAGCGCTACCATTATTATCTCCCTTTGAAGGTCGAAAATAATGAAGCGCCTGCCTAAGGAATTACACGCTCCAAGCTTAACTACTGGATCACCTCAGCTGGCCGCCATTACTTTTTTCGCTATGAGGCTCAAAAGTAATGAGGCCCCTGAGTAATTAAAATATAGTCGTGGCTTTGTGGCTCATTATTTCTTCTTTCGTCGATATTTTGCCAGGAAAGGGCAAAATACGACATAAATTCAAAATAGTCGCTACGCTCGTTTTTTCATTTAAAAAAAGAGCCTGGGGAGTCGATGGGCAAGCATTATGCTTGTCCTTCCGACTTCCCAGGCTCTTTGCCTCTGGTCGATTCATCCATCCGTCTGTCTTCCTTAAATTCATCGGTTTCATTTCGTCCGGTAGGGTGGTGAGAGCTTTTTTTGTAGTGGGTATAAGACCCAAGTTGGCGCTAAATGGCTAAGCTAACCAATTATTATGCTCTCTACGTTGTTGTTGGGAAGTAACTTTCTCAAATGCAGGCTTTTTAATCAGTCTATATTTGGATGCTTCCCTAATGTTGTGGGTGGTGTGAACGTGGTGAGTTGTGGAGGTAAAACAACTCAATTGATGTGGAACGAACTCTCTACGGATCGTTCCGGGGTTCTATGCTTAATTACTTCAGCAGAGAACTCCGGAACGATTGCGCGCCCTTTCTGGGCCTGCGTATATAGTATGTCCTTTACAAACATGTGTAAAGGACATGTGTGTGAATAACTGTGCATAACTCTAAACTCCAATGTCCTTTATAAAGGACATTGGAGTTATAGTCTTGTATTTACATCTTCTTTCCCTATTGGCGTCGATATGTAGGCACAGCTACGAGGCGCCGATGAGCAAGCACCCGAGTCGTACATAAGCAAAAACAGGGAGGACAAAGTCCGACTATGTTTTGATTATGCGACTACATTTTTAGGAAGCGCGCGACCATATAAATGGAAGTACTCTTGTGGTGTAATCGCTTCAGCCGATTCGACTTTTAAGAGAAGAATATGCCGGTAGCGACTTACCTAGTACGGTGAGCGGTGCGAGCGAAGCAGGCAAAAAAGTAGCTGCATCGGGAGATTGTCACTAAAGGGTGATGTCGATTGAAACCGGGCAATGATCAGACCCCATCACATCAGGATGAATCCGGGCGGATTTAATTAGTGGCACAAGGAGCGGGGAAGTGAGGACGTAATCAATACGCCATCCTACGTTACGCTCTCGGGCAGCTCCAAAGTGTGACCACCAGGTGTAGTGTCCGCCCTGTTTCTCAAACTGGCGAAACGTGTCAACAAAGCCGGCGTCTACAAACGCTTCAAATCCAGACCGCTCTTCACTCGTAAAACCCTTCTTCCCGACATTTTCTTTAGGTCGTGCCAAATCTAGTTCCGTATGTGCCACGTTAAAATCTCCACAAAAAATAACCGGTTTTTCTACTTCGAGGCGTTTCATGTACGTCAAATAGGCCGGGTCCCACTCTGTCCGCATTTTTACCCGCGATAGGTCGTCTTTAGCGTTTGGCGTATAGACGGTACTTACATAAAACCCTTCAAATTCAACAGTAGTAACCCGCCCCTCTTTAGTGGTGTCACCATACGCATCGCTTAGTTCATACTGTTCCACAATGTCGGCCGGCAGACCGTAGAACACATCCTGCGGACTTTCTTTGGTGAATATGGCAGTACCAGAGTAACCCTTTTTTTCGGCCGAACACCAATATTCCTCATATTCTGGAAAATCAACCTGTATCTGATCCTGAGTGGCCTTGGTTTCCTGGAAACACATGATATCGGGCTGGTGGCGTGCCACAAAGTCCTGGAGAAGACCTTTTTTATAGACTGCCCGGATACCGTTTATGTTCCACGAATAGAGTTTCATAGATTCCAGTATACACGGGCTTTTCGGTACTAAAAGTACGCCTGTAGATGCTAGAATGAGCGCATGTCATCCATCAAGCCCGCACTTTCCGTCAGCTACCTAGCCAAAAACCTCGGCATCATTGTAGGCATAGTGCTTATTTGGCGGGGCATCTGGATCGTTCTCGACGCGATAGATATCTATTTCTTTGGTGAGAGCCCCCTTTATATCGGAGTTTTAGGCATTATCGCCGGCTTTCTCATTCTCTACCTTCCCGACCGCGACCTTAAAGAAATCGAGAAACTGTAACGCTCCACACTAAAACGGCTGTGTTCGCTATGTGCGCCCGAGAGGCGTACAATATATATATATGAATACAAAAAGTTTGATGGTAGTGGCGTTAGCTTTATTGTTACTAGGAACGGGGGCTTTTTATTTCCTTACACAGGCGCCGCCAGCAGTGGTGGTAATCGATGATGTTCCGGCGACCACTACCCCCAATGTGCCATTCCCAGCTAACGCTCCAGAGATAGCAACCTCGACTGCCACCACTACCCGAAATGCAGAGAGTGTTCTTGGCATCTCGGCCGGAGGAACTGAAATTAAAGCCTATCACTTTGGTACCGGTAGTACCGAACTACTTTTTATCGGCGGTATCCACGGTGGCTACTCAGCCAACACAACGCTTGTGGCCTACGAACTCATGAATCACCTCAAAGATAATCCCGAATTGGTTCCGAAAAACGTAACCGTCACTGTTATTCCCGCTTTCAATGCCGACGGCCTTATGGCAACGGTAAAGACCACCGGTGTATTTAACGCGAGCGCCCTTCCAAAAGACCAGGCAGCTCGTGTCGCTGGCCGGTTCAATAAAAACACCGTCGACCTCAACCGAAACTTTGATTGTGAGTGGGAAGCCGAAGGTACGTGGCAGAACCGAACCGTTAGTGGTGGCGGGGCTGCGTTTTCAGAGCCCGAAGCGGCAGCACTCCGTGACTACGTCGCGACTTATCGACCAACCGCGGTCGTCGCTTGGTATAGTGCCGCCGGCGGTGTCTTTGCATCAAACTGCGGGCAAGGTGTTTCCTCAGGGACAACTGCGCTCATGAACACCTTTGCGAAAGCGTCGGGGTACCCAGCGTACGCTTCCTTTGATTACTACGAAATTACCGGTGACATGATGAACTGGTTTGCAAAACTCGAAGTACCCGCAGTTAGCGTCCTCCTTTCTACCCATGAGGCAACCGAGTGGGAAAAGAACCGTCGTGGTATTGAAGCGGTACTTGCTAGTTACGCCGAGTAAGCTCCATGCAGAACTTCAAAGGGAATAAGTCATGGGCCATCGCTGCAGGCAGTACGGCACTTGTGACTATACTGCTCGTCGCATGGCTACTCGTTCCCCCACCCACTTCACCCACTGATGTTGCACAGACGGCCACTTCTAGTGACCAAGTGAGCCCTACTGCACCCCAGGCGCCGTGGCAGACCATGACCATCATTGGATCGTCGGTTGCTGGTCGCCCGATTGAAGCGCACACATACGGAAACGGTTCAACTTCACTCTTATTTGTGGGAGGAATACATGGGGGATACGAATGGAACAGCGTGCTCTTGGCCTACGAATTTATGGACCATCTCGCTAACTTTCCTGAAACTGTACCTCCTAGCCTTACGATACATGTGATTCCATCACTCAATCCCGACGGACTCTCTAAAGTGGTAACAAAAACTGGCCGATTCACCCTTACCGATGTGATTAATCCAGCCGAGCGGGTGGCTGCCGCCCGCTTTAATGACAATCAAGTCGACCTTAACCGAAACTTTGACTGTAAATGGCAACCGACTTCAACCTGGCGAAACGTGGAGGTGAGTGCGGGATCCGCCCCTTTCTCTGAACCAGAAGCGGTAGCGCTGCGCGACTATGTGCAAAAAATAGCTCCAAAGGGAGCTATCTTCTGGCACAGCCAAGCTAATACGGTATACGGGTCAGAGTGTGAAAATGGAATGATCCCCCACACCCTCACCCTAATGAATACCTATGCAGCGGCGGCCGGTTACCGGACGATGGCACAGTTTAATGACTACCCAGTTACTGGTGATGCCGAGGGATGGCTCGCTAGTATAGGCGTCCCCGCTATTACGGTAGAGCTCAAAGGATACCAAACCAGCGAGTGGTCCCAGAACCTAGCCGGAACAAACGCGGTTCTAGATCTCTACCGATAACCGGGAGGCCCGTAAGGGAAGCACATCAAACACAAGAGACCACATCAAAGGATGCGGTCTCTTGTGTTTGATACACGGAATTTTATTGCTGACCCTAGTCAGTTCTGACCTCTACGGAATCAGGCAGCTTTTGCTCGATGGCGGCTAGGTCTGCCTCCGAGTAGTCATTACCTTGCAGGTTGAGCACCTTTAGCTTACTCAGGTTACCAAGCTCGTTGGGTAGCCCCGTAATTTCATTATTTGAGAGATCGAGTACTTCTAGGTTTCTCAGCTGACCAATTTCGGCAGGAACGCCGGTAAATTTGTTGTTACTTACATTAAGCACTTTCAAATTTTGGAGCAGGCGGACTTCGGCTGGCAATGAACCGCCAAGACTATTGTTGGAGAGGTTTAACTCCTCAATATTGGTCTGGCCAAATATGTAGCTAGGTGTTTCTGTCAGTCGCTGTCCGCTCACATTAAGAACTCTAGTATTAGTACCTGTCACTGGTAGCTGGTTTCCTGGCACCGCCGTGGTGGCAGGGTTTCCGACTGGTGGAACCGGTACATTATTCTGCGATGTTGTAGTGCTCGTTGTAGTGGTGGTAATTGTATCCCCCTCATCATCTCGGGCATTAATTATAAGAGCGGCGACCAGAATAAGTACGATGACACCAATAATTATTTTTATCATGTCTATAATAGACGTTTTTTTAACCCTCCCATTACAAACATGAACGCCAAATCAGACTGAAAAATTGGTTAGCAGCTTATGAACTAATAGAATTATGTACTCTTCGAAAAACGGGGGTAGTTAATACCGACGGAGCAGTTGCCACACCCCAAAATCGGCATACAATGAACGGACTATCCATTTTTTATACACACATATACATGAACCCCAACGAACAGCAGCCGGCCGAGACTGTGGTGCCGATGCCCACCCCCACAGCTACACCTATAGCTAACGCCCAGCCTGCAACCAACGAGAGCAACATCCTCGTGATGAACATTCTTGCCTACATGAGCATCTTGGTACTGATTCCACTTTTTATGGCTAAGGATAATCCTAAGGTGAAGTTCCATATCAAACAGGGCCTGGTGCTTTTTATTGGATACGTGATTATTTACGTAGTGGGGAATATGAGCTACGGCATGACGTTTGGATTGCTCGCGCCGGTCATCAGCATCGTTAACATCGCCCTGCTCGTGCTCTCCATCATCGGCATCATCAATGTCATAAAAAGAGAAGAAAAAGAGCTGCCGCTCGTTGGCAGCTTAGCTAAACACCTACCAATCTAAACTGAGTTCACAGAGGCGACTACACCTAAAACACCATCACCTCGAGAAGGGTGGTGGTGTTTTAAGTCATAAAAGAAAGCGACCGCCGACCCGGAGAGGGTGGCGGTCGAAGTAGTCGCGGTAATTACACCACGCGGCGTGGCCCGGTCCAATCGGACGCCCGCATCAGAACATGATAGGGCAAACGAGTCATCTCCTCTTGAGTAGCGGGGATGAGCCGGGCCCGATGGGTAGTCAAATATTCCTGAATGCCTTCGGCACTAAGTTCTCCAATAGCATGGGTACTACTGCCATGACCTTCACGCATGAGCGACAAGGTCTTGACCTTGCGCTGTGCGCGAGAGGGGCGGCCATCTCGCGCATGAAGAAGGCGGCAAACCGGCATACTGACGACCGGAGCGTCTCTCACCTGCGCCTGGATACACTCGAGACAAGCCCGAGCCACTTCTATGGTCGCGCAGGGCCCGAAAATGAGAAACGCCATAGTGCTGGAGCGAGCGTCCGGATGGTAACAGACCCCGAGCGTGACATACCACCCGGTGTCCGGCTGGAACACAGGAAGGGTGGTGGTTTCGGCAGCCCTGACTACACTCATTTATATATCTCCTCACAGGAACGGTTTCAAACCTCACCATAACACAAATAGAGCATTTGACAAGGTCACAAAGGACACCCCCAGTGTATCCACAGACCCCTTGTGTTTAACGGTAACTGTGCTTTAATAGATACAGCGAAACCCAGCCTCCCTTGAAGCAAGTAAATATTGATCAGGTGAAGTGACGTTTTGTTGTTAATTAAAGTAATAGCAAAAAAAAATATGACCGGTACAGTAGTTCGCAAGCACCCAAATGGTTACGGCTTTATCAAGCCAGAAGACGGCAGCAAGGATGTTTTCTTCCACGCTCAGTCACTCGTTGATGTAGCTTTTGACGATCTCCCAGAAGGTGAGAAGGTAACGTTTGATGTAGAGCAGGGTCCAAAGGGCCCAGCAGCAGCAAACGTACGCCGCGCGTAATAACGCAGCCCGTGAAAAACCGCCGCAAGGACAACGTCCTTGCGGCGGTTTTTCTATATCACTCGCACAGTCGATTCCTCACAGAGAGCAAACATTCAGAAGACAGACTCGCGCTATACTACATATATATGTTGTTCGTTACGTTTGCGCACCACTACCTCCTATGGCACTACACGCAAGGACTGGCAGAACTTTTCCATATCTACCGCAACTTAATGTGGTTTTCAAACCACCTCTTTTCTCTCCCCGAGCTTACTCGCTCACTTTTTTCCCCTTTTAAGCGAATGGTCGAAACCGAAGGTCGCCGCTTTAGTTTTGAAGATTTCGCCAGTCGCATCGTCATTGGCCTCCTCTCGCGCTTCATCGGCTTCTTCATTCGCATAACTCTTATCCTCGCCGGACTTATCTGTATGGCTATGCTCACGGTGGTATTACTGGCGCTCCTGGCCTTATGGTTCATAGCGCCAGCGCTGATCGCGCTCGGGGTAGTGTACGGACTCCTTCTCATGACCCGTTTTTAATTATGAAATTATGAGTACTCTTGCCCACGATATCGAACGGTACCGCACCCCGTTACTTTTAAGTACAGTGCTGCCGCGACGGATGATGACCCGCCTGCGTACCAGCTTGTTTATCCTCACCCTCGCCGGTGGTACCGGCGCGACTGTCAGCACCGTGTTTTTCTCCGGGCAGTATTTTATTCCGCTGTGTGGCTTCACCCTTGTTTCTTTTTCTCTATGGTGTGAGCAAATCCTCCTCTACAGCTACCACAATAGTTACTTCTTTCATGGACTTAATTCAATTCTCGGCCTTAAAGGGAAAACAAACACGGGCGCTACCTACGAAGCAGCGCAAGCGGTACTCGCATTTCCGGACGACCTCACAGCTGCGTTTGTCCGCTCGTCTCTCGGTGAAGAAATTCTCGTCCGCGCGAATATCTCGCTCCAGGCCGCTTCCGCCCACCTTGACCGCAGTGACCGACCGCGACTCTCCGCAAAAATGATTGTCCATCCTGAAAACGAAATCTTTAGCCTCATCAGTCTTGGTAGCCACGTGGTAAAACACGACCCTGGGTTTCGACAACTACTCGCTGACAGCGCGGTTCCCGAACACACATTTCATAGTGCCTTGCGCTGGGTGGTGATTGGCCACCACCGCAGCAAGCAGCGCTCCCGCTGGTGGGGAAGAGACATGCTTTCAAAGAACCCACCACTTGGTAGCGACCTCGCATACGGCACCACCTATCTGCTCTCGCGCTTTACCCGCGACATCCGCAGTAGTACCGTTTTTTCCACCATCGCCAGCACCAACACCTTTAGCGATGAAATCGTTGGGGAAGTTGAAACTGCCCTCTCCCGTCTCTCGGCCGCGAACGTACTCTTACTTGGCGATAGCGGGGTAGGGAAAATGGACCTGCTGGTATACGTACAAAAACGTCTCGACCAAGGAAAATCTCTTGGTTCCATTACTGGATACAATCTCCACGTCCTTGATACCGCACGACTCTTTACCACGAGCCCGGACAAGCACACCTTTACCAACACCTTTTTGTCTGTACTCACGGAAGCCGCCAATGCGGGTAACGTCGTAATTATCATCGAGGGTATCAGCGTCTTTATCAAAGAAGCTGAAGCGCTAGGAGTATTTATTCCCGAACTCCTTGACCCATACCTCGCTTCACCGTCACTTCATATTATTGCAACCGACACCCCGGGAGCATTTCATGCCACACTCGAAACGCGCGGTGGCTTTACCAGACGATTTGCCGAAATCACCCTCGAGGCCACCAGCCATGAAGGCACCCTCCGGGTACTCGAAAGTGTCGCTGTTGTAAACGAATCAGTCTACAACGTCCTCTTTACCTACCCGGCGCTTGAAGCCATCGCGCTGGGAGCTGACCGCTACATAGTGGAGGGTGTAATGCCAGGCAAAGCAGTAGAGCTCCTTATCGACATCGCCGGTAAAGCGGCGCACAGCAATCAACCGCTTATCACTGCCGACTTTGTGTACAGCACTCTTGGTGAGCGGACCGGTATTCCGGCCGGACCGATTGACGCCAAAGAACGCGACCGCCTCCTCAATCTTGAAACCATTCTTCATGAGCGCGTGATTGGTCAAGACGCAGCTCTCCAGGCCGTTGCACGCACCATGCGTCGTGCTCGCGCGGGAGTTCAAACTAGTGAACGTCCGATTGGTTCATTTTTATTTCTCGGCCCGACCGGTGTCGGAAAAACCGAAACCGCCAAAGCGCTCGCGCACGTATTCTTTGGCAATGAACAAAACATGCACCGGTTTGATATGACCGAATACAGCGAAGCTGGTTCACTTGCACGCCTCATCGGCAGCGCCGAATCATCAGGCGGACTTTGTGATGCCCTGCGAGAAAAGCCCTACGCCGTTGTACTCCTCGATGAATTTGAAAAAGCACACAAGACCGTACATGACCTGATGCTCCAAATCCTCGACGAGGGCCGTTTCACCGACGCCCGCGGGGAAGTGGTGAACGCCCGTAACACCATTGTGGTAGCGACCAGTAATGCCGGGAGTGACCTCATCATGCGCACCGTCGCGCAGCGCGGCGAGCTCGCTACCCTCGAGGCTGAAATTATTGACCACATCATAAACAGCGGCCTCTTCCGTCCCGAGCTCATCAATCGTTTTGATAGTACCGTCATCTTTGAGCCACTTAATAAAGGAGCCCAGACTGAAGTGGCGCAGCTCTTCCTCCGCGAACTCGCAGATCGCATGAAAGAAAAAGGCTACACCCTCGCGATTACTTCTGACCTTATTGACGTAGTAGTTAAGGAAGGTTATCACCCTCAGTTTGGTGCTCGCCCCATGCGCCGTGCGGTACAGGACGTGGTCGAAGAAGCCATCGCCACCCGTATCATTGCAGGCACCACGAAACCTGGCGACACCATCACTCTCACCAAAGCCGACTTTGCCTAGGAGACTTGTGGTCATCCAAACCCTGTGGCACTATGGCCGACAGTAAACCCAAGCAGCAGAGAGGTAGACATGGGTAGTCGTGGTGCCACACGCCATCATATCTGTTATGGTTGCGGAAATATGGTGTCTCCCCGCAAAACACATAAGTGTCCAGGGAGGCCAGCACCCCCTATGGTGTACGCCGCCCGGAGCGAGACAGACCCCAGTGTTCGTTCTTCTGAACAATCCGCAGCAACCAACAACAGCACTGAGTGACGGGAGACAGGTGATGGGAAAAAACCAACGGGTGAAATGTTTGGGGTGCAAGCAGATGGTGCGAAATTTTTCTTCACACCACTGCACAGGTTACGTGGAAAAAAAACTGACTCCTCGTGCAGTGCGTAATGCACGACCCGTGCCGAACACGGGTAAGGCCGCACATCCAAACAACCAAAAGCGGGGCACGGAAGGTTTACGCTAAACTTCAATCAGTCCCAATCGGCGGCACACTCTGCACAGAGGTGCCGCCCTTTTATTTACCCGCAACAACTACCACCGTCTGCCGGTAATTAAATTCATCACCATCCGTCATAACCAACATGACTACCATAACCCATAATCTTCGTGGCGCCCTCCTCGCATTCATACTGTTGCTTAGTGTTTTTATTACCAGCCCAGCAGCGGAAGCAAAAAGCCTGCCGCCCGTTATTACCGACAGCACCGACCTGGTAATCGGAGACAGCGTCTCGTGTCCCAACCTCACCCGCAGCCTCTCTCGTGGCATGCGTGACGAGAGGCAGGTACGCGCTCTTCAATCATTTCTCGCTACCCACTACTCGTACCCCGAGGCCGATCTCATCACTGGTTACTTTGGCCCCACTACCGAAGGTCTCGTGCGCCGTTTTCAAAGTGAAGCGGGAGTCCCGACTCTTGGCATGGTCGGCCCGCTTACTCGGGCCGCAATTGGCAAAGCCTGTGGTGCGAGCGGACCCGGACTCACCCTCACTAGTCCAAAAGCCGACACCGTATATGGTCTTGGTGATGACATCACGGTGACCTGGAACACCACTTCAACAGTAGCCTCGACCACGGGCATGTTTGTGCAGCTCGTAGCTGTCGATACCAAGGAAATTATGAAATCAGAATTTGTAGAATACGCGAGCGGCACAGCTACTCTCAGTACCGATGAGTTTTGTAACGGAAATTTCTCTGACGCCATCTTCGGCGGTTGTGAAAATATTAAAGAGGCGCTAAAGGAAGGGAAGCTGCCGTTTAGAATCTACGCCGCTCTCTATACCCCCAAGGACACGTGCTTTGGTTTCTGTGCCTCTACCAGCTCTGCCACCATCCTCACCAAAACGATGGGTAACACGTTCCACATCGTCGATAGCGGAAGCAAGGACTTCAGTATCAGGAGCGCGTCTGGCAGTACACCCTTTGCCGCCGAGTTTCTGATTGGCAAAGAGGGAGAATTCAGCCTCGACTTTGGTGACGGAAAGAAGGCGAGCGTGACCGTACCCGGTATCCGCTGTATCACCACTCCCTGCAACACACCGGTAAAATCAGTTCCACACACCTACACCCGCCCCGGCACCTACGCTGCCACCCTTACACAAATCGTAAAGAACACCTGCGAAGGCAGCGGCGACACAGTCTGCGCCGCCTGGTACTCCAGGGAAGAGATGATTGGCACCATCACGGTTGAAGTGAAGAAACGCTAACGATCCAGTCATAGTCCCCATAGCGGAAACAACCGGCACATCCCTACGGGATGTGCCGGTTGTTTCATGCCCGCTTCACCTCCCGCCGGCCAATTGAACCTCAACCGGTTTCCTGCTAGGCTTCATCATATATATGATAAGCCGCAACGAAATCCGTGTCCGGGCCAGGGAATTTTCAAAAGAATGGGAACGTGAGGTAGACGAGGATGCTGAAGCTAAAAGTTTTTGGGACGCTTTCTTTATGGTGTTTGGTGTTTCCCGTCGCCGCGTTGCTGCCTTTGAACACTTCGTCCACAAACAAGACGGCGGGCAAGGGTTCATAGATGTGCTGTGGCCGGGAGTAATGCTCGCCGAGCACAAGAGCCGCGGCAAGAGTTTGGACCGCGCCTTTAGCCAAGCCAAGGATTATTTTCCTGGCCTCAAAGACGCCGAGCTCCCACGGTATGTGGTCGTATCTGACTTTGCCCTTATTCGGGTCTACGATTTGGATAACGATACGGAAGTTGAGTTCTCACTTTCCGACCTCGACAAACACATCGAACTCTTTGGATTTATATCCGGCTACGAAGTGCGTAAGTACGAAGCGGAAGAAGAGGCGAGTATAAAAGCAGCAGAGCTCATGGCGAAACTTCACGAAGCGATTGAAGTGACCGGCTATAGCGGGCACGACCTCGAAGTGTTTCTCGTGCGTATACTCTTTTGTCTCTTTGCCGATGACACCGAGATATTTGAAAAGGGGAGTTTCAGGAGGTACATCGAGCAGCGCACGAGCGAAGAAGGGAGCGACCTTGGATTTCGCCTCCTTGAACTTTTTGACGTCCTCAACACTCCCGACGCAAAGCGCCAAACCACGCTTGATGAACAGCTGTCCGAGTTCCCCTACATCAACGGCGCAATCTTTGCTGAACGAATCGGGTCAATCACCCTCGACCACAAAGCACGAGCAACTCTTCTCACGTGTTGTGCCTTTAACTGGTCGGGTATATCAGCAGCTATTTTCGGCTCACTCTTCCAGGGGGTAATGAATAAGCAAGAGCGTCGTGAACTAGGTGCTCACTATACAAGCGAGATCAATATCATGAAGGTGATTCAACCCCTTTTCCTCGATGAGCTCTACAACGAATTCGATGCCGCAAAGAAAAGCGCAAAGGCCCTCGATTCCTTCCACCAAAAACTGGCGAGCCTTACCTTCCTCGATCCAGCCTGCGGCTGTGGCAACTTCCTCGTTACCACCTATCGCGAGCTTCGTCGTCTCGAAATTCAGGTACTGTTGAAAAAGCGGAAGCACAATACGAACACTCTCCTCGCCTTCGGAGCCGGTGAACTTTCGCGCCTTCATGTAAACCAGTTTTACGGAATTGAGATTGAGGAGTTTCCTGCACTCGTTGCTCGTACTGCCATGTACCTGGCCGACCACCAAATGACGCGTGAACTGCAAAAAGAGTTCGGGCAAGAGAAGGCCCGTATCCCACTACAGGAGCCGGCAACCATTGTGCACGGGAACGCTCTTACCATTGAGTGGGCAGAAGTAATTGCTCCGGAGAAACTTTCGTATATTATCGGCAACCCACCGTTTCTGGGCCAGACCTATCAAAGCAAACAGCAGAAAGAAGAAGTCGCAAAGGTACTGTCGGGAATAAAGAAAACAGGCACGCTCGATTTCGTATCTGCGTGGTATGGGAAAGCTGCCGATCTAATGAAGCAAAATCCTAAGATACAGACTGCACTAGTATCAACTAATTCCATCACCCAAGGTGAGCAGGTGGGTATTCTTTGGAAGTATCTACTGGAGAATGGGGTAAAAATTAACTTCGCTCACCAGACTTTCCGCTGGACGAACGACGCAAAGGGCAAGGCGGCGGTACACTGCGTCATTGTCGGTTTTGCACTTTTCGATAAACCTACCAAATGGCTTTATCTATACTCGAATATAGACGGTGAGGGAACGGAGGTAGGGGTTAAAAACATAAATCCATATCTTGTTGATGGACCAAATATTCTTCTTGAGAGCCGAAGCAAGCCGGTTTGTAAAGCACCAAAAATGATTCGAGGCAGCCAACCAACGGACGGGGGCAACCTTTTACTCACACAAGAAGAAAAGGACACACTTGTCATGAATGACCCATTGGTTGCAAAATTCATACGACCATTCTTGATGGGTAACGAATTTATTAATAATATTAAACGTTACTGTCTATGGCTCAAAGATTGTTCGCCAAATGAACTCAAGGAAATGCCTGAAGTAATGAGACGAATAGAATCCGTTCGTAAAGTTAGACTAGCAAGTAAGAAAGCAGCGACCCAAAAGTTAGCGTCTTTACCATTTCTTTTTGGAGAAATTAGAACATCTGAATCATGTTACCTTGCAGTACCAACTGTCTCATCAGAGAACAGAAGTTATATTCCAATCGGATTTTTGCCCCCAGATGTTATTGCGGGAAATAAAATATATTTCATACCCAACGCAAATATTTTTAACTTTGGAATCCTGACTTCAAAGATGCACATGGTCTGGACTCGATACACATGTGGCCGGCTGAAAAGTGATTACAACTACTCTAATAAAATTGTCTACAACAACTTCCCGTGGCCAGGGTGTGGTGCAAATGTCACTGACCTAAGTGTAGAAGCGAAAGAAAAAATCGAAGCCGCAGCGCAAGCAGTACTCGATGCTCGTGCCCAGTTCCCAAACTCATCCCTCGCCGATCTCTACGATCCACGCACCATGCCACCAGTACTCGTAAAAGCTCACGCCGCCCTCGACCGTGCCGTCGATGCCGCCTACAGCTACCGCGACACTGGCCTCGACGCCGACCGCATTGCTTTCTTGTTTGAGCGTTACCAAAAAATTATTAATTCTTAAACGCAAAAAATAAACCAGCCACCGTTCGGTGGTTGGTTTTAATTTTAAGCCGGTAACTTTTTTTGTGTTGCCACCTGCATCAGGGATAAGCCGACGACCTACTTTCGTAGCGACGCAATCAGGGCATCGAGCTTCTCGTTTAAGTCACGCTCTTTGCGATCACTCTCTGGCTGATTGATGGCGCTCGAGGCCACGCCGATAATAATGCTGAGGAGCACAAACACCGTGGTGACAATAAAGCCGATGAAGAATAGGCCGGCCCAGGGATACACACTCATGAGTGGGCGCACTACATCGCTCCACGCATCCAGGGTCATGATTTGAAAAAGTGTAAAGAGGGCGTTGTCGAGATCGGCGAAGTGTTCCGGTGAAGCCGCGCGAAAGAATTTTACCGACAGCACGGCACAAACATACAAAATCACCGACAGCACACACATCACGGCAAAGCTGCCCATGAGCGCCCGACCAATACCAGAGAGCACATCTCGGAACGAGGGTACAACACTAAGGAGCCGAAGAATACGAACTGCTCGCAAAGCCGATACGTTACCAAGTCCCGCAATGCCAAGGAGGGGAAGAAGCGTCACGAACACTACAGAGAAATCAAACCAGTTCCAACCGCTGCGGAAAAAACTGAGGCGAAAAACACTGATACGAAGTACGAGCTCGCTCACAAAGACAGCGAGGAACAGTTTATCAATCACAAGTAATGTTGGGCCGATACTGGTCATGACGGCAGGGTAGGTCTCGAGCGCGAGCGTAATCGCATTAAGCACGATTGCGGTGATGATGAATCGCTCAAACCACACATTTGAAACCAACGCTTGGAAAAAAGATGTCTTATTCATGCCCGACATGGTACGACACCAGGTGGAATTCGACTAGTGCGACGATATGGGAAATGGTATTCAGAGAGACCTCACTGTTTTCGTGTGTAATGAAACGCGAATTCCGACAGCTGGGGGAAGGTGCCACGGGACCACAGTACGCATGTACCGTATGCGGCCGTTAGTTCATTTTGGTCTGAGAGCGTACCACTCGTCCGCCGCTATGTGTTCCATGGCTTGCCGAAGTCTCCAGCATTAGCCCATTACATATATACGTATAGGCGCAAAAGCCCTGGTATCTAAGCGAAGTAACGTGAGGCGTGCTCCAAGCCCAAGAAACGTCCGTTCACACAAACCGTTACCTAACGTGGTTACACACCAAGCGCTGGCCGTGGCCGCGGAACAGTGTTTCATGCGAATACCGGAACAGCACTCTGACCTGCGTAACCATGATGACCGCGGGGTCAAAACGAGGGGGTCTGTTGACAGGGTCGTCAGTATTGCGTGTGGCTTGCTTTTTTAAATAAAGTATGCTATAGTTCTTGCAACCTTCGCGGTTATTATTGGCACGTAGACCTCTGCTCCACTTGTGTGGGCGTATCTAATAGGAAAGCGTGCCGCGATCTCATTTACACACATATATGTTAACGAAACGAGTAAAAGAAAACGTGCTTAAAAACACTCGCCGTCACGATAGTGATACGGGTTCACCAGAGGCACAAGTAGCCCTCCTCACTCGTCAGATTGAAGAGCTCTCTACCCACCTCAAAAAGCACAAGAAGGATTTCCACTCACGTCGTGGTCTCCTCCAGATCGTGGCCGACCGCCGCAAGCAGCTCAATTACCTCGAGAAGAAAGATGAAAAAGCCTACAAGGCACTGATCAAGAAGCTCGGTATCAAGCGCTAACCAGCGACCCTAAAGCCCCATCTACTTTGTTGCCTACGTCGCTCGTGCCGCTCACCGTATCATCACAGGTACGGCTCGGACACTCGCTCGTCGGCGCCTCGTAGCTGGGGCTTTATCGTACGCTTGTTTCTGCGACCTGGAGCAACGGAAACATTTGGAGTATAGTAAGTACGCAGCGGAGATTTTAATAAACGAAGGACGTAATTTACATAATAACTATATGGGAGTCATCAGACACCCCGATCAACGTGTAGCGATTTTAATTGATACACAGAACCTCTACCACAGTGCGAAGAACCTCTACAAGTCCAAAGTAAATTTTGGAGCAGTGGTGAAGCAAGCGCTCGGAGGTCGCAAACTTATTCGCGCCGTGTCGTACGTGGTGAATACCGAAAGTGGGGAAGAGCAACCATTCTTTGAAGCCCTCGAGAAAGTCGGCATTGAAATTAAAACGAAGGACCTCCAAATCTTTTACGGGGGTGCGAAGAAAGCCGACTGGGATGTTGGTCTCGCGGTTGACGCCATCAAGCTTGCGCAAAAAGTTGACGCTATTATCTTAGCCTCTGGCGATGGTGACTTTGTCCCGATGGTGGAATACGTAAAGAGCCAGGGCTGCCAAGTTGAAGCAATTTCGTTTGGTCGTTCCTCATCATCAAAGTTGCGTGAAGTTGTTGACGACTTCATCGATATGGATGAACACCCTAGTGACTTCCTCATCAGCTACAAAGGTGGCCCGCGCCGAGCTTCATTGGCAGGTCGCACCGAAGGCAGAGGTGAGGGGTCGAGCCGCGCCAAGAATGAGCTCCGCAACGAAATCCAAAAAGTAGTTGGAACGGACACCGATAATCTTTAGGAGCAAAAATTTAAAACCGCCGCTATGGTAGGCTTGTCGCGGACTGTTACATCCCTAAAACGCACATGAGAAGGAAGGTGTGATGCCGTTAATTCCTCGACCTGCCTACCGCCTCACAAAAGAGATAACCATTGTCGGCCATGATTTATTTGGTCGTCGAGCCAGTGTCGAATTAATTCCACATGAACTTTCCGGTATATATGTGGATGTTGGTAAAGACGAGCCGGTTCTCGTTACCCCCGAGAATCTCACCAGCAGTCGGTGCTCACTACACTTCACCTGTGATGGGTTCAAGATTCGAAACATCGGACCACTGCTCGCACTGCGCTGGTGGGTTGACGGCTTCACCATCAGGACCGCAACCGGGTGGCTGCCATTCGATGGTACCGCCCAGGTGTTTCTCGGGGCAGTACACCAGAGTGCCGCAGTAGCCGAAGAAGGCACTCTGCTGCCATTCGGTCTGCCACAGCCCTGGTGCCTCGGCGAAGCCACGGTGCACGCATGGATATTCATTTCAGAATCGGCTGAGTCTGATACCGACCTCAAGCTTACTGTCGGTTACGACCGACTTAGGCACGCACACGGGGCAATGGCCATAAGCCATGAAAGGAAATTTTCCCGCGATGACTTTCCCGACATCGCGTGCGCACGAGGCTTTGGCTACCCCCAGTCTCTGCGTCCACTGAGTGCCCTGGCTGCACGCAGTGGCCTCTGGCGACATCACCACCACTTCCTCTGGACAGACGCGCAAAGAGACGCCACCACCTGGGAGCTCGTAGTGGACGAGGCTCTTCGGCACCGTGAGCTTAACCTCCTCGCATGCCTGGCCAGCGCACTACCGCCGGGATACTTTCCCATCGGAACGGTCACGTCCCTCAACGGCAGTCTCGCCAAGGAACTCAATATGGCAGCTCTACTGCACCGGATGGGACGAGCCCGAACTTGATGGACTCCACTCTCGCGAAACAACAGTACACCGCCTGCGTTGCCCGAGTGGCACTGCAGGCGGTCGTTTGTTATGCTCGTAGTGTTATTCATATTTTATTGTCGGGTGGCAGGTGCGCGCGTACAGAGAGCGCACAATAGTCTGGCGCTTTTAAACGCGCGCACCTGCACCGAACAAACGTTTCATGCAGAAAAAAACCTACGAGATTGAAGTGGGCGGGAAGCTACTGACAGCTGAATTCAACGACCTAGCTCCACAGGCGAGCGGCTCAGTGATGCTGCGCTACGGCGAGACCGTGGTTCTCGTGACGGCAGTGATGGGGCAGAAGAATGTACCGATGCCTTACTTTCCTCTCTCGGTAGAGTTTGAAGAAAAGTTTTATGCTGCCGGTGCAATCTTGGGTAGTCGCTTTGTTCGTCGTGAAGGGAAGCCGAGCGACGAGGCGGTCTTGTCGGCCCGAATTGTCGACCGGACCATTAGACCATTGTTTCCCGCTCACCTCCGCAAAGAGGTACAGGTGGTGGTGATGGTGCTGGCCATTGGTGAGGAAGACCCCGATCTGCTTGGCATCATCGGTGCCTCGCTGGCGCTCGGTGTTTCGGATATTCCGTGGATTGGTCCGGTTGCGGCGGCCCGAGTGACCCGCGCGGTTCATAGCGACGTGCTGGAGATTAATGCAAACTACAGCAGCCGCACTGAAGGGGCGACCGATTTTGAAGTGCTGGCGTGTGGCCGCTCCGGCAGTATTAATATGATTGAAACTTCCGCACGGGAGATGGATGAAGCGACGATCATCGCCGCGCTTGAGGCCGCTGCACCGGTACATGCTGCGCTTGAGGCTTGGCAGAAAAGTATTATTGCCGAGCGTGGTGTACCAAAGCGAGCTCACGCCGAGCCGCAATTTCCCGAGTTGCTTACGGAACACTTCGCTACGGCATTTCACGACCGTCTTTACAGCACCCTATTCTCGGGCACTACCGGCAAGAGTCACCTCTACACACTGAAAGACGAATTTGTTGCCAGTTGCGCTACCTCCCTCGCCGACCTCACCCCCGCACTGTGCGCAGACTTCTTCGAACACCAGCTTGACCAACTCATCCACAAGGGGGCGGTGGAGGAAGGAAAACGTGCTGACGGTCGACCGCTCGATGCCGTGCGTGAGATTTTTGCACAAGCCGGCGGCGTTTCTCCGGTACTGCATGGAAGTGGAATTTTCTACCGCGGCGAAACGCACCTCTTTTCTGCTCTGACCCTCGGGGGACCTGATGCAGCGCAACTCGTCGACACCATGGAAGAGCGTGACGCTAAAAAACGCTTCATGCACCACTACAACTTCCCGCCTTTTTCGGTGGGAGAGGTGGGTAAGGTGGGTGGTCAAAACCGCCGCATGATTGGGCACGGCGCACTGGCGGAGAAGGCACTTGCCCCAGTGATTCCAAAGGCAGCCGACTTTCCGTATACGATTCGACTGGTCTCGGAAACCCTCTCGAGTAACGGATCAAGTTCCATGGCTTCGGTCTGTGCCTCCACTCTCGCATTAATGGACGGCGGAGTCCCTATTACACGACCCGTTGCGGGTATCGCTTCGGGTGTCATGTTCCACAATGGAAAGTATGCGCTCCTTACTGACATTCAAGGACCAGAAGACGAATATGGCGACATGGACTTCAAGGTTGCTGGAACCAGCAACGGTATCACCGCCATGCAAATGGACGTAAAAATAGAGGGTGTTCCAATTGCCATCCTTGGTGAAGCGTTAGAGAAGGCCCGCCTAGCCCGGCTAGCAATTCTCGCGGCCATGACCACGGCAATCGCTGCCCCACGACGAACCATCTCGCCCCGTGCCCCAGAGATTGTGACACTACAGATACTCCCTGAACAAATAGGTCTCGTGATTGGCGGGGGTGGTAAGACTATTAACAGTATAAAGGCTGATGCTGGTGTAGAAGAAATTACTATCGAAGAAGATGGCCAGATATTTATAACTGGACGACGTGGTACGGCCGGTATTGCCGCGGACCGCATCCGCGCCCTGACTCGTCGGTACACTGTCGGAGAGCGAGTGAGCGCCACCATAACTAAACTCGCACCGTTTGGGGCGTTTGCTAAGATTGATGCGTATAATGACGGACTCATCCATATATCGGAAATTGCCGACGTGCACGTTGACACCGTCGAGGGACTTCTCATCGTTGGCGAAACCCTCCCGGTGATTATTTCCAAGGTTGAAAATGGAAAGATTGGTCTTTCTATTAAGCAGGCAGATGCGCAGTTTTACACCACGCGCACCCAACCTTAGCTTCCGATTATTAACCTGCGTACGCCCCGACCGAGCCAAAGCGTGCGATACTAGAAGCAATGGCCGAGTCGAAACCAACGATGCTCCCGCGAGTTCGTACCTTTGCGAGCGATCTAGAAAATGAACGCAAAAAGCGCGGCCTTGCCGCGCCCGTTGACGATGCGGCCTCGAAACCAAGCGCACCCGCTGATCCGACAAAAGTCCCCGTGCCGACCCCCCGCAAAGTCCCTACTCCTGTCGCCATCCCACCAGTTAGAACGGCAGAAGCTGGACCAAAGCCAATCAGTCATATCGTAGCGGCCGCACCACGACCCACGAGCGTATCAGCTGCAGTACTGGCCACTCGCGCCGACGAAATGAAGAAAGAATCTGATGCGCGGCCTACTTCAGTCCCCTCGTTTCATGAGCTAATGAAACGAAGTGGGAAACCCCACGCTTCGCCCTCAGTAACTCCCGAACGCGGGGGTGTCATGGGCATTACCATAACCAATGATGAAAGTGGCGCCACCATCATCACCGACACCAAGGCTGATCGCTTTAAAGTTGCTCCCAGTATTTTTATATCAATAAAAAAATGGTGGGCAAAAAACCAGGCTGACCGCAAGGCCCGTCGGGCTCCTAAGTACGTTGTGCCCGAAACAGATCGTCGAAAGGGTATCATCCAACAAGCTACCTCACATAGCGGAAAGGCGATTACAGATGACCGCGCCCAGCTGCGTGACCAGGTTCTCCGACGCAATACACAGAAGGAACACGAGCCCGACACCACGAAGACGGGAAGCACCGAGGCCGGGTCTCGCCCGAGCGCACCACCTGATGATGGGGGAGTCGTAAACGTACAGGTAACACCAAAGCAACGTGGTGAGGAACGGCCACGACCAGTGCTGCCGCCGGTTGAGGTTCCTGCAGTTGTTCGTGCACCACTACCTCCACCCCCGCCACTGTCCATCCCTGTCGCCGTACCGCCGCCGGTTGTCGCTGCTGCCCCTTTGCGACCGACCCAAGAAGCGACGCCTATCACTGAAAAAAAAGTAACCGCAACCAGTGCCCCGGTGATTGCAATGAGGCAAGAGGCAGTAGGGCCAGAGACTCAGCTGCGGCCAAGCGCACCAACTGGTCGCCTTACCACTAACCTTCTCTCTGGCAGCGTGGTCGCTTTGATTGTATTTATTGCGGTCGGTGGCGTTGGCGTATACCGCTTCCTGAACACACCACCACCCCCGCCACCACCGGTATATGAGGGAGTGCTACTGAGCGCCCCGACGCTAAAAATTTCACTTCCGATACTCGACCGAGCCGCATTCATGCAGTCTCTCGCAATTGCGAGCGATACCCGGTCCGTACCGGTCATTGAACTCTTCTTCATTAACGACACGGTTGTGGTACCATCTGCCGACCTCTTGTCACTTTTCAGTCCCACCATTAATCAGAACTTGGCTCAAAATGTACGTTCAGTGGTCTTTGGTTGGTACAACAAAGACATCCCCTTTATGGTGCTTGATATCGCCGACCGCTCGAGCGTCTGGGGCGGACTCCTTAAAGAAGAAGCCAGGCTGCAAAGCACCCTAGCTCCGTTCTTCACTTTCCCAACCCCGCTTGATGGGGGGTTCATCGATCGTAAAATTAGCATCTACGACATCCGCCTCCTCGTCGACAAAACTGGCAACGAGCACCTCGCCTACAGTTTCATAAATGACAACACGGTGATTATCACTAAAAATCACGAGACGCTCTTGTTACTAGCTACCCTCGCAGGTGCCGGGAAGTAGCGCTATACTGTTGGCATATGTTAGATACCACCACCTTTAAGCACGACCTCGAAACTAAACTTACATCGATCAGAAGCGCACTGTCTGGCATCGCCACGCACAACCCTGAAACCGATGACTGGGAAGCGCTTCCGGTTGGAGCAGAGTCCCCAGAACCTGATGAGAACGATGAAGCCGATGTGGTAGAAGAATGGAATGAACGCCGCGCTACCGTTTCGGTACTTGAAACTGATTATCGTAATCTGACGCGAGCACTAGCGAAGATTGCTGATGGTTCGTACGGGCTCTGTGAGGTGTCAGGAGAACCAATCGAAGAAGCACGCTTGCATGCCAATCCTGCTGCCCGAACCTGCATCGCGCACCGTGAAGATGAAGGGAATCTGTCGCTATAAAGAAACACTATGTCGACCATCGCTCGCACACATACGATTCAACCAAGTGTGCTCGCTGGTACCGTCATAAGCGTGGAGGCGGATATTGCTCCGGGCCTCCACGCTTTTTCTGTAGTTGGTCTTGCCGGCAAGGCTACACTTGAAGCACGCGACCGAGTAAGTGCTGCCCTTAAACACAGTGGCTTTCCATCACCAAAAAGTCAGAATCAGAAAATCACCATATCCTTATCGCCAGCTGATGTTAAAAAGGATGGGCCTCTATTTGATTTACCAATAGCCATTGCCTATCTTGAAGCGGCCGGTGAACTTCCCTCACAAAGAGTACCGAGCATTCTGGTCGGCGAGCTCGGGCTCGATGGGACACTGCGCCCCGTTCGGGGTGTTCTATCGGTGGCCAAAGCGGCACTCGATGCGGGGTACCGTGATGTAATTGTTCCGATGGAAAACGCCACCGAAGCAGCACTTGTCTCTGGACTCTGTGTGCGGGGTGCGGCCACCCTTACCGACGTGGTGGCCTACCTTAAAGACAGCGTGGCGTACCCGCTCCCCTTAACTCCAGAAACTGAGATTGCTGCCAACTGGCACGAGGCGCCCGTTTCGTTTGCTGATGTCCGCGGTCAAGAAAGCGCCAAACGTGGTCTCATCATCGCCGCCGCAGGTAGACACAACGCCATCCTCGTCGGCCCACCGGGGACAGGGAAGACTATGCTTGCGCGAGCCCTTCGCGGAATTCTCCCTCCACTCTCACGACAAGAAGCGCTTGAGGTATTAGCAATCCATTCCCTCGCCGCACCACTTTTTGAAGTCACAAGCCTCGCTCCCTTTAGAAGCCCCCACCATACCGCGTCGCATACGGCACTAGTGGGTGGGGGCACTGTTCCGCGACCCGGAGAAGTTACCCTCGCTCACAATGGCGTTCTCTTTATGGATGAGTTTCCAGAATTTGAACGGCGCGCACTTGATGCACTGCGTCAACCCCTGGAAGACCGCGTTGTGTCAATTGCGCGCGTGGGCGGGACGGCAGTATTTCCCGCTGACTTCATTTTAATCGCGGCCCTTAATCCATACCGGGGAAGTGAAGACGGCACCACCGATTTGGCGCGCGCCATGCACGATACCTATAACGGCAAAATATCCGGCCCGATCCTCGACCGCATTGATTTATGGTTACCTGTGCTCCACGTAGATCATGCGAGTCTGACTGAAGCCAATCACGATCAGACTCAAACTACCGAGTCGCTCCGAATGGAAGTGAAAAGGGCGCGCGCCCGGCAGAGCGCACGGCTCGGAGAGCGAGGTATAACAACCAATAGCGCGATGACCGTCCGCGATATCGAAGAGACAGTCCCTTTGACCCTCGAGGTAAAAAACCTGCTCATCAACTCCGCCCAGAAGCTAAACCTCTCACCACGCAGCTTCCATCGCGTAATCAAAGTTGCCCGCACTATCGCCGACCTTGATGATAAAGACGAAGTAGAGGTACCCCACCTCCTTGAAGCGCTGCAGTACCGCGTACGCGTGTAATCTTTACTAGAAAAAATTGGAACAAAAAAGCCGGGAGTCCTGAGCGGACGCCCGGCTTTTATACCCAGTTACTAGAAGGGGTTCTTCGCGCCGCGAACTTCAAAGTGCAGGTGACTACCGGTTGAACGGCCGGTGTTACCAACGTAGCCAATCACTTCACCAGCTGCTACGGCAGCACCAACTCCCACCGCATTACTGCTGTTATGAGCATACAATGTCTGGGTACCGTTACTATGGCGCACCACTATGTAATTACCATAACCACCATTCCAGCCTCCGGTCTTGGCAACAATGACTTCTCCGGCGGCGGCGGCGCGGATTGGCGCTCCGACGGCGGCAGCGAGGTCGACCGCATTAAAGCCGTGTATACCCTGCGTACGAAGTGACCCCGGAAGAGGATGAATAAAGCCCGTAGCACCGCCGCCCGCGGCTGCGGTTTTGGTACCACTTGTGGTCGTACGCTTAGGAGCGGGGACTGTGCCGCCAGGAATAATGATGGTTATTCCGGATTGTAAATCACTTTCTGAAAGTTGGTTATACGCAAGGATTTCTTCAGCCTCACCACCGTAGGTCTTGGCAATCGACGCAATAGTATCGCCCCTCTTAATCTTATATTGAACACCAGGAATCGGTAGGATAACCAGAGAGTCTCCAGGACGTATAGACTTGGCGCTCGTAAGATCGTTTGCCCACAAAATGGTATTGCTGGTAACGCCAAACATTTCGGCAATCATAGAAAGGGAATCGCCCTCGCGCACCGTATAAACACTAATCTCTCCGCTGGTAAGACTGAGACTTGATACATCGTCAGCGCCAATCGGACCAGATGATACGAGCGCACCTTCTCTCACGATAATTTCAGCTCCTCCGCGTGCCCCTTGCGGATTCGGGTTTCTTTGCGCGGAAAGAAGCGGGACGTCGATGGCGCTCGTAGTAGCGGCTTCTTGCGGGCGAGCCGGTAGCGTAGAGGCGCCCTCGCCGAACAGGGCAGTGAGCACACCGGCCTGTACCGTAAGCGGGAGAACGATACAGAACGCAAGTAGGGCAAACAGCACCCGACGAGGGTAATGAGCGAGTGCGTATATCATCTGACGTGCCATGGCATTTCGTAAGCCAGCGTCGGAATCTTGTGGGCTAAGTTGAATACGAGAAGAATTATGGACTCACCGCAATACAATCACTACAGGAAATTTCGGAAAGAAAACAGAGCATGGAAGCTCTCTTTGGATACCTTCTATCGGTACGGGGGTAATTTTACCGCATGCACCCGAGGTGGCAATTGACGAGGCCCGACTTTTCCACTGTGTCAAAATGCACCTCATTTAACCCTTAGCCTTAAGGCTGCATTATCTCTTGACTTGTACGTAATTACATTGCACTTTGATTATTCGTTACAGTTCTCTTGCGATTGCATCAATATGCTATAGTGACGCGACCATGAATGACGCCCCCTACTTAGCTGGCCTCAACAGCGCCCAAAGAGACGCGGTTTTAGCAACGGCCGGGCCGGTTTTGGTTCTGGCAGGGGCCGGATCGGGAAAAACCCGGGTGATTACTCACCGAATTGTCCATCTCGTACACCAAGGAACGGCGCCTCATAATATTCTTGCGGTAACTTTTACTAATAAGGCCGCCGGGGAAATGCGCGAGCGTGTTGGTGCACTCCTCCAGAAGTTTCCACCAAGCGAGCGTGCGGTCATTGACTCACTGCCCGTCGTTACCACCTTCCACGCGTTTGGTGTGAGGATGTTGCGCGAGTTTCATGAGGTGATGGGTTTGCGTAAGCACTTCACCATTCTCGACCGCAGCGACAGCCTGCGCGCCATAAAGCAGGGCCTCACGGAAGCCCAATACGACCCAAAAGAATTCGAACCACGAAAGGTGCTCGGAATGATTTCAAGGGCAAAAGGCGACGGCATGACCCCGCTGTCATACCGCGATGCCGCAAGCTCCTACCCAGAGGAAGTGGCAGCGACGGTGTGGGGGAAGTACGAAGCGATTCTCGCCAAAGAACAATCACTCGACTTCGATGATTTACTCCAGAAAACCTACCGCCTCCTTTCTGAACATCCGACCGTCCGCACGGTGCTGCAACAGCGCTTTGCCTACATCCATGTGGACGAATACCAAGACACTAACCGGTTACAGTTTGATATCGTAAAGTTACTTGCTGGGGACGATCATAATATATGTGTCGTGGGAGATATCGACCAAAATATTTACTCTTGGCGTGGCGCGGATATAAAAAATGTCCTTCAATTTGAACGGAGTTTTCCTGGTGCGCGCACGATTGTGCTCGCTGAGAACTACCGCTCGACAGGCACCATCATCAGTGCCAGCAATGAAATCATAGCCAAAAACAAGAACCGAATTGAAAAGGAAGTGTTCACGAGTAACGGGGTGGGTGACAAAATCAGCTTATTTGCTGCCATGAGTGGCGGTGACGAGGCAGATTACATTGCCCGGACAGCAGCTGAGTTAATCAAGACAGGCACAGCACCTTCCGAGGTCGCGGTATTGTATCGAACTAACTTTCAGTCTCGCTCACTGGAAGAAGCATTTCTGCGAAACAACATTCCTTATCAGTTACTAGGGACAAAATTCTTTGAACGCAGGGAAGTAAAAGATATTCTGTCTTATCTGCGGCTAGCACTTAACCCGGACAGCCAGAGCGACCTTGCCCGAGTGGTAAATGAGCCTGCTCGGGGGATTGGGAAAGTAACTCTACTTAAGCTCATCGAAGGCAAACGTAGTGAACTTTCTGGGAAGGTACGAGAAAAAGTTGATGAGTTTTATGCCATCATGACCAGCATCACTGAGGCCGCAAGCATCTCGACTCCGTCAGATCTCATCAAATTCATCATGAAGCGCTCGGGCTACGAAGCCATGCTGAAAGAGCAGGGGACCGAAGAAGATCTGGAGCGCCTTGAAAACCTGCGCGAGCTCGTGTCGGTCGCCACCCGGTATGACGACCTGGCGCCCGAGGACGCCGTTACAGCCCTTCTTGAACGAGCGGCACTCGAGAGCGATCAAGATGAATTAAAAAACCGAGACGAACAAGACGCGGTGCGGCTCATGACCATTCATGCCGCGAAGGGACTGGAGTTTTCACAGGTATTCATTAGCGGACTAGAGGAAGGTCTTTTTCCCCACGAACGTCTCGATGATGCCCGTATTGACCACGAAGAAGAGCGCCGCTTGTTTTATGTAGCACTAACAAGAGCAAAGCATAAACTGCACCTTACGTACGCTCATTTGCGCACCATTTACGGTACTCAGCGGGTAAATGTACCCTCGTCGTTTCTAAACGACATCAGCTCTACCCATATTGAAATTGACCAAGGTGGCCGGTGGACCAATGGGTCGGGCTACGAGACCACTATCTATTTGGACTAGTATTAATATGAATGACCGCTTTGTTCATAAAAAATCGCTAGGACAACACTTTCTTAATAGTCCGGTAATTCCTAGAAAGCTGTGCGACGCAGCCGACCTCATTCCGGGGGAAACGGTTGTAGAAATTGGCCCTGGTACCGGTGCGCTCACCGCAGTATTGCTTGAGCGCGGGGTAAAGGTCATCGCTATCGAAACCGACGAAAGGGCTATTCTGCACCTCGAGGAACGCTTCGCGACAGAAATAATGGCTAAAATGCTAGTCATATCGGCACAAGACGCTCGCGAACTTGATCTCACTCAGTTAGGTCTTCACAATCAGGAGTATAAAGTGGTAGCGAATATCCCTTACTACCTCTCGGGGTTTCTCTTTCGGACGTTCTTAGAAAACACGCTTCAGCCCTCAACTCTGGTTTTTTTGGTACAGAAAGAGGTGGCGGAGCGCATTGCTCGCGCTAAAAAAGCCTCGCTCCTATCTCTGTCGGTAGCCGTGTTTGGTAACCCTACATATATATGTACTGTAAAGCGGGGCAACTTCACCCCGGCTCCCAAAGTGGACTCGGCTATTATCGCCGTCCGTGACATTTCACGGGAACGCCTTATGGATATCGACCCTCGCCACTTTTTTTACTTACTTCACTTAGGCTTCGGGCAAAAACGTAAACAATTGCTTGGCAACCTAACCGCGGCCTATGAACGAACCACCCTCGAGCGTATTTTCAACGAGCAGAAATTGAATCTCAACATAAGGGCAGAGGACTTGTCTGTACCGCAGTGGGTTACTCTAGTCCACGCCTTACCACCACAATAAGCACCTCTTTATCCTCAGTTATTGCCCTATGTACACTAAGTTCTCCCCAGCTTAATCACATCTTGTTCGGTGTTCGTACACGGGAAGGGCTTCGACACTGCTATACTTTACGTATGTTAGGTGGCATTAATCCCCGAGTGCTCGGATCGAGCTTTATTGGCTTAGCGCTCGTGTGTGGTGCTTGGGTTCTCAATTCCTTGCGGACGGCTCCCACCACACCCCCCGAAGCCGCGGTGTACCTCGTTCAGGAAAATGCTCCAGTTCGGAACGCTCTTTCAACAGAAGACCAGAACACTGACGGCATCGAGGACTGGAAGGAGCCGTTCCTGACTGCTGCGCCAGTTATCTTAAACACCAGTTCCAGCTCAAATGAGCGAACAGGCACCCTCACCGAACAGGTAGGGATTAACCTCATGGAAAGCATGCTGATGGCGGAGAGCTTTGGTGCGGCCGGTGCGTCAAATGAGCAGCTCATCAAAAATTCGACCGAGCAGGCTTTTCTTGCAAATCGGGACCGCATCTATACCAGTAGCGACATCACGGTACTAACAAACCCTGAATTAGCGTCCATCCGCGACTACGCGAATGCGGTTGCTTTGATTCTCTCTACGAATGATGTAAAGGGCTCAAAAAACGAGCTGCTTCTTTTTGACGAAGCGGTGCGCACTGGTAACCAGCAACTATTTGCTCAGATTACCCGCAAGGCAGACATGTATAAGATCTATCGTGACGAGCTCCTCAAACTGCCCGTTCCACTAACCTTAACCCAGGAACACTTACGTCTTATTAATGTTTTTAATGTCATGGAGGCCAATATCAGATCTATGACTGAACTTGACACCGACCCGCTAAAGACGCTCGTCCGACTGGAAAACTACCAAGATGACACCACCGAACTCGGTTTGGCATTGAATTATTTTTATACTGGAATTTCTAAATTCCCTGACCTCTTCTCACCAAACGATCCAGCTCTTGCCTTTACCACCTTTGGTCAGTTGCAACAACAATAAGTAATGTTCTATGAAAACTCTTAACTTTCACTATTTCAATAAGCTCGTCTTTGGTTTTGTCTTCGTCCTGTTTGCGTTTACTACGGTATATATTCCACAGGACCACACACCGAGAGCGGAGGCACAAAACGTTGACCCCGCAGCGGTAGTCCAGCGAGAACGAGGGTGGTTCCAGTCACTCCTCGACTCTGTAAGCTTGACCGGAACCTTTAAATCGGGCCTTGCTTCACTTGGTATTAACACCGCACAGTGGAGCGTGACGAGCATATTAAACGGTCTGGCCTGGGCCGCAGCCAAAAACATCCTTTCGATGATTCAGCGCGATATTGTGCGCTGGATTAATTCTGGTTTCCAAGGGAGTCCCGCGTTTATCCAAGATCTGGGAGGGTTTATCACCAACATAGCCGACGAAACGGCGGGGCAGTTGATTCAAGAAATCGGCGGGCCCTTATCGTTCGTATGTTCGCCGTTTCAGTTAGACGTACGAATTGCTGTTGCCTCCGCCTATAACCGTACCCGCGATAAGAATGCTCGGCGATGTACCCTCACCGGCGCTCTGCAGAATATTCAAAACTTTATCGGCGGCGATATGAATCAAGGTGGCTGGGATTCATGGATTAGAATTGTGCACCAACCACAGTCTTACACTCCGCTCGGCTCTGCCCTCGATGCGAGCGCAGAGCTTGGTATCCGAATTCGTACCGCTCAAGGTCGCGAGGTAAACCTGCTTAACTGGGGCGGGGGATTCATGTCGAGCAAGGTTTGCGAAACAGTACCAGGCCCAAGTGGTGACGAGGAAAAATGCCGTGTTTCAACACCAGGTAATGTTATTGCCAACCAACTCAACCGGAGTTTAGGTCTTGGCGACGAATCGCTCATAGCCGCCGATCAGATTAACGAAATCATTGGCGCTCTGATGCAACAGATGGTGAAGCAAGTACTAACCGGGGCAGGGGGGCTCCTCGGTGCGGGCGGTGGACAAGGCAGTAACTCCAAGTACACTGATCCTAATTTCAACGTTGACCTCTTTACCGCAAAGACAGAGATTCAGGCAAATAGTAACGAGGGTCGGAAACTAATGATTGAAGCCTTTGCTGCTGAAAGTGAATTCTTAGATTTAGCGCAGAGCTTTATCGTTCGATACCAAAATGAGTACTCTGCTGATGGTGCGGTACAGGCAAGAGCAGCCGCCGCTTACAATGAGGCTCGTGAAGTCTTACCAAAGATACAAGACAATCTCACAAAGCTGCAAGCTATCCTTGCCAACTTTGACAGCGCGCCGAATTCTCAGGTGCAACAACAAGTTCTCCAGGACTTCACCGCCCAGTTTGCTTCGTTTAGCAACCAAATTCAGGTTGACGCAGCGCGCGAGCGGTGGATATCCGCCTTTATTGGCATGGGACCTCGACCAACGCCAGTAGCAGACAGCGTACTCGATAGTGCGGGTGAGGCGCTTTCAATCGAGGAGCTGTATCTGGATCTCGTTAATTCGGCTATTGACCAATACGAAACACTGACAAACCCCAGTCCCGCAGAAAAGGTGGCGTACAATGAGGCTTTCGCTATCCTACCTGACATTCAACGTAACGTAATTGATCTACGAGACATCATTGACGCTCTTAAGGCCGGCGACAATGATGCCGAGGCGGACTTTACAGCCATTAAGCCTGACCTCCACACTGAAGTGGAGGTGACAAAAGCCCGCGTTGACTGGGAAGCGGCGCTCGGTACTTTACCGTAACAGCCGCACATCTCTTACATGACACGCCTGCGCCAGCTCAATTTTCTCTACTGCCTATCACTCTGTCTTGTAGTGCTGGTTTTGGTACTGCCAACCCTCGTGTCGGCTCAGCAGGGTGGTGCTCCTGTTACCGCCTCAGAACAAAACACGCTTATGATGCGGGTGCTCTGGTGGATAGTCGCATCCGTCTTTGGCGGCCTTACCTGGGCTACTGGTTTACTCCTCGACTATAGTATTAGGGAGCTGGTAATTAATTTCGGTAGCCTCTACCAAACCTCAGGTTTAGGAGTAGCAGTAAACAACCTCTGGGGAGTGGTGCGCGATCTATTCAACCTCACGTTTATCTTCGGGCTCATTTATATTGGGTTCCGCATGATTATCAATAGCGATGACAGCGGGGCCAAGAAGGCGATCGTTAACCTGATTATCGCGGCACTGCTCGTTAACTTCAGTCTGTTTATCACGAAAACCGTCATCGATTTTTCCAATATTGCAGCGGTCCAGATCACCCAAGTAATATACCGGGGCGGAACCGCCACCAACCAATCCATCAGTGTAGCGTTTGGTGTCCAGATGGGACTCTCGAGTCTCTGGGGACAGACCCAAGAGCAAGCAAATACAGCACGTCTACAAACAGGGGGAGATCTGCCAGGACAAGGGGGGCTGCTCTATATATTTGGGGCGATGATCCTCTTTTTGATTGCAGCATTTTGTTTTGCGGCGGGAGCAATACTCCTCTTTGTCCGCTTTATTGCCCTGAATATCATGATGATTCTTTCTCCCATCATGTTCCTTGGCCGAGTGTTTGAACCACTGCAGACCTATTCCTCTGCCTATTGGAAGAAGTTCCTGAGCTACTGCTTTTTTGCCCCAGCGTTTCTTTTAATGCTGTATTTCTCTCTCTATATCCTCGGTCAATTCACTGGCTCTATCCGCAATTCAAGTGGCCTCGCGGCCGAGCTTGGTCCAGGCGCCACTGGAGTTAACGCAATTGCAGCACTGCTGATGTCAGGCGGGTTCCTGATCGCCTCAGTGCTGGTCGCGCAAAAGATGAGTGGGGCAGCCGGAAGCATGACGGTTAAGGTGGGAAACAACCTGCGCGAGCGGGGACAGCGTATGATTGGTGCCTCAACGTTTGGAGCTGGCGCCTACGTCGGCCAAAGGACTCTCGGTCGCGCCAGTGCCCGACTGTCTGACTCAGATACCATGAAGAACTGGGCATCGAGAAACCCAACAATGGGTAGAGCTGCGCTCAAGGTTACAAGTGCAGTAGGGGATGCATCATTTGATGGACGCGCCGCTCTCGCGGCAGCAGGTGTTAAAGGTCTTGGTAGTGCAACCAAGGGAGGCTATGAAACGCGCATGAAGGAAGCCGCTAAATCTGATAGGGAGTTTGCTGATACTCTCGGTGAGCAAAAGCTTGCTGACGCGGCGACACAAGCCGGAAGAACAGAACGAGCTTCACAAATTGCTCCGGCAATAGCCACGATTAAGGCCGACTCAACAACCGAAGGTACCGCTGGCTACGAACTTAAGCAGACAGAGACTAAGCAGGCGAATGCACGAACAGTCACCTTAGCGGCTAATAATGAATTGTCTTCGATACAGCAAAACAGTAGAGCAGCCCAAGAGCCAGAACTCCAGAAGATTGCACTCTACCAAGAACAGTTAGCCGCTGCGACAGACCCGACAGTGATAGCGAGCCTTAAGGATAAAATTAAAGCCAGCACCGACAAAGCTAAGGAGATTGAAGGAAATTTTGATACTGCCACTAAAGCAGCGCAACAGAAAGTTACTGCTGCCCAGGCAGCCGAAAAAGGTATCGAGGCTCAGATTAAGTCAATCAATGACAAAATTGCCAAACAAGCGGAAGCGCGGTTTACCTATGCTCGCCAACTTACACTCATTGAGAGCCGAAAAAAGAGTCGCGATCGCTACACCGTAAAACTTCCTCGTGCCGTTAGTGGTGGAGCGGGCGCGGCCGGAGCGGCAGCCGCAGGGGCAGGTTTGTACGCAGCTGGGACTGCCGGGGCAGGGGCACTGGCTCTTGGTAGTGTCGTAAATTCGTATGGTGAAAGCTATGGCGCTCAAGTGGAAGCGTTAGAAAAAACCTACGGCAAAGACGGGACTAAGAAAATAAAAGCTTCGGAGCAAAAGAATAAAATGAAAGAGCTCGGTGAAGTTTTGAAAGAAGAAGGGGTGATACCTAAAGAAAAGAAAGCTGATAAGGATGATTAATATTCACCTATGAACCCAACTATTGCTGACGAACGCCTCTATCAAATCACCGACCCTGCCTATCGCGACTACATTTTAAGTGGCGACACGACTGACCTGGCTATTATTCTTGGCTCGACCCATAACTTAGACGAGCAGGCAGTGGGAGTACTTGAGAATGCGATTGATCTTTATCTTTTATGGCTCCTCGACGCCACCGGCCTGGCGACATTTATTAGTCGTCAATGCGACCTCTCATTAGATGATGCCGCGGTACTGGTTGCCGCTATAGACCTTGCCCTACCTGAAGACGTTCTCCAAGCACACGCACACCCAGAGGCGATGTTACAGGCAGCTCCGTCACCAACTATTGCCACCGAAATTGCCGCCACCGAAGCCGCACTTGCGCACATCTCAACCGTGCGCACGATGGCGCGCGACATGGAGGACCTAAAGAGCCAAGCACCGCAGGATAATGCTATCTATAAATCATCTCAAGATACCATTCGGCCCGACAGCACACAGGCCGACACCTCTCGGTGGGGTAGTGGTGCTCAAAAGTAACGAACACATGGGGATACCGGGAGCCGCTTCGTCATATAACGGAGCGGCTCCATGTATAATGAACTAATCTATGCGTTTTGAGGTTCCTCAGTTTATCGAGATCGAAGACCGCATCATAGGTCCTTTTAGTTGGCGTCAGTTTTTGTATTTAGGCGGCGGTCTGGGCATGGGAGTAGTGCTCTTTTTAACGACGCCCTTTATCGTTTTTCTTCTCATCGGCCTTCCTCTCGCCGTTCTGGCGCTGGCACTGGCTTTTTATCCAATAAATAATCGACCTTTTTCTTTCTTCTTGGAGGCGATGTTTAACTACTTCTACAACCATCGTCTCTATCTGTGGCGCCGCAAAGAGCAGGTAATCTATAAAAAGGAACCGGCCCCAAGCACCGTGGTCGATGATCTTACCACCACAAGTACACAGAAGCCCCGACATCAGTCCATTTCCTCCCTGTCTCGCCAACTCGAACTGCAAGCACTCCAAAAAAAAGATTTATAACCTATGCCCAAAGCCACTCCAGCCAGCCAAGAATTCGTTAGTATTCGCGACATCCGCGAGGGTGTTGTGATGTTAAAAGGGGGACAGACGTGCAGCGTTCTACTGGCTTCTTCCATAAATTTTGCCTTAAAGTCACAAGACGAACAGCGTGCAATCTTGCTCCAGTTCCAAAACTTTCTCAACACGTTAGATTTTTCAATTCAAATCTATGTACAATCTCGCCGCATGAACATCGAGCCCTACCTAGAGCTCTTACGAACACGAGAGGGGGATCAGGACAATGACCTGATGCGCGTACAGCTACGGGAATACATGGAGTTCGTCCGTACTTTTACCACCGAAGTCGACGTCATGACCAAAAGCTTCTTTGTTATAGTGCCTTACACACCAGCGCCACTTAATCTTTCAAAAAACCTGGGGTCATTCTTGGCGCAAGGCAAGTCAGCCCCCGCAACGACAGAGACGCGCTTCGAAGAACAGCGTGTTGCGCTTGAGCAGCGCATTGCGATTGTGAAGCAAGGACTCGATCGTATCGGCGTTCGCACGATTGCCCTTGGCAATGACGAGCTCGTTGAATTTTATTACCACATATACAACCCCGGTGATCCTACCTCAAGCGCGCCCTCAGCCGACGTCTAATTAATAATTATGGGTATTTTTGATATTTTAAAACCGTCACAGAAGAACGATACCGTCACCGATTTGGCAGACCACCTCCTCACCATCACTGATGTGATTGCACCATCGGCGGTACAAATTGGACCTCGTAGCATCAGTATTGGTGGGGTAAACGCGCGGGTTTTTTACGCCGTTGCCTACCCACGCTATCTGACCGACGGCTGGCTCCAGCCGGTGACAAACCTCGAGCGAGAACTCGATATATCTATTTTCATTCACCCGGTCAACACGGCTGATATGTTGAAGAAGTTCCAGAAGAAAGTAGCCGAGGTACAGAGCCAGATTCACATGAAAGCCGACAAGGGTGAGGTGCGCGATCCTCAACTCGAAGCCGCCTACCAAAACCTTGAAGATTTGCGCGACAAGCTCCAGCAATCAGAAGAGCGCCTCTTTGATGTAGGCTTCTATATCAGTGTCTACGGCCAAGATGAAGCCGCGCTCAACAAGGCTGAAAATGAAATTAAAGGCCTTCTTGATTCTCGCCTTATATACATAAAGCCGGGTTACTTCCAGCAAGAGCCGGGAATGAAGAGTATTGTGCCGGTAGCACAAGACGAACTACTCGTTCATAGTAAATTTAACTCTTCACCGCTCTCTAGTTTTTTCCCGTTCACGTCTTTCGATTTAACATCCGATAACGGCATCCTCTATGGCATCAATCGCCACAATTCCTCCTTGGTACTGTTTGACCGCTTTAGCCTTACAAACTACAACTCGGTCACCTTTGCCACCTCTGGAGCAGGGAAGTCCTATGCACTGAAGCTGGAAATCTTACGATCGCTGATGTTCGGAACCGAAGTAATTGTGCTCGACCCAGAACGCGAGTACGAATACCTGGCCGAAGCCACTGGTGGGCGCTTTTTCAACATCTCCCTTTCGTCTGACCACCACATCAATCCCTTTGACCTACCCGCCCCGCAAGAAGACGAAAACCCCCAAGACATCTTACGCAGTCACGTGGTTGAACTCATTGGTCTCTTTCGGTTGATGTTGGGCGGTCTCGCTCCTGAAGAAGAAACCATTATTGACCTCGCCATCCATGAAACCTACGCGCTTAAAGATATCTCTGGTGACACTGATTTTTCAAACCAAGAACCCCCACTTCTCTCTGACTTTGAAATGGTACTTGCTGGCATGGACGGCAGCGCTTCCTTGATTACCCGCCTACAGAAGTACACATCGGGTACTTGGTCAGGCTTCATGAACAAAGCTACCAATGTTGATATCAACCAGAAGTTTGTGGTGTTTTCACTACGTGATATGGAGGATGAACTCAAAACCATCGCGATGTACATTGTGACCAACTTCATTTGGAGTGCCGTTCGTCGCCGCCTGACCAAGCGCCTCCTTGTTATCGACGAGGCTTGGTGGATGATGAAGTCAGAAGATACGGCTTCATTCCTCTTTAGTCTAGCCAAACGAGGTCGTAAGTACTATTTGGGAATCGCGACAATTACCCAGGATGTCGATGACTTTCTTCGCTCTCCGTACGGAGTACCGATGATTACGAACTCTTCTATTCAGCTGCTCATGAAGCAATCACCAACAGCCATTGACAACATTCAGCGCACCTTCAATCTTACTGATGAAGAAAAGTTCTTACTTTTGGAGTCGGGGGTAGGGGAGGGAATATTCTTTGCCGGACTCAAGCACGTAGCCATAAAAATTATCGCCTCCTACACAGAAGATCAAATCATCACGTCTGACCCATCACAATTACTACAAATTAAGCGTGCCCGTGCCGAGCTTCGTGCTGCTCGACCGTAGTACAATAAGCGAACATGGCTGATCGCCGCCTGCAAGCCTCCCTAGACCGCGCCCGCACTGGTCGACAGACCACAGACGAGCTTTTTAATGATGAATATGCTCGATCTGGTCTACAACCAACCAATGTGGTCGTCGATCGTAGATCGCCCCGCGCTCCTAATCGAACAGAGTCAGAAAAGTTAGACGAGGAGAAGGCTCTACAGGAGATGGCGGCGTTCGAACGAGCAGAGAAGACTCAACAATTGCGCCAACGATTTACTCAGCAGCCAACACAAACCAACGTCGGCCAGGCAGAGGAGGCAATCGACACCGCCGTAGCGTTACGTAGCCGAAGTGTTTTTGTATGGATGATGGGTTGGCACTGGTGGCAGTGGACCACCCTTCAATTATCAATCGGACTACTTTCGATTATGTTTCTCGGATTAGCGTACGGTCTTGAGAGTAGCTGGCTCGGAAGGGTCGTGGGTCGAGTGGCTGGTGCAGTTAATGCTGTCACTTCGTTTGTCGGGTTTGATTTTTCCCTGTTTAGCCCCGAAAATATGTTCTGGGTGCTCTATATATTCCTTCTGGGCATGATGTGGCTCAGTCTGTTCGCTACAGTAGTTACTTATATGTGTGTCCAGCATCGAGCCTTATCGGGGAAGAGAACTGGTCTAAAGTATGGCACGGTAGCCCTCGCGCTTATCGGGTACGCAGTACCAATTGCTAACTTATTTCCCTGGGTTGTGTTCTATATTTTGGTCATGACTCGCTACCCACGGTAGCTGCCTCTGGTATTCGCAGCCCTCTGCCGTGTTCAAAAATAACATTTCTGAGCGGTCGTACTGGTATGATTGATGGTATGAAGATTGTTGCTTTGGTTTTATTTTTCTTAAGTTTTTTCACCGCCCCGGTGGCATATGCTCAAGTTTCTGCAACCCCTTTCCTTAACCAGCTACAAATTGTTACCGACCCACTATATCCCTCTCCACAGAGTGAGATAGGGGTAAATCTCAATGACTACGGATTAGCTGGCGCCGGCGGGACTATTGAATGGGTGGTCGACGGGGTTCGTCGTAGTGATTTGCACAATAAAAGATCTTTTACGATAACAACTGGCGCTACAGGCGTGCCGATGGTACTTGAAGCCATGATTACCCCCGCAAACGGACCGCGCATGACCGCTCGCAACACTATTTCTCCGACCTATCTTGATCTAATTATCGAAGCCCAGACTCGTGTGCCGGGTTTTTATCTCGGTCGGGCTCTCCCTAGTATCGGTAGCGCCGTTAATGTGACCGCCCTCATAAATGGTACAGCTGTTTCACCGCGCGATTTACTATTTAGATGGCAAATGAACGAAACCGCCCTCCTCGGTGGACCTGTACAAGGACAGAACCAAGTTACCTTTACCATGCCACAAGGGGGAGCTACTCTAGGAGTCGTAGTAGAGAGGGTAGGTGGTGGTGTGATTGCGAGCAAAAATATATTTCTCCAGAATGCAGAACAGACGGTTCGTTTTTATGAGGTAAATAGTCTCTACGGGATGGCTAAGCGGTCGGCAGAGCGCCTATCTCTCATTGGTAACAGCACTACCGTAAGGGCGGAGCCGTTTCATCTCGATATCCGTACCTACAACAACCCCGACATCGCCACCTGGTCAAGCTCCGCAATTACTCTTTCTCAAGGCACAAACCCATATGAAGCGACCATCGTCCGGCAAGCTGGTTTAACTGGAGTTGGGGCGGTCGGTTTCCATGTACGCAACGAAAATCAAATCCTACAAGGTAGCCAAGCAAGCCTCCAGGTGAGCTACTAAACTTATGAAAAAAACTTTTATTATCGCTGGCGCTGTCATTCTCGTACTCATGCTCGCGGGACTATGGATCTACATGATGTTTTTTGGTACACCACGGACGGTTGAGGAAGTTCTTCCCGACTTCGCGCTCTGGGGGGAGGATGGGATGCCGGTACAAATACCGGTGATAGCCCCCACCACTACCGCTCCTCTACCGATGGTAAATGTCAATGAAAAAGCTTTACGCCAACTGACGACACGGCCAGTGGCCGGCTACCGCGAAGTACTGAAGAGCGCTTCGTCCACTCCCGAGCTCTACTACGCTGAGGTGGGTACCGGTCACATCTACAGCATCAACCTCGAGACCGGTGCCGAGGTGCGCGTATCTGGCACCACCATTCCTGAGGCGGTACGCGCGGATTTTAGCAGTGACGGACGACATGTTGTGATTGCTTCTGGGTTTAGCCAGGGACACACCGCCACTATCGGGGAATTAGACGCAAGCACGGGAGCGCTTACTGAAGTACCGTTTACCGACACCTTAGGGGACTTCAGGATTACTGAGGGCGGGGACTTACTGTACACTCACCCCTCTAACACCCTGACAGGTAAAACATTCTCTCTTTCTAACCGAACCACCCGTACACTATTTACTCTACCGTTCCGTGACGCCACCATATCTTGGGGCGAACGCGTTACCGACACCCATTTTGTTTACCCTCGTCCCACGATGGAACTAGAAGGGTTTGGCTATGCCATAAACAATGGCGGACTGACACGCCTGCCATTGTCTGGTTTTGGTTTTTCACTGTTCGGCAATGAGAGCTTGGTTGGTGCGAACTTTCTTGATAAGAACGATTTCGTATCTGTGTTCTATAACCGCTCGACCCGGAACCTTATTTCATCACCGGTCCGTCTCCTGCCAGAAAAGTGCACATTTGGAACTAAAAATAAAACCATAGTATGGTGTGGTGCTAGTTTACAAGCCACCGGCTTCGGCTTCCCTGACACCTGGTATACCGGGGAAGTGGGCTTCAGTGATGACATTTATGAAATTTCGCTTACATCGACATCTAGTTCGCTGACACTAATTACAGATACTTTAATTGAAACCGGACGTGAAGTAGATATTGTTGACCTTCGCGTAAATCCGACTGAAACGCAACTGTACTTTATTAACAAAAACGATTCATCACTCTGGGCCTATGATCTCTCGCGCTAGTTTCTTCTTAATTCCTTCTGCGCTTTTTATTGTCTTGTTGGTGACTCCTTTTTTGGGACTTGCTCAGTCCTTGACGTATCAGCCACTAGTGGGGATTCCCGGCATTAACAACACGGCCACTGACTTTAATCTTTATATAAATCAACTCTACTTCCTATCTATCAGCCTAGCCGCGCTTTTAGCGGTAATTAAAATTATTATTGGCGGAGTAAAGTGGATGCTATCCGACGGCCCTTCGGGTAAGTCTGGCGCAAAGGATGATATTCGTAGCGCTCTCCTTGGATTACTCCTCATTGTGTCGGCTGTTCTTATCCTTGGAACGATTAACCCCCAACTGCGTGACCTCAACGTACTTGGTGGGGCACCAGCACTAAATCCGCTACCAAGCGCTGGGTCGCGATCAGTAGCCAATCCTACAAATCAGGCAGTTACTACTGAGCAGCAGAATCTTTCTCAGAGTCCTGATAATCAGCAAGCGGTGGAGCAGGCCCTTGGTGTTAATCGCAATCAAGTTCAAACCGGAACCGATCGGGCTGGCTCTAACACTTTTTCTTACATAGTCGCAGATGCACCTCGAGAGGTAAAGAATGGTTTCATAAATGCCTGCATGAATGTGACGCAGGGCGGTGTAGGTACGACCAACACCATCCGCACCGAATCGTTTAACGGGTTACAAATAATGTCTTGCTATCGCCAGGGCCCAAACAATACCCAATATCGAATCCAACTATAGCGTCTGCCAGCAGGTCTCTTCTACTCCTCTTTTTTCCTTTCTCAAACTTAAAGTGCTACCGGTGTTTCTTTACAACCAGCTCTTGGAGGACTGCCACCACGTTACTGACTACAAAGTAGAGAGCAATGGCGGCTGAGGTGGTGTAGCCCACGAAGAATATGAGCGGGGGGAGAATATACTTCATCTGCACCTGCATCATGCGCGCAATATCGTCCTTCATATCGGGGGTTTGACCAGGTTCTAGCGGGGGGAGGGGAGGCATAGCAAGTTTGACTTGAAAATACTGCGTTATGCCGGCCATAAGCGCGAGGATGAAACTGGCTTTTGTAATGTCTAAAATTCCGAGGAAATTCATGTTTACGATGTCTGGCACCGGAATAAATCCGTAAAGAAGAGCCGTATTGATCGTAGGCAGAGCCACACCGCCGCCACTATAAACTGAAAAGTAGAGTGCAATGAGAATTGGAATCTGGAGTAACATCACTGCGATGCCAGCAAACGGGTTCAGGCCAGCGTCTTTGTAGATAGCCATCATTGCCCGGGCCTGCTCTTCACGTTTATCTTTATACTCTTCTTTAAGCGCGTTGAGCTTTGGGGTAATCTCCCGCATGATGCGTTGAGTTTTAACCGCCTTTATAGAAAGTGGTAAAAGAATCGTCTTTACCACAATCACAAGCGCAATAATAGCCAAACCCACGTCACCACGGGGAAGAATGTCAATAAATAAAACCAGTCCGTTATAGACCGGGTCAAAGAAAATCGTGTGCCAAATATAACTAAACATAAATATCGCCTATTCTACCGCTCTTTCAGGTAGCGTGAAAGGACCACATCGACGCTCGCATGCTGTTCAAGACGGGGAATACGCGCGAGTGGGGGCTTGGCTACCAAAATAACGACCCCTACGAGCCCCCGCTCCTTACCGAGACGCTCAAGGGCGGCGTAGAGTCGGCGCCGAATAGTGTTGCGTTCATGGGCTTTTTTGGCCACCTTTTTACTTACCACCACCGCACCCCGCAACCGGGCATGGGGAGTATACACAGCAGTCAACACGTCCGAGTGTTGTCGAGAGCCGCTTTTGAAATACTCGGAAAATTCAGGCCGGGAAAGGCGGTCTTGTTTAGACAACATAGGTCGAGGTCAGTATACAAGGATATATAATGAATACATAGTGCGAATGTATTTTCTTTGTATATCTGGTCGTAGCCGCAGGCTACAAAAAAGGCCCCTAAGGGCCCTTTTTGTTCTTCATTATAACTTCGACTTCACCTTAGACTTCACGGTAAGCTGAGCGCGACCCTTGCGGCGACGGGCCTTAATGACCTTACTGCCGGCAGTGGTAGCACTACGCACGAGAAAACCGTGGGTGGTGGCGCGCTTTTGCTTCTTTGGTTGATAGGTTCGCTTTGACATACTAGGCTGTGATTAGGTCGCACCACTATACATGAATATAAGAATAATTCAAATACCACCTATGTGGCCGCCCCGAAAGCGCGGTGGTGGGGGAGGTGACGTTTTCTGTTATACACAACTTATACACAGTTGCGAATTAATACAAAAAAACAGAGTCGCCGCATTTTATAAAATAACAATAAGTTTACAGTTACCCTCGGGAGCGTATAATGCTCTGTACTTGCCTTTACTTGTGCGTCTATGAATCCACTTTCACATCCTTCACCAACCAACAGTATTGTTCGCACTGAACATATTGATGTGAAGAAATTGTGGGATGACGCCCTCGTCAAAATTGAACTGTCGATTACACCCGCAAATTTTAAAACCTGGTTTCGGGATACCCACATTGTCACGATCGAAGACAGCACCGTTACCCTCGGTGTTCCGAGCGTGTTTGTACGCGACTGGTTGTCGGATAAATTCCAGTCAATGATCCTCAAAACACTCCGAGACCTTTCACCTTTTGTGCGGAGTGTAGAGTATGCCGTCGTTCAGCGTAGCGAACGCAAAAACGAAGGTTCAAAAACCCAAACCGTTAATGCCGCCCTCCCACTTGAGGATTACTACATAAACAAAAGCGACAATTTAAACCCCCGGTACTCATTTGATACCTTTGTCGTTGGGCCATACAACGCTCTGGCACATGCTGCGGCAAAAACCGTGGCCGACCGGCCTGGTATCGCCTATAATCCACTCTTCATATATGGTAAGACTGGTCACGGTAAGACTCATCTCATCCAAGCGGTGGGGAACCATATCAAAAAGACCGGAAAGAAAGTATTTTATGTGACAAGTGAACGCTTTGCGGTTGATTACTTTAACTCTCTTCAAAGCGGTTCCGCCAATAGCTTTAAGGATAAATACCGTCAATATGACGTTCTTATCATGGACGATGTGCAGTTCTTAGCAACTAAGGAAAAGACTCAGGAGGAGCTCTTCCATCTTTTTAACACCCTCCACGACACCAATAAGCAAATTGTCTTCTCGAGCGATCAGCACCCAGCCCTACTCTCCGGTCTAGAAGAGCGGCTTAAGTCACGCTTTGTGCAGGGAATGATTGTTGATATTCCCACACCCGACCCGGAGTCACGCGTGGCTATTTTGCGCGCCAAGGCTGCTCAGAACAGCATTACTCTGTCTGATGACGTAGTTGAACACCTTGCTCACACTATTGAAGGCAATATTCGCGAACTTGAAGGGGCCTTAAATACGATTATGTGTCAGTCACAGCTCCTGGGGCGCATGGTATCGCTCGACGAGGTGAAGGCCATCATCAAGAACAATTCACGCCCACGCAAAACCCTAGCTATCACTGATGTGGTTGATAAAGTAGCTCGTTACTTTGATATTGATCAGGCCAGCATCTACGAAAAAACGCGTCGAAAGGAGGTGGTTCGGCCGCGCCAAATTATTATGTACATTTTGCGTGAAGATTTTCAGGTGTCATATCCCGCAATTGGGAAGAAACTAGGCGGTCGCGACCACACGACGGTAATCCACTCTTGCGAGAAGATAAAGGGGGAACTAAAAGAGAACCCTGACCTCGAAGAGGAAATATCCCAGATTCGATTACTTTTAAAATAACGCTTCCTTCTGGTAGCGTTATTTTATACCCAAACCCTGGGGATAAACGCCACATAAATCCTTTAATAGCTCTGTAGAAGTCTCCTAATTACTCAAAAAAATGCCTCTCTTCTGCCTTAGTTTTCCCCAGACGATAGCCAACAAAATATTTCTCCCCAGACACAAAAACACAATCACCAGCTCCACCAACACTATACACAAGAATGCTCACTCATTTGCGCCTTAAAGTACAACATATAATCGAGATATGCACACTTCCACAGCCCTAATAATAGAGAGTAAAATACTTTTAAAATGAAAATAACTACTCCTTATCCCACTCTTGTTCAAGCGCTCGATATCATTAGTCGGATTAGCACCAAACATGTTACGTTGCCGGTACTTCAGTGTGTCCTTATAAGTGTAGTTGATAAAAAGATTACCCTCAGAGCTACTAATCTTGAGATTAGTGTTGAGCTTACCCTTGATGGCGTGGTCGAAGACGATGGGATAATTGCCGTGCCGGCCCAGACACTACAGCAGAGTGTCCAGTTTTTAAATGAAAAGGATGTCACCTTGCGAGTGGAGGAAGGTGTGCTTGTTATTGAAGGGGCGCACACGCAGACCTCAATTAAATCAATTCCCCATGATGAGTTTCCAAATATCCATAAAATCGACACTGCGGGGGTAGTAGTGAATGCTGAAATGTTTGCGTATGGAATTAAAACCGTAGCGTTTGCGGCTTCACAGACCTCAATTAAACCAGAGCTCGGAAGTGTGTTTGTTCAACAGAAGCGCGAACATTCTCTTACGTTCGTTGCGACTGATTCATTTCGATTGATGGAAAAATCAGTTCCTCAAAAAGGGGTGGTACTGGCTCAGTCGTTCTTGTTGCCGCAGAAGAACGCTCTTGAGTTAGCACGTGTATGCGAAATTGTTGGTGGTACACCAACGTTAATCATTAACGAAAACCAGTGTAGTCTCGTTTTTGCTTCTGGGGTGTATATAAGCTCGCGTTTGGTTACTGGATCGTTTCCTGATTATGAACAAATCATACCGAAAGAATATGTGACCACCGTGACTATTCTTAAAGAAGATCTGCAACGCGCGTTTAAGAAAACTAATATATTTCTTAATAAGTTTTTGCAGGTAGCTATTACACTTACTGAGAGACACCTCACGGTTTCAGCTACTAACAGCGAGGTGGGTCACACTACCGATACGCTAAAGGCTCAGGTGGAGGGGCAAGAACTTAATCTTAGTTTCAATCAGCAGTACGTCATTGACCCGCTCTCCCATATTCAAGATGAGAGTCTGATTCTAAAGTTTGCTGGTATCGGTCGGCCACTCGTACTCCATGGCGTTACTGATCCAAGTTTGCGTTATCTAGTAATGCCGATGAATAAATAAAGTATGAAGCCGCGGCGAGGAGAGTTGGTAAAGGTGGGGAGTTTATTTGAGAAATATGCAAAGACGCTAAGGCCGCCCCAGCGTTCAGTAGAGAAGATGGCTTGTGAGGCCATACATGCGATTGTAGGCTGCGAACTAGCCGATGAGCAGGTTTCGTACACTGTAGCCACGAGAACGCTGTATATCAAAGCCCCGGCCCTTTTGCGGAGTGAGATTAAGCTACACAGTACTGAGATTTTGTCGGTACTGCGAGATCGCTTACCAAAGGAGCCACCACAAGTGTTGTTATAAAAATCACCCCCTAAAGGGGTGATTTTATTAATCGTTATTATTTCGGCGATTGCGGCGAGGTGGATCTTCCTCCTCTTCCTCAGCGGCTGGTTCTTCCTCAGGGGTTACCTCGGGTGGCTTCATCTCACCGAAGGTGGCCACCTTCCAAGCTTGTACTGCCCACTCCCAATTTTCATAATGTGAGTCGTTACCAGGATTGGTGGGGTAGGGGCCGTGGGGATCATTCTTGTTGACGTAGTGAAGGATAGAGTGAATGTTGTCATAGATGAGAGAGAGGTCAAGGTTATCGTTGCCAGAAGCAGCCAGAGATTCTTGGAGGGTGCTCAGGTTGACGTACTGTCCTGCAATGATTGGTTTTACTCCGGTTAGGTTTATTTCTGGTTGGGCAAACGTATCTTTGTTTTCAGGATCAAGCTTTTTAAGTGCAATATCCATAAACTCTCGCCACATCGGAGTCACGATAAGACCAGAAAGACCTCCTCCCATGGGCTTATTGTCGTTATTTCCTACCCATATGCCGACAGCAATTGAAGGAGAATAGCCCATGAGCCAGGCGTCGCGGAGATTGTTGGTACTACCGGTTTTAGACGCTACGGCCTTGCCCGGGAAGTTTACGAGCGAGTTGGCACCCCAGAGTGGCGTACGAGCGACATTGTCAGAGAGTACGTCACTAATCATGAGGGTAACGTTTCTATCCATTACTCGACTACTTTCAATCTGTGTTTCTTCAATCACAAGGCCACGATTATCTTCGATGCGGAGAATGCTGCGTGGTTTTGCTTTAACCCCTTCATTTCCAAAGACGCCGTAGGCGTAGGTCATATCAACAAGCTTTACTTCACCACCACCAAGCACCAGGGTTAGGCCATACCGCTCTGGATCGTTTAGGGTAGTAAGACCCATGTCGGCCGCGAGCTTAAGTGTGTCGCGAACCCCGGCGAGGTAAAGCACCTTTACCGCCGGAATGTTAAGAGACTGAGCGAGAGCATTTCGCAAACTAATCGGACCCAAGAATTTATTGTTGTAGTTATTGGGTGAGTAACAGGGAGATTCTGAACTTGTACTATCCGGAGGACAGTTTGGGGAGAATTGTGTGCGCACGTCGTACACGATGGTGTTTGGCAGATATCCTTTACTGAAGGCTGCGGCGTACGCAAATGGTTTAATGGCTGAACCTGGCTGCCGTTCGGCTGTCGCGATATTGAAGTTACCATCAATATCTTCGGCAAAGTAATCACGGGAACCGACCATGACGAGCAGGTCGCCTGTTTTAGGGTCGGTCGCCACTAGGCCGGCGTTGTTTGCCTTAAACCGATCAATATTAATTTCCCCTTTCTCGGCAACAATCCGCTCTGCTTCCTTCTGCAACTCCCAGTCCAGGGTAGTAATAACCCGCAGACCGCGTCCAGTGAGTGCCTCTTCGCCAAATTTTTCAACCAGCTGCTCGCGAATAAACATCACAAAGTGAGGGGCGCGAATGCCGGTTACTGCTTGGGGCTGAAATTCAGTTGTGGTAGAAACTGCCTCGTTATACTCCTCGTCGGTAATAAAACCGTTTATTTTCATCCTTTCAAGCACTAGCTTCTGTCGAGAATCAAGCGCTTCGCGATGGCTGCCGTAGGGAGAAAGGTAGGTGGGGGCTTGGGGAAGGGCAGCCAGGTAGGCGGCTTCACCAAGGGTAACTTCGCTGGCTTTTTTAGCAAAGAATGCTTGAGCAGCTTCTTCTACTCCATAAATAGTGCCTCCGTAAGGTGACTCGTTTAGGTAGATGGATAGGATTTCATCTTTGGTGAGTACGCGCTCAATTTTAACAGCGAGAATCGCTTCTTTAATTTTTCGCGTCAGGGTCTTTTCACTCTGTAGTACGGAGTTTTTAATGACCTGCTGAGTGATTGTTGATCCACCCTGGCCACCAAGCAGGTCGCCCTGACTAAAGTTAGCCAAACCGGCGCGCAAAATCGCGCGCGGCCGTATACCATGGTGATTATAGAACTGATCGTCTTCAATTGCGATGGAGGCGTTCTTTAGATAGTGAGAAATTTCATTGAACGGAACAATGGTTCGACGCACATCCTGGCCGAGGTCATAGAGAACAATTTCACCGGTACGGTCATAGATTTTGGTTGACTGGAGCACTCTGCGCTCCTCAAAGGCGGACAGGTCGGGGATGTCGAGGGTTGAAATCCAAACAAATACTCCGGCTACCGTGAGGATGCTGAGCGCAAATACGAGAATTGCCCCGTCTATGATGATTTCTTTCCAATGAAGCCGACGGATTCGGCTGATGATACGGTGCGATAGCTTCATAAATATGGCCACATATTAGCTCTATGGGCCAATGGTAGCATGAATTGTCTAGTCTCTTAACTACGCAGGTGTGCTAGAGTTATTTCATGAAATTGTCAGAAGAACTCGCGCTCCGGGGCTTTATTCATCAGTTCTCGACGGAAACCTTAGCCGAGGTGTTCGATGGAGAGAAGCGGACAATTTATCACGGGATTGACCCGAGCGCTGACTCGGCGCACGCCGGTAATTTTGTAAACTGGATGTTGCTTAAGCATCTCGCAGCAGCCGGACATAAGGTTGTCTTTTTGGTTGGGGGTGGTACGGGTATGATTGGGGACCCTAAGCCCGATGTTGAACGGCCGCTCTCTGCTCCCGAGGAAGTGGCCGCGCGCGTGATAAAAATTAAAGCCCAAGCCCAGCGACTACTTGGTAGTGAGATTGCGTTTGTAAATAATGACGACTGGCTATGCGAGCTCGGTTTGATTAGTTTTTTGCGCGACATCGGAAAATACTTCACCGTTAACGAACTTATAAAAAAAGACGCGATTGCGACCCGACTGAGTTCTGAAACCGGTCTTTCGTACACTGAATTCGCGTACCCGCTATTGCAGGCGTACGACTTCCTGATGCTCTACCGCAGTCACGGAGCAACTGTTCAGGTTGGAGGGTCTGATCAGTGGGGCAATATTATTGCGGGGGTAGATTTGATACGGCGACTGGAGCGTGTAACTGCCTATGCTGTAACCGTCCCGCTTATTGTCGATAAGACGACTGGAAAGAAGTTTGGTAAAAGTGAAGGAAACGCCGTCTGGCTTGATGCTGAAAAAACCCCACCGTATGCCTTTTACCAATTTTGGTACAATGTAGCAGACGAGAACGTAATTGATTACCTTAAATTATTTACCTTCTTACCGCTTGAACAGATAGATGAAATTACACAAACACTCCTCAATAATCCTGGTGCACGAGCAGCTCAGCAAATTCTTGCGCATGAAATAACACGCTTTGTTCATGGCGAGGATGTGTCAATCGCAGTGGCGCGAGCGTCGGCATCTCTTTTTGGTGAGGTGGCAATTGCTGATTTGTCAGCCGATGAGCAAGTAGTTTTACTTGCGAATGCTCCGGTCACTGCGCAGATTAGTGGAGTACTTCTCGTTGAGGCGCTCGTAGCTGCTGGGTTAGCTACCAGTAAGCGTGAGGCGCGTACATTTATTGAAAGTGGCGCCATCGTTGTTAACGGACAAAAGGCCACCCAGGTAGAGGAGGTGCTTACGAAAGAAGCCTGTGGTGAGCTCGTCCATATTCGTCGTGGTAAGAAACAAGTGTCCCTCATTAAGCTCTCTTAAACATGACGAGCTACTCTCGTAAAGATTAGTCGTACTGAAGCACGAGACAAAAAGCAGCGCGGCACCGTTAGGTGCCGCGCTGCTTTTTATTTTTAGAGCTCGTCTACGTCGTCAAAGGTGTCAAAATCGACATCCTCTGCATCCTCCTCGAGCGGCACGCCTTCTTCCGCCTTCTCCTCGTCGGTCTCTTCTTCCTCTTCCGCTACGGCCTCTTCGGTAATGTGTCCAAAGCCTTCAATATCTTCTGGTACTTCTTCTTCATCAACACCCACTTCGTCTAGAAGATCATCAGCTAATGTGGCTTCTTCATCGTCCATTTCTTCATCCGGAGCTAACTCATCATCGAATTGAAATAACATAGGTGTCTCTGTTTGGTTGTTATGGGTGAGTTTTAACAAAAAATACGCGACTCATCAAGTGACTTTCGTGTGGTTGGGTGTTTTGGTGCATTCGTTTACGAAGTGTGTATCCGTTTGCTGCCGGGTAGTTTACCTACCGGAAGCCAGGTGTGCAAGGCAGGTAATCCCAACGGCAATTGCGTCGTATTCGTCATCGTGGGCTTTTTCCGGAGCGTTCGCAATCAAGCGCTTCACCATACTAAATACGGCAGTTTTATCACTCGCGCCATAGCCTGTGACGGCCACTTTTACCTGCTGTGGGCTGTACTCGTGAACCAAGCAGCCATTACTCTGGCCGAGATAGAGCACCATACCGCGAGCCTGGGCAACATCAATAGCCGTCTTTACATTTTTATTAAAAAAGAGAGTTTCAATTGCAAGGTCCGTCGGTTCGTGCGCTTTTATAATGGTACTCAGTTCGTTTCCGAGCATCCCTAGACGCTCGGGGAGTGGGGTGCCTCGGGTACTCGTGAGGCAGGTTGAGAAGACTAGGGTTTCTTTGCCAGCCACCCGATCAATAATAGCGACACCTAATCGATCAAAACCAGGATCAATAGCGAGGACACGCATATTTACTCTCCGTCAGCAGTAGTATAGATATCTTGCACATCATCGAGCTCTTCCAGGGTTTCAACAAGATTGCCCAATGCCTCACCGTCACTGTCAGATAGGGTAAGGGGCGTCGTAGGGTAGTAACCCGAGGCACTTTTAGCGAATGCCCACACTGCTGAGCCGGGAGCGCCCAGTTGGTATCCCGCCTTCGTAAGTGCGTGGCGCACTTCCTGACTAGTGCGGTTGTTGTTGTCCGTCACTGCTGTAATAAGAAGAGCCGTACCACCTGGCCCAAAGGCTTCAAACAATACTTCGGTAAGGTTCGCGCCATCAGCTCCTTTGCCTTTAGCAACGGCACGGTCAATGTTTTCTTTGGGCATCGAATCTGCCTTAGCGCGCACAATCACGGCCGCGAGCCCGGGGGAGTTTACGTCACCCCCAGCCTTACGTGACTCCATGGTAATAAGCGCAGAGTGCTTGGAAAAGATTTTACTCTTCTGCGAATCACTCGCGGCTTTTTTGTGCTTAATCTTTGACCACTTGTTGTGTCCAGACATAGTTACATGCTGCCAAGGTGACTATACGCGGTGGCGCTGGCAATGCGACCGCGCGGGGTACGTTCAAGCAGGCCCTGGCGAATGAGATAGGGTTCAATCACGTCTTCAATCGTAGATTGTTCTTCACCGGTCGCTGCGGCGATGGTATTGAGACCAACCGGTCCGCCCCCAAACTTATTAATGATAGCGTCAAGAACGGCGCGGTCGGGTGCGCCAAGACCAAGGGTATCAACTTCCAGTAGGGCAAAGGTACGGGCGACGATGTCAGAAGAGAGGTCTCCGCCTTCCAACTGGGCCATGTCACGGCAGCGCTTAAGTAAGTAGTTCGCGGTACGTGGCGTGGCGCGGCAGCGGGTGGCGATGTTGCGTACAACGTCGGGTGAAGCAGTAATACCCAACAGGCCGGCTGAGCGGGATAGGATCTGACCAATTTCATTCTCTGCATAAAACTCGAGGCGGAAGGTGCCTCCGGAAAAGCGTGATCGAAGTGGCGCCGAAAGAAGGGATATGCGGGTAGTGGCTGCTACTAAAGTAAACGGCGGCAGGTCGAGCTGCACGGTGCGGGCTGACGGGCCTTTGCCGATAATAATGTCGAGGACGCCTGACTCCATGGCCGGGTAGAGGACTTCCTCGATGCTTTTAGATAGGCGGTGAATTTCGTCGATAAATAACACATCACCAGGAGATAGGTTGGTTAAAATAGCCGCGAGGTCACCGACGCGCTCGATAGCTGGGCCGGAAGTGGTGCGCATGTTGGTGCCGAGGGTTTTTGCAATCAGGTGGGCGAGGGTGGTTTTACCAAGTCCTGGAGGGCCGTAGAGCAGGACGTGTTCAGCGGCATGGCCACGTTCGCGTGCGGCTGTAAGCAGGATACGAAGGTTTTCTTTTATTTTTGTCTGACCAACGTACTCTTCCCAGGTTTCAGGCCGAAGGGTGCGGTCGAGGCTGCCGCTGTCATCACGGGTAATTGATTTGGCGGGGGAAGTGGTTGGTTTTGAGTCCATAGTGAGTTTAGTATAACAAAAAACCACCCCAGAAGAGCAGCGAGAGTGTCGTACTTGACATAGTGAATAGAGTATGCTAGTATAGCAATTAATTAGTTCTCGCGGTGTAGCCACACTCTAGTGGAAATACCGCTTTTTTATTGAGTGAGGAATCCCTCACTTGATGATGTGTTCCAGACGATAACTCTCTAAGCAACGCGAGTGCGTTGCGAGGGGTCGGTGGCGCTCACTACGAGTGAGAGTGCGACCTACTTTCTTAGCGCGGCATTCACTTTCAATGCGGAAGTTTTGCTTAGAGAGTTATATTCTGGAACGAACAATTGGTTACTAGCCGACTATAGCATATGGGTCATCACTGTCGCCTTGACCGTAAAGTAATTATGTCACCAAAGTAAGAAAATCGCCGCAGTCACTATTGTGACTGCGGCGATTTTCTTACGTTTATGTTTTTTGTACGTCGGTGGTCGCTCGCGGAAATTCGACCACGCGTTCGAGTTCATCAAACGACGTATCGCCACGCAGGACTTTTGCCATCCCGTCTTGCGTCATCGATGGGATTTTCTGTTCCCGGGCGGCTTCAAGAATAACGTGCTCACGCGGATCACGCAGCAGGGCGGCCTCGACTGCGTCAGTCATTTGTATTGCTTCAAAAATGCCGACCCGCCCCTTGTAACCCGTAAGTCCACAGTGGGCACAGCCAGGACCGGCCTCGTAAATACTAATCGGACGCACCATAGCTGGTGGTTCGGGATGGTCGATCATTACACGCTCAATAATAGTGATTTCGTTAGCGGTCGCGGGGCGTTGTCTTTTACATTCGCTGCAAAGCAAGCGGACGAGGCGCTGCCCGAGCATTATGTTAATAGCACTTTTAAACGAACGGGGGTCCGCTCCGAGGTTGATAAGGCGAGGGAAGCCACCAACAGCATTGTTGGTATGGAGGGTGGTAAATACGAGGTGTCCTGTCTGTGCTGCCTGAAGCGCCGTCTCGGCCACCTCGCGGTCGCGGATTTCTCCAACCATAATGACATCGGGGTCTTGCCGCAAAATGGCACGCAGGCCAGAAGCGAAGGTGTAATCGTCACCTGTTTGTGTCTGTACAATTCCTTCCAGTCTGTATTCTACTGGGTTTTCAATGGTTATAATTTTACTAGCGCTCTCGTGCACCTCGCGCAAGAATGCATAGAGAGCGGTGGTCTTTCCTGAACCGGTAGGACCAGTGGTCACTATCATGCCGGTTTTTTTCCTGAGCTCAATTGCCATGATGCGGCTAATCGTGTCGTTGAGTTGAAGTTTATCTATATTGAAGCTCGCCACTGACGGATCAAGTAGACGCATCACAATAGACTCCCCAAGGGCGGCCGGAATCACTGAAACACGCACTTCAATCTCTCGCTCGCGGATGCTGAAGGTGAAACGCCCGTCCTGAGCACCAAGCTTTTTATTGAGTGTCATACCAGCTAGGAGCTTGAGGCGTGACATCAAGCGACCGTAGATGTAATTATCAATATCAAGGATATCGTGCAGTACACCGTCAAGTCGGTAGCGCATCCTGATGCCGGCTTCTTCTGGTTCAATGTGGATATCGGAGGCATCAAGGGCTAGCGCGCCGGCAAAAGCAAGCTCCAGCGTTTCGGTAATGCGCCGGGCATTGCTGACCGCTCCTACTGTCCTCATTGTGCTCTGCACATCTTCTATTTGTCGGATATTGGCAGAAAGTTGGGCGATATCCTCCTCATCGAAATCAAAGGTTCCCTTCTTTTTTGCGGTCGTGGCATTAACATCTTTGTATCGTTCCCAGGCATGGTTGAGACTGTGCGAAGAACACATATATACCTGCGGGGTGAGTTTGCGTGCGGTAAGTGAATCAAGCACCATGGTAACCTCCGGCTGGTTCGGTGTACGGACGGCTATTTTTATCGTATTGCCATGGCGGTCGAAGACGACTAGATTGGCTTTGCGGGCTACCGCTTCTGGTAGTTCGCCGAGTGCATTTGGGTTAAGAGTGTAGCCACGCAGGTTGATGTACTCGTACCCATATTGAGCGGCGAGCGTTTCGATGAGGCGCTCCTCCTCGGTGATGCGCAGGTCGGCAATGCGTGCATTTGTAAATGTGTCATTAAATTGTGGCATGGGCGATATACAAAAATTGTAGCACGCGCCCCCTCTAGTTCGGCTTTGTTTACAAAATATAAATAAGGTTGTATAGTAAATTTTAGACCAGGTTCCCCTTGGTCAAATGACAGAAGGAGATGACTCTAATGAAAGGTAGTACAGCGTTAAAGGCCCTCGGCCTGATTGGCCTCGGGCTTCAGCTGAGCGGTTGCGCAGCTTTGCCACTCGCTGTGGCGATTGGCAGCAATGCGTTCTTGGCAGCCGGTGCAATTTCGGGAATGAACGCCCAAGAGCGTGCCTGCGCCAGCATGACTCCGGCCGAACGCCAACAGGCTTCGGTTCAGGACCGAATCGGTTGCGAGCGGGTATGGGCTCAGACCTCGGGATCAACAGCTCCTGATTGCGAGCGGGCTGATCGCCGGATCGCCGACTGGCGCCGCCAGTGGCGAGCGGACCCGAGTGCGCGGTTCGGGTACAATGCGAATGATGTCGGTTGCCCGTCGGTACAGCAGGCCTTTCGAGATCGGGGCATGACCCCACCGGGTGGGTTCACGTACGTCTCTACACCCCGACGCTAGCTGGTTTATGACGTATTCTAAAACAGCAACTGAGCCGCCGCGATACAGAGCTCTGCCCAATGGGTAACTCAATAATCGCGGCGGCTCGCCCTATTTTTAATACATTCAAAATTTATTATGACCACCATTTCTTCACTATCAGACCTCGAAAATGTTGCTACTGATTTTCTCTCGAAGCTGACGGCTACAGAGAATGCAGCCACAGTAGTCGGTCTTGTGGGTGATCTTGGAGCAGGGAAGACTACGTTTGTGCAGATGCTGGCGCGGGAGCTCGGTGTGGTGGGTGCGGTAACGAGTCCGACCTATCTCATCATGCGTGAATACGAAACGGCACATCCGGTGTTCAAATACCTCGTGCATATGGACGCTTATCGAATTGAGGACTTGAGTGAACTTGGGCCGCTACGGTTTGCTGAGGTGCTCGCTCGATCGGGGACACTCATCTGTATTGAGTGGGTGGACCGTATTAAAGACGCCCTTCCTGCAGATCTTTCCACTCTTACGTTTACCCTCAACTCCGATACTACCCGGACCATTGCGAGCTCGTAGTGACAAGCCGACAAAATACGAGCGATGCCGTATATTCGGCTAGACAGAAGTAGGTATGCACCACCTACCCACAACATTGATGTAATTGGTCAAGAATAGTAGGTGTGTCTAACGGGGTATACTGATGCTATGAAGAAAGCTTCCGACACCCCGACTCTGGTCCTCCTCGACGCGCACGCGATCTTGCACCGAGCCTTTCACGCTCTTCCGGATTTCACCTCTCCGACCGGCGACCCGACCGGCGCCCTTTATGGTGTCGTTACCATGCTCTTGCGCATTATCGAAGAGTTCAAGCCCGAGTACATTGCTGCCTGTTACGACCTGCCCGAACCGACCTATCGCCATACCGCCTTTGCTGGCTACAAAGCCAAGCGGGAAAAGACTGACGATACCCTCGTGGCTCAAATTAACCGTTCGCGCGATATTTTTGCAGCGTTTGGCATTCCTATCTATGAGGTGCCGGGCTTTGAAGCCGACGACATGCTAGGCACTATCGCGTATCAAACGAAGGGCGATAAAAACCTCAAGGTAATAATCGCTTCCGGGGACATGGACACCCTACAGTGTGTCGAAAAAAAACGCGTCCAGGTCTATACCCTAAAGAAGGGTATTAAAGACACTATTTTATATGATGAAGCGACCGTAAAGGATCGCTTTGGTTTTCCGCCTACTCAGGTGCCGGACTACAAGGGTCTCCGTGGCGACACAAGCGACAATATTCCGGGCATCGTCGGTATTGGCGAGAAGACAGCGACCGAGCTTTTGGTTCAGTTTGGTGATCTCGACAGTATTTATAAAAAGCTTAAAAAAGACGAAGCCCAATTTCTAAAAGCCGGAGTAAAGGCACGCATGGTGGAGCTCTTAAAAAACGGGGAGGAAGAGGCCCGTTTTTCAAAAATGCTTGCCAGCATCAGGACTGACGCACCAATCACGTTCGTGCTCGACGGTACCAACTGGCGCGTGCATGCTGTCCCCGAATCGATCCTCAAACTCTTTAGTGAGCTCGGCTTCCGCTCACTCACGGGTCGGGTTAAGACATTGTTCGACGTAACCGAGGAAGTTGCGGCGCGACCACTGCGTGGGGACGGTGATCCCGAGCTCGTAAGGAGGGCCGACATACTTTTATGGCTCCTTGAAAGCGAGCGAACGAATTCTTCCTTTGAAGACATTGCCGAGTACGGCCGAGCATTTTTTGAAACAACCGACCTTGCCGTTATTATGCAAAAACTCGAGGAACGGGTAGAGAAGGCGGGGTTGATGCCGATTTTTTCCACAATTGAACTGCCGCTGATGACAGTCCTTCGGCATATGGAAGCAAATGGTATTTTGCTTGATGTTGATTACCTGAAAACGCTGTCGGTCACAATGCATACCGAACTGACGGAACTGGAGACTGCCATCTACGGCTTCGCTGGGGTGGTCTTCAATTTAAATTCACCAAAACAACTCGGTGACATCCTTTTTGATACTCTGGGTCTTAAGCCAAAAAATCAAAAGAAGACGGCCGGTGGTCAGCGCTCCACTAAGGAGTCAGAGCTTGAAAAGTTAGCGGGAGAGCACCCAATTATTGAAAAGATTTTGCGCTATCGAGAACTGCAGAAATTAGTTTCGACCTACGTCGATAGTTTACCTGGTTACGTCGCTAGCGATGGTCGACTCCATACGACCTTTATCCAGACTGGTGCAGCCACTGGTCGTATGGCCACCCAAAACCCGGGCCTCCAAAACATCCCGATTCGTACCATTGAGAGCAAGGCGATTCGTAAAGCGTTTGTGGCCGCGCCCGGATACAAAATAGTTTCCATCGACTATTCCCAAATTGAACTGCGCATCGCTTCAATTCTCGCGCACGACCCTAGTCTCATTGATATTTTTCGACGCGGTGAGGATGTTCATACCGGGGTAGCTGTTCGTGTTTTTAAGGTCGACGCAACCGAGGTTACTAGTGAAATGCGGCGCAAGGCCAAGGTCATTAACTTCGGTATACTTTACGGCATGGGGGTAAACGCCCTGCGGGGAAATCTCGGTGAGGGTACAAGCCGGGAGGAAGCCCAAGAGTTCCTTAATGCCTACTTCCACACCTTCACGCGCCTGGCTGAGTATCTTGAAGAGACTAAAGAGTTCGCCCGCAAGCACGGCTATACCGAGACTCTCTTTGGCCGCCGCCGGCAGTTCCCGGGCATTACCTCGAGCGCACCCTTCCTGCGCGCGGCTGCCGAACGTATGGCCATCAACGCCCCGGTACAGGGTACGGCAGCGGACGTGATGCGCGTAGCGATGAATGAGGTCTATGACTATCTTGAAAAAGGGCAGAAGACTGGTGTGGTGCGGATGCTCCTCCAGGTCCACGACGAACTCCTTTTTGAGGTTAAAGAAGAGCTGCTCGATGCCGAACTGCCAAAACTTGCGGCGGTTATGGAGAACATCATGCGCGATAAGGAGACCTATGGGGTGCCACTCAAAGTCGATGTAGCGGTGGGACCGAATTGGTCGGAGTTAGAGGATTGGCATAAATAGTAAAAAGGCCCGACTCATTAGAGAAGGACCTTTCGTCGCCGATTGTCGAACCCCACAGGCGGCGGTTTCCTGTGGGGCGGAGGGCTTCCGTAGATGCTCCGAGCCTCCCTAGGTCTCGTAGTCTGCACCCAGCGCTCCCACAACTGTGAAAACGGGACCACACGACTACATTAATACATTTTTTTATTCTGTCAATAGACAGGTTTTCTGCTAAAATAAACCCATGCTTCACGTATTTTGCGGTAGTGACACAGTGGCCGTGCGCGTTAAGGCACTAGCTAAGCTCGCTCCTTTCGAAGAGGAAGGGATTGTGCCCGTGCGACTCGAGAGTGAGCAGTTTGAACCTGGAGTGCTTGAGCACCTGCTTGGGGGTGTTTCTCTTTTTGGTGAGGCGACGGTGTGTGTGCTTGATACTCCGTCGGAGGACGAACTGTTTCTGGAAACCGTTACCAAGAATTTGGCCGAACTCGCTACTTCCGCACACACCTTTGTGCTTATTGACACAGCTCCTCTGGCCGACTACCGCCGCGCTCTCCAAAAATCAGCTACCTCCTACACCGAAATTAAGGCCGAGGCGAAAGAGAAGAAAGACACATTTGCCCTTGGAAACGCCTTTTCCCTTCGAGATAAAAAGGCATTATGGATTGTGCTTACGAAAGAGTTACGGAGCGGCACCCCGGTCGAAATGTTGGTCGGTTCACTGTGGTGGCAGCTTAAGTCTATGCGTTTGGCTGCATGCACGAACAATTTTGAAGAGGCGGGAATGAGTAAGTTCCCCTACGAAAAAGCTAAGGCGGCGCTCCGAAAATATTCACTACCTGAAGTAGAGCGGATGTCGCTTGCGTTGTTGAAGCTGTACCAGGCCGGACATGCTGAGAATAAAGAAAAAAAGGATATGGCGGTAGGGTTGGAGAAGTGGGTGCTCAGGGTGTAAAAATGTTCCTGTGGAAAAATGAAAACCACCCCGTAAGGGTGCTTGTCTGTCGTCACGAGTCACTAAATATAATTGTTCGCTACGCTCCAAGTCTATTAAGTGCTCGCAGTTTGGCAGGAATCGACACGAGTTTCAAAGTTCGCTACGCTCTCTAAGAACTCGTCGTCACGGCTCACCTGTTTCCTGCTCTGGGAAAGGAGCAGAAAACATGGCTCCGCTGTTCGATTAGAGCACGCACCTGCCGCAGGGCAGGTGCTCGAGCGGACTGTCCACACGAATCACTAAGTATATTTTACGCTTCGCTTAAATCTACTAAGTGTTCGCGACCCCGCCTCGCGGTTGCTGGCCCTGAGAAGGGGCCAGCAACATCGCTGCGGCTCGGACAAGCGCCGCACCTGCCATTGGGCAGGTGCTAAGAAAACAACCACACCAAATTTGGTGTGGTTGTTTTCTTGCGCTTGTCCGCTCGGTTGGAATCGAACCAACGACCGTCTCCTTAAAAGGGAGCTGCTCTACCGACTGAGCTACGAGCGGATACTCAAGTGAGTGCGATGACTATACCGCTTTTAAATCGGTAAATCAATCGCTAGGACCCCAGCGCCCGTGATGAAGAGCGAGAGTCCACACCCGAGAAGGAGAAGGTACATAAGCCGTGAGGGAATGCTCGGATGGGCAAAACGATCCCGCCATAGGAGCATCTTTACAGCGAGGGAGATTAAAATGAGAGCACCCAGTTGCGTGTAGGCACCAAGAGTGATCAGCGCGCCCGCAACCAGTTCGGCTAAAATCAGTAAGGCCACCGCAATCTTTGGAAAAGGGAATAGGGGAGCGTTAGTCACTAAGGCAATTTCTTGCCGCAGCCGTAGGTGGCGAATCCCAAGGATAATAAGGACGGCCCCAACAGTGACGCGTAAAATTGCGTAAGCAAAGAGGGCGAGCCATTGAATAGCAAAAAGGTTCAGCATGGATATGGAAGCAATTCTCTGCTAGTCTACCATCACAATGATGCCGAATCGCTTTGTCATCCTCCACAATGTTCGCAGCGCGCACAATGTCGGGGCGATTTTTCGGACTGCCGATGCTGCGGGGGTTAGTGCCGTGTATCTGTGCGGCTACACCCCGACGCCGATTGATCGCTTTGGAAGACCAAATGAGAAGCTCGCTAAAACGGCCCTGGGTGCTGCTACCACCATGACATGGGAACACCACACCGAAACCACGGCTTTGGTCACTAAACTAAGAAGTGAGGGGGTGTACGTGGTCGCTGTAGAGCAAACCGAACAATCTGTCTCGCTGTTTAAAGCGACTATTCCAAACGACCGACCGGTAGCGTTTGTGCTCGGAAATGAAGTGCTGGGTGTACCCACGGAGGTCTGTGCGGCGGTAGATAGGGTTGTTGAGCTCCCTATGCTGGGTGAGAAGGAGTCGCTCAACGTGGCCGTCACTACCGGTATTGTTTTGTACCACGACCTGGAGCATCGCGTCTAAAGTCGGGCCAGTTCCTGCTGTACCACCTCAGCGTCACTCCATGGTTCCTTGGTATTATCGGGCCCCATGATATAGGGGTCGGTACCTTTGCCGCTAATGAGGACATGACCACCGTCGGCGCAGGCTTCAAGCGCGCTGCGGATAGCGGCGCGGCGGTCCATAATAATTTCGAGCTTCTGTTTATTCAGAATCCCTTTTTCCATGTCGTTAACAATCTTGCGCGGGTCCTCGTCGTAGGGATCTTCGTTCGTAAGGATAATACGCTCACAGTAGCGGTCGGCAATGCCGCCCATTTCCGGGCGCTTCCAGGTGTCGCGCCCACCACCAGTGTTGCCAAGGACACACACTTTCGGGGAATCTTTAAATGCTTGGTAGAGTTTCTCCAGAGAGTCGGGAGTGTGGGCGTAATCAACAACGGCAGTGACCCGTTTGCCCTCGCGGGTGGTGGTAGAAAACTGTTCAACCCGTCCGGCAATCGGCGGGGTGTCGTGGAGGGCGCGCTCAATGATTGAGAGCGAGACCCCAAGAGCACGAGTAAGGGTGATAGCAGCGAGCACATTGTAGACATTGAAGAGACCAATGAGCGGTACGCGCAGAGTAGTGTTGCCAATCACGAGGCTTGAGCCGTCCTTATGGAGGGTGTAGAGCGAGAGGTCGCGAAGAGAATAGGAAAGCGGGTGCTCAATTGGGAACTTAAGAAAGTCAGCCCCGTGCTCGTCGTCGACGTTCGCGACAATGTAGCGCGGTCGCTTGCTGCCGGTGGCCACGCGCGCTGCGATTGAGAGTTTGGCATTTTTGTAGTTTTCAAACGAACCGTGGGATTCGATGTGTTCGGGGGAGAGGTTGGTAAATACGAGGGCGTCGATATCCAGAAACCGGTGACGGTACTGCTTGGCTCCTTCAGAGGTCATCTCGACCACGGCGTGAGTACAGCCAGCGGCGACCGCGCGCGCGAGAAAGTGCTGGACGAAGAAGCGACCAGGCATGGTCATCTTAAACAGGTTGCGCTCAATCGTGTCACCAATCTTAAACTGGATGGTGGAGAGGGACGCCACCTTCTTTCCGTCTGCTTCAAGGATGCGGGCGATGATTTCGGTGGTCGATGATTTACCTTTGGTTCCGGTAACACCGATGAGTATGAGTCTGCGGCTCGGGTGACGAAAGCGTACGGCGGCCACATAAGCCATCACGTAATGGTAGTAGGGTTGAATAGCGGTAAAAATACGGCGCGGTAAAAATTTTCTCACAGCGTACAAAAGGTGTTCCATTCGACTATTATAAGGGGAGGCGACACCCCCTGACCACTTACTGTGCGTACACCAGTGTTATGTGATGTTCAGTCTAGTTGGCGAGCTGGCGCAGGGCCTGCTTCACTAGATCGGTCGTATCGGTGTGGGTTGCGACGGCACGCACTGCACTCCGCGCGTCGGTGGGGCTGTAGCCAAGGGAAATGAGCACATCGATAGCATCACTTTGCATACGATCTTGTGGGTCTAGCGGGGTCGCTACATGCTCGAGTTTGTCGTGGAGGAACTGCACAATATTTTCGGCGGTCTTCTTGCCAATTCCCGAGAGTTTGTGAAGCATCGTTGCGTCCTTCATTCTGATGGCCTCTGTCAAAATACTAATCTCAGCCTGGCTAAGGATTTGGAGTGCAGATTTCGGCCCAATCTTGGGGATGGTGAGGAGGAGCTGGAAGAATTCAAGTTCGTGCGCGGTAGGGAAGCCGTAGAGATCGAGGGCAGTTTCGCGGACTGCCAGATAGGTGTGGAGATGGAGCGTGTCGCCCACATCGTACCCTGCCTTAAACGCATTCATATATATAAGATAGCCTACACCGTTAACATTAAGGACCAGATGAGTAATGCTAGTGCTTTCAACGGTGCCATGGAGCGAGCGAATCATGCCCACTATTGTACCTCAAGAGCCAAGCGAGCGCTCTTCTGTCTTGCTTTTTTATGGATGGTGCGGTACAGTTCCATCACTTAAATCAATCAATATGCCAATTACCCGTGGAGCAAAGAAGGCCGTTCGTCAGCAAGCGCGCAAGCGTATCTTCAACATTCGTCGCAAGAATGTCTTGACTGACAGTGTGAAGGATGTACAGAAAGCTATCACTGCCGGTGATGGCGCAAAGGCAAAAGACCTATTGAGTAAGGCCTACCAGGCTATCGATAAGGCCGAAAAGCGTGGTGTTATAAAGAAGAACACCGCAGCCCGCAAGAAGTCTCGTCTTACCGCCCGCGTCAAGGCAGCGAAGTAAAGACTAAGAACAAACATACAAAAGCAGCGGCACCTACGGTGCCGCTGCTTTTGTTAGGCACAATAAAACGAACGCCGCCGGGGTGAGCCGGCGGCGAATTTTTAAGGGCGAGTTTCAGAGCGGGAGGAGCAGCCGAGATGGAAGAGACCGATCAATTTCCCGGTTTCATCTTCAATGCGGACTCTGCCACCAATTTTGTACATGCTCTCTGGTACTTGTATTGTCGTCTCTGGCGCCAGCATACGAAACCAGTGTTGTTCATCCCCGCCCCGGCGACCAGGAAGTAGTCCCACAAACCGTGCTGTGAGAGTGACGGACGTGTTACGAATAGTAACGACGTTTGGGGTGCCGCTAGCGATGCACCCCCGCACCGTTATGTGCTCAGCGGGTGTCTCAAGCTGGAATGTTGTGTTGGCGAGGACCTGATGTCGTTCTTCCTGTCCTGCGTCACTGATGCAGCTGTAGATGTTACCCACGAATGCGAGGATAACAAGTAATACGACGATGCGCATGGGGACCTCCCGAGGTTGTTGTCCGTCTACGGCCTATCCTATGTCCATAAGGAATCGTTGTAAATAGGGCATTTTATGGAGACTTAATTGACCCGTGGTATAGATTGCTTCAATAGGATAAACGGCAGATGTCACAAGGGTGGATGTAAACCCAATGCCGAGCGGTAAAAATAGTTATTTTTTCCTATACGAAGTCCATAAGCAATCGAGCGCATCAGTTGCCATATGAAAAAGCAAACCCACTGCAATCATCTGAATGTAAACATTGGGAACAAATAGAAGTCCACCGTAAATACAGATTGCAACATAGGAATGAAGCGGGTGAAACCCAATGCTGCAGCGATTGGGGTCAAAAATTGGTCTGGCAAGTAAATGGTCAAGATCAACCAACATAGTGGCAATCATTATGGTCCAGGCAATATGCCATTGTTCGTTAAAAAGAACCCAGGCTAGAAGACCGGGCGCGACAAAATGTAAGCTGTAGTGGATGACGGCTTGGAGCTTTGGCATAAATTCACTATAGCAGGGGAGAGGCCTAGTAATCTTATTTTCGTTACTTAGGGATGCGGTCACGCATACAGAAATTTAAAATGGATGTGGATTCGGTCACGAATCACTAACTATATTTCATCGCTCCGCTTGAAATCTAGTAAGTGTTCTCGACCCCAGATCACTCGCCTCCGGCATCGCTGCGCTTTTCGAATCACAACATAAGACGCATTAAATCTGTGGATTCGGTCACTCTCATGGATACTTTGTTTCGCTTAGGCTCACAAATTATCTCATTCGCTCGACCCCCACTCGAGTCGCCCAACTTTCGCTTCGCTTCAGTCGGGTCCCCGCCGCTTCGGTTCGAATCCCACATCCCCGCGCTCGCACAAACAAAAAGAACCCTGCCGGGTTCTTTTTGGTGCTCGCGGAGGATGTGGGATTCGAAACTTACAGTTTCAGTACACCTTGTCACTATTTTGTTTCCTCTCCTCACAAAATAGTTGGCAAGGTCTTCGAATCCTTGCAACGCTTTTCTTTCAGAAAAGCTGCAACACATCCTTCTTGCCTCACTTCGTTCGTCTGCGGAGGATGTGGGATGACGTTCGGCTAGTGATAATAGGTCAGGGAGACTACTAAATTACGAAATGATTACGGATTACACCACTGACACTCTCCAGGTTCAGCCGAGTTTTTATTTTCTATGGGTTGGGTTTCTTGATAACTACATTTTTTACAACAACGTACTGTTTCTTTTACCAAATCGGTGGCTAACCCACAGCCATTACAAGGCAATCCCTTAACTACATCAGTAATAACAAAACCAGGAGTAGTGCATTTTGGGCATATACTTTTGCAGTTTTTTATGAGGTCAAGGGTAGCTTGCTTGATACCGTCCATTCGCTTTGGGCAACGGTGGGCTCGCATATCTGTTTCGATAAAAACAGACTTGGTGCTCCATTTTAATAAAAGCTTTTCAGACATTGTCCGCAAGTCGTCCTCTGTAGTAATTTCCTTGTAGATGTGTCTACTGCTCGTTTCTGACTGCCTCAAAATAACTCCTTGTTTTGGAAAACCCCACGAGCAAGCGACATCCACAGCTTCTTCGGGAGTATGTACAATTTGACTTCGAACTTGTGAGTTACTGTTACGGAAATGCCCGACAATTTCCAAATCATTTTTGATATCAATTAACACTACAATTTCAAGGTTACTTTGGACAAAAGGAATTGTAGGATGATTGCCGAAGCTGCCTTCGCTAGAAAACCCTAAATCCATCCCTGTTAGCATCATTGCTGCTTGAGCTTTTTTTCGAGCAGCTTCAAGTTGATTACCCGCCCGCTTTATATCTCTTGTAAACGTACCAAAGCGGTCAGTATTAAAATCGTGAGGAACTGTAATGGTAATACCGAGTCCCTCTTTTAATATAGGGGAAATAACACTTTCCTTATTATGCATTGTAGCCAGAACACCCGTTCTTTTTTCCCAATCCCCAATAATGTCCGTTGATGGCATTTATTGATTATAATGCTTGATTGCTTTCTGGACACCCTCTATTGTGTCTTATAAAAATATGATGAGCATAGCTACTTATTTGCGATAAATTTAAAAATCAAACAATTCTCCTAGCATTGACTTATGTTTCTGTGTACCACCTCGGTTGTAATTATTATCATCGTCATCATCACGGTCATATTGCCGGCCATTCGTAGTATTGCTTTGAGGGTTACGGACTTGTTCTTGAGCTGGTTGTTGGGCACTGGTTTTCTCAATCAACTTATCTAGCTCCCCACGGTCTAACCAAACCCCACGACACTGCGGACAGTAATCGATTTCAACACCCTGTCGTTCAGATAGTAATAGCTGAGTATTATCATTTGGGCAGTTCATATTTTTTAAATTAATTTACAAGACTAAACCAATAACAGAATTTAAAATTGATTGTATCAAGTCTAAAATCATAATTATAATTGCTTCTATTTGGTCAAAAATTGATGCGATTTGTTCCATACTTTATGCATTGATAATAACATGACAGATTTAAAAATAATAATTCTGTAAATTTACCCTTGAAATTACTCTAACTGCAATTTTAATACGCTTCATAACAGTATCTATTCCAGCTAGCTTGCTATTGTAGTATTCGTATTTACATTCTGAGTTCCCACTCTAGGATTCGGACACGTCTCGCGTGCACTAGACCCTTTACAAAGTTTCCGTGTCGCAGACGGGTACGGAAATCTTAAAAATTTTATGGCTTTAAATAAAGCTCTTCGTGCTAGCACGACTTGGCGGAGGATGTGGGATTCGAACCCACGAGACCTTTTACAGTCTGGCGGTTTAGTAAACCGCTGCTTTCAACCACTCAGCCAATCCTCCGAAGTTCGCCCGTTCAAAAGAACGGGGCGACCACTAGTATAGGGGTAAAAGGCGAAACTGTTAACAGGGGAGGGGAAAATGATAGAGGCAGAGTGTTTCGGTTACTCTGACGGATTTATTCTACTTCGCTAGCGCTTCTTAGGGATTCGGTCCTTACTGGAGCAGTACTCCAATTTATAAAATAAGGATTCGGTCACGCTTATGGATATTTAGTTTCGCTTCGCTCACAAAATAGCATTCGCTCGAACCCGCAGAGGGACTCTCTCCTTACAGGAGCAGTACCCCAATTGGCTCGTTTATTTCGCTAGCTCATAAACGAGCTCAATCGGGCTTCGGATCCCTCCCGTGAGTGACTTTGAGTCACTCACTTCTCTCCGCGAACAAAAATGGCACCCAAGGGAGGGTGCTAATTTTTGTATTCGCGGAGAGAGAGGGATTCGAACCCTCGAAGAGCTTACACCCTTAACAGTTTTCAAGACTGCCGCCTTCAACCACTCAGCCATCTCTCCAGATATGTTGTTGTCCGTACTCTACTGCAGAGCTGCGCTCTACATTAGCAACAGATACTAGCAAAAACCACCTAAAAAGTACACCTGCCATATGCTACAATCTTTTTAAATGGATACCCCGCGTGCTGTAAGTTGGGAAGCTCCCGAGTTTCACTACACCGAGAAAAAAGGTGACTGGTATTTTGCGGTCGCACTTATCGCTGCTGGTTGTGTGGTTGCGGCCCTTCTGTTGGGGAATACACTCTTTGCTTTACTGTCTGTCATCTCTGGCATTGCCCTCGCCATTGCAGCCGGCAAGCGGCCGCAGATTGTACCGTTTGCGGTAACTGTGCGAGGGGTGCGTATAGGTAGTGAGCTATACCCCTTTGGGCATCTCGCGGCGTACCATATTGATGAGGAAGATCCACGCGGCCCTCAAATGATACTGCTCGCGAAGCGCAAGTTTATGCCCCTCCTTACCATGCCGCTCCCGGCTCAATATCTTGATGATATCGAGGACATCATGAAGGGTAAAATAGAAGAAAGATACCTCGAAGAGCCCTTCCTGCTAAAGGTACTGGAATATTTCGGATTTTAAGGTATTATCGTGCTCACGTTGCATCTGTAGCGTGAAGAATCGCTCCCATAGTTTAATGGATAGAATGCAGGTTTGCGGTATCTGCGATCCAGGTTCGATTCCTGGTGGGAGCACAAATCAGCCGACCCAAATGCGAATGCATTTGGGTCGTTGCTGTTTGTAGCTCCCACCAGGAATCGAAAGACGCAAGCCGGGGACCCTTTGGGCCGGCGCGTCGGGGTCGAGAGTGCTTAGATTTTTATGAGCAAAGCGAAATAAAAAGCTTAGTAACTCGTGACCGAATTTCCTCGTGGGTGTTACGTTATGTTGCTTGCATGTTCTAGCTCCATAACCTACCTATGTGCTATTCTTCCCGTCATGAGAAGTATGGGTATAGATTACGGTACCAAGCGCGTCGGCGTTGCTTTAACCGACGAGTCGGGGCTTATGGGCTTTCCTCATGGGGTCCTGCCAAACGATGGGAAGCTTCTCGCGAGCCTCGTGGCACTTATAGAAACAAAAAAAGTTGGGCAGGTGGTGCTTGGGCATTCGGTAGGGAAGGACGGTCAGCCCAATAAAGTGCAGGCAGCCATTGATGAATTGATAACCGACCTTACCCTAGCTGTCGGCATACCCATTCACCTTGAGCCCGAGCATTACTCGACTCAGGCCGCGCTCAGACTGCAGGGAAGAAACGATGCAACGGATGCCGCCGCCGCGACCTTGCTGCTTAATAGCTTTTTGGAGCGAACCAACTAACTTCCTCATTATGGATACAATTTCATACGAACAATTTTCCGCCCTGGATATAAAAATCGGTCGTATCATAGCGGTCGAGGTGGTGCCCGAGGCCGACAAGCTTTTAAAACTCACTGTGGATGTGGGGGAAGAAACTGCTCGTCAGGTTGTCTCCGGTATCCGAAATTTTTTTGAAGACCCGCAGGTACTTGTGGGGAGGCAGTGTCCGTTTTTGGTAAACTTAGCCCCTCGGGTGATTAGAGGTCTTGAAAGTCAGGGAATGATCTTGGCAGCCGGCGATGGGGAATGCTTTGCACTGCTCCATCCTCATCAAGATGTGCCTGTCGGCACCACGGTGCGGTAAGGGTGGGCACATTAAACGAAACGAGATGTGGGTTCAAGCCCTCGGTTGCGGTTAGAAGGACGTATACTAAAGGCACATTCTCGTATGAGCGTTCTTTCTTTTTTGTCGACATGTATTCCGCCTCCGCGCAGCCTTGCTTTGCCAAGTGTGGGTGTTGATATTTCTGATACATCGATGAAGTACGTTGCTTTTGACGGTAGGCTCCGACCAGGGGCGAAGCAACAGCTACGATTTTGGGGTGACATCGATATCCCTGCCGATGTACTGAGTCGTGGAGAAGTTAACGATGTGGCTAAACTGACGGCGGTACTCGCTGAATTTAAGGCTAAAACTGGGGCCGAATTTGTGCGCGTATCACTGCCGGAAGAGCGGGCGTATCTGTTTGAGACTGAAATTAAGCGCGACATACCGCTCGCTGAAATTCGAAATACCTTAGAGTTTCGACTAGAAGAAAACGTACCGATTCCATCACGCGAAGTATTTTTTGATTATGAAGTACTGCCTCACCATAGTAATGAACGGTCAGTGCAGGTTGTGGTAGCCGCCTATGCGCGAGACACTATTTTGAAGTACCACGAGGCTTGTTTGGTTGCTGGATTAACGCCACTCTCGTTTGAAGTTGAGGCGCAAGCGATGGCTCATGCTGTAGTAGATAATAATGACAAGGGGACAGTCATGATTGTCGACTTTGGAAAGACCCGAACTGGGGTGGGGATTGTGACAAACGGGACATTGATGTACACATCGACCATTGATATTGGTGGCGGAAATCTTTCGCAAGCGATGCGTAAAGTGCTTGGTGACCGTCCCGAAGAAGAACTTACCCAGATAAAAAATACGGAAGGACTGATCAGGGGCACCGATGATTCGCGCACACACGATGCCGTAATCACTACCGTGTCGGTGATTAAAGATGAGATTGCTGCTCGTATGCAGTACTGGCACGTAAAAGAAACACCGCACCCTGCAAGGCGGATCAATACCATTATCTTATGCGGGGGAAGCGTTAACCTAAAAGGTCTGCCTGAGTACCTTAGTGAAACCCTCGGGGTTCCGTGCGAAAGAGCTAATGTGTGGCGCAACGTTTTTTCATTTGACGAAGAAGTGCCTCCAATAGAACGACGGTTTTCGTATGGCTTTGCCACCGCCATCGGGTTAGCACTCCAGCGTGTCACCTAATTACTATGATAAATCTCATTCCTCCAGAAGCGCGGTCACGCATCCTTGTCGAATATTGGGTTCGAGTGGTGACGGCATGGCTCTCTCTCCTCGCGATTGCTGCAACGGTAGTAGGGGCGCTTTTGTTTCCAGCGTATGTACTTGTAACCTCGCAGGTAAAGAGCTCTGCCGCTGAAGCTGATAAAGTTCGCGCACGAGTGGCTGAACTTGATACTACTACCAAGGTGCTCGATTCGGCTACTGAAGAGGCGCGAATGATTGTCGCCGCCGCACAAGAGCCCGTCCTTACGGAGGTCGTAGCGATTGTGGAAGGCTTGCTTCCGACCGGAGTTGAGGTTTCTGCGTATTCGCTCGCGCGACTGGGAGCTGGGGTTGCTCCTGTGGTTGTGCGCGGCACAGCGACTACTCGATCCGCCCTGGCAAGTTTTCGCGAAGGGTTGGTGAACCACCCGAAGATCGTAAAGGTTGATTTGCCAATCTCAAACTTTGCCAAAGACCGCGACCTTATTTTTACTGTTACTCTAACTATGAGTAGCACCACACCAGCACTATGACCCTCACACCCCGCACAAAACAATATTTCGTCTTAGCGCTACTGGTAGCAGCGACCGCTGTGCTCGCTGCACTTTATTTGCTTGTCCAGATTCGGGGGCAGGGAGCACGGCTCGAGGCGAATAGTATTGTGATTAATGAAAGTTCGGCACAGCTTGAAGCTACGACACGCTCGAAGCGCTTGATTGATGAAACCGAAGAAGAGCGGGCTATGCTCCGGCGGTCATTTTTCAAAGAGTCCTCAGACAGTCTTGATTTCTTGACGCAGCTCGAAACCCTGGCTCCGCAATTTGACCTTGAGCTCACCGAAATTATCCTTGAGGAGATAAGTAATCCGGCCACTCCAGGGAAAAGCGAAATGCTTTTTAGGTTTGGATATCGTGGGAGTAAATCAGCCGTGTTCGATTTCACTAAACTACTTGAGGTGTTGCCATATCACAGTCGTCTTCAATCCGTCACGCTCGAGTCAAAAAGTGACGAGGAGTGGGAGGGCCGGCTTGAGGTGCGTGTAACGGTCAAAACCTTATGAAAATAACCCAAAAGAAAATCCTTCAAATGACGCGCAGCGTACTCCGGGGTGAGAAGTACTACGGTGAACATCTATTGCTGCACCCAACCCGGGAGTGGTCGCTTGGTATGCTGTGCTTCGTAGTGCTGTGTTTGGGCGGTTCCTGGTGGGCAGCTACTGTATATGTGCGCTATGTCGATGTGTCGACCCTTTTTGGTGAGGGAACCATAACGGAGGGGACAAAGTACCGCAGTGCCCAGGTAACACAAGCGCTCGAGGTCCTTGATTCTCGTGCTGTTCAGTATCAACAAATTTTGGGGCGCTACACCACCATGCCTGCACCGAGTGAGTCCGATGACCTAGGAGACAAGAGCGCGGCGACCGCTACGACAACCGAAAATGTTTCCGCTCCATCCGTGACCACCACGGCTGATGTTCCAGCCTTAGATGACGAAATGGAAATTGTAGAGCCTGTAGTAGAAGAGGTGATACCTGTACCTGAAGAGGGTGTCGAACCAGGAGTTTCTACTTTGGTGTTTTAGTTATCTCCACGAGGAGTGTCGACCCTTACAAGGTCGGCTGTGCGAGCAAGTGTGGCGCAGGTTACTAAGTGTCCTCACTAGCGTTGCTAGCTGCGAGCACTAAGTACCTGCTGCCCCAGCTCGACTATTTTTCTCGCTAGTAAGGGCGAGAAAAATAAGTCTGCGCTTCACTCCCGAGCACGGAAGCAAAGCAGTTTGCTTCCTAAACAAAAGACACCCTTCTCCCGAAGGGTGTCTTTTGTTTACTCGTGTGTGCCTCCACCAGGAATCGAACCTAGAATAACGGCTTAGAAGTCCGCAGTTATATCCATTTAACTATGGAGGCGTAAGTGAAGCATAGCAAAAAGTAGTGATAAAGAGAAAGGGTGATGAGGGCCTTGTCTCGGGGTCACAAATTCGCATGCGCTCATAAGTGCCCGTGGACGCAGCTCGCGGCTAAGCACGCTTTGAAGGCGTGCTTAGCAACGCTCCGCTGTTGACCAATGTTCAAGGAGCAAAGCGACTATGAAAATGTAAGGTGAATTGCGAAGCAAGAGAAGATGTCCTGGGGTAGAAATACTCTTGTGGTGCATGTCCCTCATCGCTCCAGAAAACGCAACGACGCCGACACTCGCGTGTCGGCGTCGACGTTTCTGTGGGCGATGAGGGACTTGAACCCCCGACCTTTTCAGTGTAAATGAATTGCTCTACCAGCTGAGCTAATCGCCCGGAATCGGTGCTTCTGGTAGGGAGTATAGTACCTGTTTTTCAAATAATTTCAAATCGTCTCAGTTGCGCGTATACTGTCACCCATATGATGGAGCTGTATTGTATTGTTTCCGGTCAGGTACAGGGTGTGCGTTACCGCACGTACCTTGAAAATGCGGCGACCGAGCTTAAGCTGTCAGGGTTCGTTCGTAATCTCGGAGACGGGACTGTAGAGGTGTGTGCACAAGGAGAAATGGACGTGCTTAAATCATTTATTGAGTACATCAATGAAGGATCCCTACAGGCGCGAGTCGATGGAGTGGACGCTACTTGGCGAACCCCGCGCACAACCTATTATGAATTCTCGGTGTTACACTAATCAACTACTTTCATACCTATGACGCTCCCGACTTGTATTGGTTTTATTATGGATGGCAACCGTCGCTGGGCAGAGGCTCAGGGTAAAGAGCGTCTCGAGGGACACGCTGCTGGGGTGACGACGTTTGAAGAAGTGGTGCGCATGGTGGTTGAGAAAAAAATACCACACGCGGTCTTTTATGCGTTTTCCACGGAGAACTGGAAGCGCAGTCAGGTGGAAGTAGAGCATTTGCTCGGACTCTTTGAGCGTGGAATACAGCAGCTTAAAGCTAAGGTTCAAAATGACCTTGATCAGGTACGTGTCCGGTTCCTCGGACGGCGAAGTGATTTTGGTGCGACACTGCAACGGCTTATGACGGAACTCGAAACCGAAAGTGCCCACCTGGCGGGAACAACCATATGGGTGGCCCTTTCTTATGGGGGGCAGGCCGAATTGCTCGCCGCCGTGAACGCAGCTATTGTAGAAGGGAAGCCTGTCGACGAAGAAGCCTTTAAACGTCATTTGTGGGGAGCGGAATTACCCGATGTAGATCTCCTTATTAGAACGAGTGGTGAGCACCGCCTGTCCAATTTCTTGCCGTGGCAGACAGCGTACAGCGAGCTGTTTTTCACCCCTACCCATTGGCCGGCGTTTACTAAAGACGAATTTGAGCGTATCCTCACACAGTACGCCGAGCGGCAGCGTCGCCTCGGTGCCTAATGACTCTATGGAACCCATCATAATTTTTGAAAATAACGACATCGTCGTGGTAAATAAATCAGCTGGTCTCTTGGTGCACGAGGATGGTTTTGACGATACACAGCCCACGCTCGTTTCCTGGTTGCTCAAACGTTATCCCGATATGCAGGGGGTAGGTGAGCCTGGTCTCTCGCCAAAAGGCAAGCCCCTGGAGCGTTCAGGAGTGGTACACCGACTCGACCGTGATACATCAGGAGTAGTGGTCTGTGCCAAAAATCAAGATGCCCACGCCTTCCTCAAGCAACAATTTCATGACCGTCTTGTCTATAAAGAGTACCGTGCTTTTGTGTATGGTCGCGTCCATGACCGATGGGGGACGATAGATAGACCAATCGGTCGCAGTGCCAAAGACTTTAGACTGCGTTCGGCCCAGCGGGGAGCTCGCGGTATTATGCGTCCGGCAACGACCGACTACGAACGGATTGGTGCTGGTGAATATGAGGGCGAATCGTTTTCGTATGTAAAGCTGATTCCAAAGACCGGTCGCACCCACCAACTTCGCGTACACTTAAAGGCAATTGATCGTCCAATTGTTGGTGACACTCAGTATGCCCCAGCGCATGTCGAGCGTTCTAATAATCTGGATTTGAAACGTCTAGCACTCCATGCCCACATCCTTGAGTTTATCGTTCCCGGTGGTGAATCAGAGCGTTTTATGGCGCCGGTACCGCCTGATTTCGAGACCGCTGCGGAACGTATTGCGGAGTAGTCAGGCCTGTGGTAGATTATGGCACTTGTAAACGGCCCGAAGTAGCATTTCGAGCCATAATTAAAAGGATTATTATATGACAACAGCAGTTCGAGGCGTCGTGACTTCACCGGTCAACATGGAAGAGCGTTCAACGCTCGGACTTCGTGTAGGCGATACGGTGCGTGTTCACCAAAAGATTCAGGACAAGGGTAAAACCCGCCTTCAGATTTTTGAAGGTCTCGTGCTCGCACGAAAGCACGGTGCCGAAGCTGGAGCCACCTTTACTGTTCGTAAGGTAACGAGTGGGGTTGGTGTTGAGAAGATTTATCCTCTCTACTCTCCAAACATCGATAAGCTCGAAATCGTCAAGCGAGCAAAGGTTCGTCGTGCCAAGCTCTACTACATCCGCGACAAGGTAGCTCGTGAGGTAAAGCGACAGATGCGTCGCATGAGTGTGGTAGACCTCTCGACGGACTCAGAGACAGAAATTGCAGCTCGTGTTGCCGCAGAAGCAAAGGCGGCTGAAGAGGCTGAGCGTAAGGCGCTTGAAGAGGCGGACCTCAAGGTCAAGGAAGCAGAAGCCGCCGCCGCAGTAGTGGTAGAGGAGGTTGCTGTAGCTGAAGAGGCAGCTCCAGAGGTGGTAGCGGAAGAGGCTCCGGTTGCGGACGTTACCCCTGAAGTTGCGGCAGCAACGGATGAAGTCCCTGCCGAAGAGAAGAAAGACTAACTCTTTTAAAGTAAGAAAACACCCCGGCCTCTGCCGGGGTGTTTTCTCTTATGTAAAGTGTTCTGTTACTCAATGAGAAGTGTGCGGATCGCAAAGCTGACCGGGTTCGTGGTTATGTGTGGGAGTAATAGTTTGTGGTTTCTTCATCTTTTGTGGCACACTCGTATCAAGCGAGCGTGGGGTCGGTTTTCGTTGTTGCAATGTGGTCATATTCTGTGCATAATGTCGCCACTCATCTGAGTACCTGCCCAGGTGGCGAAATTGGTAGACGCACTACCTTGAGGTGGTAGCGCCTTCACGGGCATGCTGGTTCAAATCCAGTCTTGGGCACATAAAACAAAACCGGCTTTCGCCGGTTTTGTTTTATGTGCCCAAAGTCGCACCCTGCGGTGCGACGTGCTGGATTTGAAAACCGCAGCGATGCCGGAGGCGAACGAGGTGGGGCCGCAAGTACTTAGATTTTTATGAATAAAATGAAATAAAAAGCTTAGTAACTTGGACCAAATCAGTCTTGGTTCACTGTATAGCCAGTATAGTTAGTAACTTGACCCCATAAGCGGTTCGGCACCCCCGTTTACGTCCAGTCTTTACTTGTTCGAGTGAAATAATGAATTCAGAAAGACGTATACTTAGGTGCATGTCCCGCTTCACCAGTACTTTGAAAACGTTCACACCCATCGTTCTTTTGGGCTTGGTACTGTTATCGCCAGTGGCGCCTGTTCAGGCCGCGGCTACAGAAAGTGCCCAAAGTCGTGCTGGACTCTTAGCTCAGATACACATCCTCACCAAAGAGGTAGAGCGCTTAAAGGCCCTCATAGCTGCCAGGGCACTGGTACAAAAACCCCTGAAAGTCTATGAATCTCGCTTTTTTGATGTTCGCTTTGAGACGGTTTATCAAGTTACTCAAAGAGGTCTCGTTCGGCTTGATGCTCCAGGCGCCGGCGTCCGCACTGTCGACGCTCAAATCTACAGCCTACTGACCGGTGTTCTTGGCTCGGCAACTATTCTGGAATACATCGATGACTTTCGTGTATTTAATAACGATAATACGGAATTGAGCGCCTTTGTTGAAACAAAAAGCGGTGGCGATACCTGGCTGTTTGGAGTCAATCGTTCAGGTTTTTCACTCACTGACGGCGAAACGAAAGCATCATTCATCGATTTGTTTTTACACGAGTACGCCCATCTACTGCTCCTCAAAGAAGATGATTTGGTGAGTGACTATGAGGATTCCTTTTGGTCCACGGCTGATTACCGACATGCGACACGCGTAGAGCGAGCGGTTGATCAATTTGACGTTATGCAAGCATATTACGAAAGTAATAAAGATCGCTTTGTGAGTGACTACGCTACCATGAACGTCGACGAAGATATCGCCGAATCTTTCGTCTCGTTTGTGGTGACGAACCGTCCTGTCGGCAATCGACTTCGGGACCAAAAAATAAACTTTTTCTATGGCTCCAGGGCGATGGTGGAGGAGCGGACCCGATTACGAAACAATCTCCGGACGCAAGGAGTGATACTGTCTGGTTCCTAGACAGACCGGGCCGTGTCTGGGCTGGTAGGGTGGGAGGTAAGGAGCGGGTATATACTACGTCTTCTTATATATGAGTACATTAAAGTATCTGATTCTTGGAGTAGTAGTGTTGGTTGTCGGTATTGTCGGCTTTGGTTTGTATGGCGAGTATGCGAAGGATCAGGCGGTGGTTGCGGTAGCAATAGAAAAGATTGACCGTCCTGATTTGGGATTTTCGTTCACGTATCCTAGTGGAGAGGAGGCGTTTAGCATGATCCAGTCTATGGCGACCAGCACCGGTTCCATGCTCCAGGCCTACGTGATGATGCCTACTGAAGAGTATTTCGCTTTAGAGGAGAGTAAAGATGCGCGTGAGACCCCGGCTGCTATGAGTGTCTTTGTGTTCACTGATGACCAAGCCACGACCACCACTACCGGCACCACCACAGTACGCCTCGACCGTAGCGAGCGCCTGGTTAACTGGGCCACCGCCAATGACTCATTCACTTCATTTACCCGACCACTCTCACCCCCAGAGCAAACAGAAATCGACGGCGTAGACGCTCTCCACTACCGAGCTGATGGTCTTTATCCGCAAGATATTTACCTTGTAAGCTACAAAAATCGCATCTATATGTTTGTTACTCAGTTTAATGCTGAAACTGACCTAACCTACACCACCTTTCAAGAGCTAATTGCTTCGGTCTCATTTGATTAATAACTAAAAACCGGCCCATGAAACGGGCCGGTTTTTTTTAAATCTAAATCACGGCCGGTGATTTTTTATTCAGAGCTGGAAAAATAAGCGCTGGCTCGCTTCTCGAACGCACTTCGCTTTGCGGTAGACATTTTTTCCAATAACTTGGGCATCATCGATAGTCGGTGGTTTTTGTTGAAAAAGGCTTTATGTGTATCAATAAAATTCCAGTAGAGTGCTGTCCATAACTCCTCCCAGTCGCCGCCGGGGAAGTCCGACATTTTCTTCAGGTAGCTACTGCCTGAAATATAGGGTTTCGTTGCAAAAATTCCACCGTCGGCAAATTGACTCATCCCGTAGACGTTCGGCACCATCACCCAGTCGTACGCGTCGACATACATGGCCATAAACCAGCGGTATGCCTCATCAGGATGGGTGTGCGAAAGCAGCATGAAGTTACCAAGTACCATTAAGCGTTCGATGTGGTGATTGTAGCCATGTTGTAGAGCGCGATTAATAGTTATATCGACGGGTAGCACACCAGTGGTGCCGGACCAAAAGCTCGGCGGGAGAGTTCGCGTGTGCTGCCAAAAATTTTTAGTGCGCATGGTCGTACCGTCGCACTCATAGCTGGCACGAATAAACTCGCGCCACCCGAGCACCTGTCGAACAAAGCCCTCAATATTATTTAAAGGGATGTCGTGTTCGTTGCCGTAAGTAATCACAGTCGCAAGAACTTGAGTAGGGGTAAGGAGACCGATATTTATGAGCGGAGAAAGGGTCGAGTGAAATAACTGCGAGTGATTGATGGTCAGCGCATCCTCGTAGTCACCGAAATGGTGGAGGCGTTCGGTCACGAAGTTATGTAGGTGCGCCTCGGCAGTAGCATGGGTCCAGGGTACCCAGACTGCCGCATCGCCGTATCGTTCGCCTGGTACCGATTCGAGCCATCTTAGTGCGTCATTTACATCGGCACTTTCGACCGTCGTTATGTCAGAAGGAAGTGAAACATTGTTTGGCAACTTTTTGCGATTATCTTCATCAAAGCTCCAGGCTCCACCCTTAGGTTCGTTCGTGTCGGTAGTGAGTATTTTTTTATCAATGCGGAGCCGCTTATAAAAGCGGGCCATGTGCTTACCGCTTTTTTGGTAGCGAGCGACAGCTTCTTCCTTAGAAAGGATGAAGAGGGGAGACTCGTAGTGCGTAAGGGTAAAGCTGTGTACTCGAACGGATTTTTCGATGCGCCGCTCAAGCCACCGGTCGGTCGTGTCGCAGATGTGGAGATGAGTGATGCTGGCATTCGCCAGGGCTGAGAAGATACTAGTGCTATCGGAAAGGCTACTAATATCGAGGTATATAACCTGGTATCCCTGCTCCTCGAGGTAAATTTTGTACGCCCGCATCGATAGTCGGTGGAGGAGGAGTTTTTGAGTATGGACCGGAAATTCAGTCAGAAACAGGGGCTCCTCAACTAAGTAGACCGTTCGCTCCAGGGCGAGACCGGGGTGTTCTAAAAAGAGTTGGTTCGGATAGATGACGGTCGCTTCTTTCACAGTCATGAGTATACTAGACCTAACAATGGCGACAAAACCTAAAGAAACCAAGCTGTGTCTGGCGTGTAAGCGGCCGTTTACCAACCGCAAAAGTTGGAAAAGTCGGGGGCAATGGGACGGGGTACTCTATTGTTCAGATCGCTGTCGAAAGCAGAAAGTTTGAATCCCTCGCTCTCTTGTGCGGGGTAGTCCGAGCTCAATGATTCTTTTTTGCTGCCTCCTTTAGCGTTTTATGCAGGCGGTTCGGTGATGCAACTAAAGGGACTCGTTACTGAACCGGTACCAATAGTTCATTGCGGAGGACTAGAGGCATGGAGAGGGGTGGATTGTACTGCGCCACACTGACCTCTCCGCTAATGGTCACTTTGTCTCGTGCGAGGGCGGATAGTAATTGCGCCTTTTTCCTTTCGAGTCGAGTAGCGGTGGCGTACCAGGTGAAGGTCACGGCTGCCACTTTGTGGGCGGGCACTTCCCTAATGGTTACTGCGGAGTTATTGGGGCGCGGAAGAGTATCGAGTGTGTATAGTGATGGAAGTACAAATGCAACCGTAGTGTCACCCGTTCTGTCTGGGGTGCTCAGTACCGGCGTCGTCATAGCAATTTTTTCGGCCGCGGGGGTTTCAAGGACGGGGGCCGTCATGGCAATGCTCGTCCTACTCACGTTATTGCCAAATATATAATCAGCAATGACGCGAAAGCCAGAAGATAATGCGCCTTCGGGGCCGCTCGGTACAGTAGTCTCGGCCACAATGTAGTTTTTGTACTCGCGAATTTCATAACCCTCATGTTCGGACACTACGGTATAGACAGGTTTTTCAATATTCCGAACTACTAAGTAGCTACCGAGTGCCCACAGGATAAGTATGAGTAGAGTCCCGAGCGCAGTGTAGGAGATGAACATACATCTGAGTATAGCACCGGGCCCATGAAAGGGTAGTTATGAATAAAAATTCCCCCCAACAGTAGTTAAAAAGTTGAGTGATAGGATCCAGCCTGGATTACTGCAAGAGAAATGATTCTGGTAGGACTGGCCTTAAGAGTAATAACGGTAAGCACAAAGCGGATGGTACGGCACAGTAAGAAAGAGAAATCAGAGATAGGCGAGAAGATGGCTCCAGAATATGCACTACCTACTAGCTCGTATAACTCAGATTAACTATCGCCATTATTTAGTGGGTGGGCTTGTGCTTTGTGTAATGGCTGGCTTTGGCTGGATTAAACACGCTTCCGCCCAGGCTGCCTATTCTGTAGACGTAACCACAAACACGGTATCTGGCAACTCCGTCACCATACAATGGTCAGCTCCCTCGAATCGACCAATCGGTACCGGCTGGGTTGGAATCTACACCCCCGGCGCCGCTGACGAGCAGTACTACCGCTGGGCCTATGTCTCTAGCGGTACAGGTGGCACTGTCACTATTTCGTACGTCGAACCCGGCACCTACCAGGTCCGCCTCTTTACCGGTTCACAGTACGAACGTGTTGCCTCGGGTGGCACCTTTACCGTACTTGGTGGACAGGGTCAGGGTGGTGCTGGCAATAATAATGGTACCGGAGGCAATAGTAATTCTGAAGGTAATACGAGCGGGAGCTACTCACTTTCACTTTCAGCGACCTCAATTGCCCCGGGCGGAAGGGTAACGGTCACTATCAACACACCTGCTTCCGCTAATCGTAATCGAGATTGGATCGGACTCTACCGCGTTGGCACAAGTAATGAGTCGTATATAGACTGGCAATATGTGGATGATGACGATTCAAGTGCTGCGACCGTCATTATCGATAATGCTGGGCAGTATGAATTTCGCTATTTTAGAAACGATAGCTACGCTGACGTGGCGACGTCCCCCGTGGTTACCGTTACTACAACTTCCGGTGGGAGTAACCAGTGCTCGCTTAGTACTGTGGCAGGCGTGACTAATTATCCACCACGCAGTGGCCCGGTCGTCGCCTTCGGAGACAGCTTAACCGCAGGCGTAGGTGCCACAGCCGGGCAGGACTATGTCAGCCAGCTCGAGCGGCTCACCGGCGTTTCCATTGTTAATGCGGGAGTGAGTGGTGATACCACCAGAACGGCCCTCGCGCGACTGGAGAGTGATGTGCTAGCGCGGGACCCTGCGACAGTGATCGTCTGGATAGGGGGTAACGACATTTTATCGCACTACTATGATCGTGTCGTTCGTGGTCTCGAGAGTCAGACGGTGAGGGAGGTGGTGCGCCAAGCGTTCGAGCGCCTTGGCAGTAACCTTGCGAACGCGCCGGTTATTATGCCTAATGAGACGTTTGAAAACCTAGAAACCATTGTGCGCAGAATTCACGCTGATGGGGCGGTTGTCATCTTGGTCGGTTTCAGCGGGGAACCCTTTAATACTAATCTCGACAGTAGGTTTAGGGCGGTGGCAGAAGCAACGGGTGCCATCTACGTACCTGATGTGCTCGATGGGGTAATTGGTAGACCGAGCCTCATGAGTGATTTGATCCACCCTAATGATGAGGGGTACCGCATCGTAGCAGGTCGCATCAACCAACAGTTATTGTGCGTGGTTAGGTAGTTCCTACTAGTTTTGTTCAGGGAGGCTAGTTTAGTGAGGACTGCGCGCCTGCGAAAGCAACATCACCGAAAGGGGGTTTTGCTCCAGGGTGGCTACAGGGAGTCGATCCGGAGAACTAAAGAAACAGTCCATTGTCTTACATTACCAAGCCACCGTTCAGTAGGGGGGGTGGTTGTGTGATTATAGTTCGCACGTAAGGCCACAGCTCTCTGCGGGGGCCGTACCGCGTTCCGGGCAGGTTCCGCTATAAATGCAGGACGTATCGGTTACCGCATCGAGATAGGAGGACAGGGAAGGGTTGTTCGGATCTCCCAGGTATAGCAACACACGGTCTTCATCGTTAGGTACATAGGTAAGAAGTTCGCTAGTACGTTCTTCTTCATTTACATAGAGGAGCAGCTCCGTCTCTTCTCCGGTGCAGTTTAATTTATTTTGAATAGTAATACAGTCAGAGGTGAGCGTGATGCCGAGTGAGGATAGAAACTCTACCAAGGTGATGTGTGGCGCGTGGAAATGAATCACCTTACCATTCCCGTCGTGGAGGTGTACGCCCGCGTGGAGTATCCTTTCAGCCACTGACATGTATTCTTTGTCAGAAAGGTCAATTTTGGTGTCGTTGATCACTATCAAAAAGTCGGCGTGCGTATGGTACTCCTCGGAGTGTTCGTGTGTGTCGGAAAACAAGTAGGGGCGGTCATACCCGAAGACCGGCAAAAGGACGGCGCTCGTAAGTGCTCCAACTATAAGGCCGGCCAACAGCGCTATGAATGTGCGCAATGAAAGCATCTGTAACATGACACTACTATACCCCAGATTTTAAATAGGGGAATTCCATAATATGTCTGGGGGCCGCCCACGAAAAAAGCCCCCGAAGGGACTTTTCCGCGTGGGCGGCTAGAGAGAATCGAACTCTCGATACCGGCTCCACAAACCGGAGTTTTACCACTAAACTATAGCCGCCATAAACCGTTTGTATTCACTTTTATCGTGATGTACAAGGTGGTGGCAATTGTGGCACAACCAAGCCAGATTTTCAATAGCGTTATTGAAATGGTTCTTGTCAATGTGATGTACTGCTAAAACCCGAAAATCACTACTTCCGCAAAGTCTACAAATCTTTGGATTAGTCTGCCTGGCCAAAAAACTTCTATAGGCATTGTTACCATTTTTCCAATTAGGATGTTTTTCCATTGAAAATTCTGCATTTCGCCATTTAGTCTGACATGACTTTCCACAAAAGAATTTCCCGCTCTTTGAACCCCGCAAAGCTTTTCCCTTTTTGTAGGTTTCACTGTTGCAAATAGTACAATTTACGATTTTTCCATCCTTGACGCAGTCACCTTACATACACGAGAACAATAAATACCGTAGCCGTTCTTTATCCAAGAGGGCTTTGCGTTGAAAGGATTATGGCACTGTTTGCAAGTAACAGTAGTCATTCATAAAATTAAACTAACAAAGAATATTAAGTTATAACCATGCTTTGTGTATACAGCAAGCCCATCTTATTATTTCTCTTTATATAAGCGAGCTATCTGATCGAGTGTTCGGAACAGTCTGCGCTATACTATTGTCACTATGGATAAAACGGTACTTACCATCACGCTCTTTTTTACCTTTATGATTGGGGCCGGGGTTGGCTTCTACCTGATGCGTATCATTTTCTAATAAATAGCAGGACGTAGCCCTCGGTGATGTGGCGGTGTAGAATGGCGTATATATGAAGCGCTACGTTTTAGGGATACTGGCCTTGTTGTGGGTGCTCCCGGGTGTCGGGTTGGCACAAGAGGTACACCAAGAATGGCAAGAAACCGTGCGCGGTGAGGTGCTTGAGGTAACGGCACAATACGAACGCGACATTATGGGTACGGACGCTACCACCACCGTGCAGGAGCTTCGTGTTCAAATTATGGATGGCGAACGAAGTGGGGAGGTAGTGCGTCTTGAAAATGACTTGGTGGTACTGGATAAGGGTGATGCTATTTTTGTTGACCGGTTGATATCAATTGATGACACGGAGTACTATTTATTTAAAGATGTTGAGCGACGGCCGCAACTTATTTACTTGACCGGTTTTTTTGTACTGATGGTACTTCTGTTTGCTGGGTGGCAAGGAGCCCGAGCGTTAATTAGTTTATCGATTAGTGTTGGCGCTATACTACTGCTTCTTGTTCCGGCGCTACTCGCGGGCTACTCGCCGGCACTCACTAGTCTTGGGATTGCCGCACTTATACTGGCGGTAACCTTATTTATTACCCACGGGATTAACGCCCGCTCGGTGATTGCGTTTATAGGGACCCTTTCGGCCGTGGCGGTGACCTGTGCTATTGCTGCCTGGTCGGTGTCGGCGATGCGACTCACTGGCTTTGCTTCGGACGCGTCGGTGTTTCTTAACTTTTCGACCGGAGGTACGCTCGACTTTACCGGCCTTCTTTTAGGAAGCATTATTATTGGTCTACTTGGGGTCCTGGATGACGTATCAATCACGCAAGCTTCGGTTGTTCAGGAGCTGCGCGGTGCGAATCAAGAACTTCCTTGGCTGCAGCTGTATACCCGCGCCATTAGGGTAGGGCGTGACCATGTCGGCTCGCTGGTTAACACGCTTGCTCTCGCGTACGTGGGGGCGGCGCTTCCGCTCGTGCTCCTGTTTGCGCGGGCTGATTCAGCCCTTGGGCTTACCCTCAATCAGGAAGTGGTGGCGGTTGAGATTGTTCGGATTGTAGTAGGAAGCATTGGACTCATTCTCGCGGTACCGCTTACGACCGTGATGGCGGCGTGGTATTTTAAAGATAAAGACGTGGAGCGGGGGAGTGGTCATAGTCATGGACATGCGCACCACCATCACTAGAATTAGGTTTTGTTTAGGACGGACCACTGTTCATAATAGAAGTATTAAAAATGTAGGTATTATATGAAAAACTTCATTCTTGAGTTCAAGCAGTTTGCCATGCGGGGCAATGTTATCGACCTGGCGGTGGCGGTGGTCATTGGTACGGCTTTTGGGCGCATTACTTCATCGCTTGTCGATAACATCATCATGCCGTTTTTGGGGATCTTGATGGGCGGAATTAATCTAAGCGATTACTCGTTTACCTTTATACATTCGACCATTACCTACGGTGTTTTTATCCAGTCAGTGATTGAATTTATTCTCATCGCTTTTGCGGTGTTTGTCTTTGTAAAGGTGTTGAGTAAGGTGAAGGAGACCTTGATTCGGACTGAAGAAGTCAAGCCAACGCCACCGCCAAGTGAAGAAGTGCTACTCTTGCGGGAAATTCGGGATAGTGTAAAGCAATAAACGGGAAGAGGTTTAAGAAAGCACTACGACGTCAACGTCGCGGTGTTTTTTTTGTAAACCGGTCCCGAGCCGCACTAGTCAAAGGGTAAAAAAGTTGCTGACTACGACCTGCTCGGTGGTTATCCACAGAGCACCCACAGTCCAAGGAATAATAATCCTTATTTGTAGCCATGCAGACGATGTAAAGCCCTATTTTACGAAGTGCCCAACAGCTTCTATGATGAACGCATCACACTCCACTGTGTGTCGGAGGTTACAGACACGCGCTTAGTCACGTGCCATGCTAGTCACATGGTTTGTCTTTCGCTCCCCTGCAAATCATTTGTAGACATGATCGTCCTATGCGCCCTGGCTGCGCGCGTAGACACACCACATACGATCGCGTGTGCACATGATGTTCCCGAAGGGGTCTGACGATAGGCGTGAAGCGCGGGTCTCTGCTGTCTTTATTATGAATCGGAAAGTACACATGAAAATTGAACATATTCGAAAGCGAGACGGGTCGATTCAGCCATTCGATATAAATAAGATTGAGAGCGCCATCTTCAAAGCGCTAAATGAAACACAAGCCGGCACCCCAAGCGAGGCGGCAATTGTCGCGGCCAAGGTGCACGAAAAGGTGATTGCTATGTGTGTCCAGGCAGCCACCGCAGAACCCGGCAGTCCGATTGCTCAGAAATGTGTCGACGGCTACCCAGCGGTGGAAGAAATTCAGGACCTCGTAGAAGAAGCACTCATGGAGACCGGTTTCTTTGATACGGCCAAGGCCTACATCATCTATCGAAATGAGCGCAAGAAGATGCGTGAGCGTGACATTTTCAAGAAGCGGGTGAACCTAAAGCCCTACGAATATCCAGAACTTAACGAGTACGTCAGTGCGGTGCGTCACTCCTACTGGGTACATACTGAATTCAACTATACGAGTGACGTGCAAGACTTTCATGTAAACGTCACTCCGAAAGAACGGAGCGCGATGAAAAACGCGATGTTGGCAATCGCTCAAATAGAGGTATCGGTAAAGACCTTCTGGGGCAACATCTACCAGAAAATGCCAAAGCCAGAAATTGGCTCAGTCGGCTTTACGTTTGCTGACAGTGAGGTGCGCCACATGGACGCGTACGCCCACTTGCTCGAGCTCCTCGGACTAAACGCTGAGTTTGAAAAAATTAAGGATATCCCGGTTATCCAGGAGCGTATCAACTACCTCGAAAAGACCATCACGCTCGCACGGACTGAAGAGAACCGGCAATACATGCATTCGGTGCTGCTTTTTTCGCTCTTTATCGAGCACGTGTCCCTGTTCTCGCAGTTCCTCATAATCATGTCGTTTAACAAGCATCGGAATCTCTTTAAGGGTATTAGTAACGCGGTAGAAGCCACCTCTAAAGAAGAGCAAATACATGGCATGTTTGGCATTGATGTAATTAACATCATTCGAAAGGAACACCCAGAATGGTTTGATGATGCCTGCAAGGCAATGATTGTAAAAGCCTGTGAAGAAGCGTACGTCGCCGAAAGTAATATTATTGATTGGATCTACGAAGCGGGGGAGCTTGATTTCCTGCCGTCACAAAACGTAAAGGAGTTCGTGAAGCATCGCTTCAATAACTCGCTCGCTGCCATTGGTATGCCCCGCATCTTCGATGTAAGCGAAGCGCTCCTTGAAGAGACGGACTGGTTTGATAATGAGGTTATCGCCACCAAGCATGTCGACTTCTTCCAAAAACGATCTATCAATTACAACAAGCGCAGTGCAAGTGTGACCAGTGCCGACCTCTTTTAATTACCGTCCTGACATTAACTCTGAATTCCGTATGACTCGAGAACCGTGGTACTGGCTGAACGACAACAGTCGCGCTTTCCTAGCGCGAGGCTACCTTGCCCAAGGGCAGACCGCTGAAGAGCGCGTGCGTGTCATTGCCGAAACAGCCGAGAATATTCTAAAGAAGCCGGGGTTTGCCGATAAGCTTGTTGATTACACCAGTCGCGGCTGGGTATCGTTTGCGTCACCTGTGTGGAGCAACTTTGGTGCGGGTCGGGGGCTGCCGATTAGTTGCTTTGGTTCATATATCGCCGACGACATGGCCAGTATTTTGTACACCAATGCGGAGGTAGGCATGATGAGTAAGTATGGGGGTGGTACCTCAGCCTTTTTTGGTGACCTACGGGCGCGCGGGGCAGGGATCAGTGATATGGGTTCTAGCAATGGTCCGGTTACTTTCATGCAGCTCTTCAATGTGATGATGAATGTGGTAAGTCAGGGTTCGGTCAGACGGGGTAATCTGGCTGCCTATCTACCGATTGATCACCCAGATATTCTTGAGTTTCTGGACATTGCGACTGAAGGGAATCCTATTCAAGGTCTGACACATGCCGTAACTGTTACTGACGCCTGGCTCGAAGAGATGGTAGCCGGAGATGAAGAGAAGCGGGCGGTGTGGGCACGAGTTATTCAGCGTCGCGGTGAGATGGGCTTCCCATACGTGATGTTTATTGATAACGCGAACAACAATACGGTTGATGTCTACAAGGATAAGGGGCTTAAGATTGTGGCCTCAAACCTGTGTAGCGAAATCATGCTCCCGAGTACGCGCGACTGGTCGTTTGTGTGTTGTCTCTCGTCCATCAACGTCTTGTTCTACGATGACTGGAAGGACACTGACCTGGTCGAAACCATGACTTACTTCCTCGACGCGGTGATTAGTGAGTTCTGTGAAAAGCTCGAGGCGCTTCGCGACCATACCGACGCTGATAAGCGCCAGGCCTTTTACTTTATGGAGCGAGCCTATAAGTTCTCTATCGAGAACCGAGCGCTCGGACTTGGGGTGCTTGGTTGGCACTCACTCCTTCAGGAAAAGATGCTCGCCTTTGAAAGCGAGGAAGCAGCAGTGCTTAACGTTGAGCTCTTTAAGCTCATCGGTGACCGCGCCAAGGCCGCCAGTGTCGCGATGGGGAAGGAGTACGGCGAACCAGCGGTACTAAAGGGCTACGGCCGCCGCAATACGACCACCATGGCGATTGCACCAACTACCAGTTCCGCCTTCATCCTCGGTCAGGTATCACAAGGTATCGAACCAGTGTGGAGTAACTGCTATATCAAAGACGTAGCCAAGCTGAAGGTGACTATTAAAAACCCGTTCCTTGAGAAGCTGCTTGAGACCAAGGGAATGAATACCAAAGAGGTCTGGGATGGTATCCGCGACAATGACGGATCGGTGCAGCATCTAGACGCCCTTACCGATCAAGAGAAAGCGGTGTTCCGGACCTTTGCGGAAATTGACCAGGGTGCCGTGATAGATCAGGCCGCTGACCGGCAGCCGTTTATTGACCAGGGCCAGTCGCTCAATGTGATGGTGCCGCCAAGTGTTACGGCTAAAGAAATTAATGCCCTCTACATGCGGGCCTGGAAGGGCGGGGTAAAGGCACTCTACTACCAGCACAGCATGAACGCCGCTCAAGAAATGGTGCGCAAGAAGATCGCGTCAAATGCCAAAGCAGAGTAAGTCTTGTACACAAAAACGTCTGGTGGGTGTTGAAAGCTGAAGTGAAGCGACCGAAGGGTAAGGTATGATGATGATGTCACAGAGTGCTAAAAGGCGCTCGGCAGGGACTACGCGTCGCGACCGCGCAGTCCCCGCCGAGCGCCTTTTTTAGTGTCTGGTAAGCGAGTAGGCATATTTGGTACTATAGGACCATGCGCAGTAGCTTCATTATTGTCCTTATCGCCACGATTTTATTTTCAGGTGCGCACTGGTATATCCGTACTGAGGGCGTGTGCCCAGTGCCGCTTAAGTATCGTCTAGGCTCTTACGATGAACGTTTTTTGCTTTCTCCTGACGAAGTGAAGCAGGTCATTGGGGAGGCTGAGGTAGCCTGGGAAGAAGCGGTGGGGCGAGAACTATTTATATACGATGAGTCGGCTGATTTTGTCGTTGATTTTGTGTTTGATGAACGACAGCGTCGCGCCGAAAGTGAGGAGGAGTCACGACAGAGGCTTAATGAGCAGGAAGAGCGTACTAGTGCTACCCGGGCCGCGATCGCTGCTCTCGAGGCTGATTTTAGCGAGGCGAAAGAGCAATATGAGACGCGGACACGGGTATATGAGCGAGACTTGGGTAGGTATAATGCAGAAATCGAAGCCATTAACGCGCGCGGAGGAGCCGATGAAAGAGAGCGAACGGAACTCGCGGCTCGGCAACGCGCCTTTGCCGCCGAAGAGCGAACGCTCGAGTCGATGGCCAAAAACCTCAACACCCTTATCGAGCAGATCAATGAGCTCGGTAGTGAAGGGAATATGCTTGTCGAACAATACAATGAAGAGGTGGCGGTTTATAACGACCGCTACGGTGAGGCGGGTGCCTTTACACAGGGCGAATATGCCGATGGTCGAATTACCATCTACAAATATAGTGATACCACCGAGCTGCGACAGGTAATGGCGCATGAGTTTGGGCACGCGCTGGGCGCCGACCACGTTGAGGACAACCAAGCGATACTGTACTATTTACTTGAGCAACAACCTGACGAGCTCACGCTAACGCCTTCTGACGTTAGCGCAGTAGCGCTCGTTTGTGGCGAGGGTGACGAATTCTCGCACCGTTTGCGGCACTTTATACGCACCGCGCTGTCGTTACTAACATAACCATTTCACAGTTTATGAACGAAACATTTTTTAGCAGTCCAATCAATCGAATACTCGGTACTTTGGCGCTTGTCGGTCTGGTTGTCTCATTTGCAGCGTACGCGTACTACACACTGAAACAGGCTGAGTACATGTACATGGGTCCGACCACCATCTCGGTAACAGGTGAAGGAGAGGTGCTTGCGGTGCCTGATGTGGGACAGTTTAGTTACACTGTGAGCGCGAGCGCTCCTGACGCTACGGCAGCCCAGACTGAGGTGGCTACGAAGGGCAACGCCGTGATTGCCTATTTGAAAGAGCAAGGAATCGAAGATCGTGATATTAAAACCCAACAGTACTCAATGTACCCAAAGTACCGCTGGGAAGAGCGGCCGTGTGTGTATGGCGTGCCGTGTATGCCGGGACAGCAGATCGAGGACGGGTTCGAGGTTAGTCAGAGCGTAACCGTAAAAGTGCGCAACCTCGATACTGCCGGTAACCTCATCACTGGAGTTGGAGAAAAAGGGGCTACTAATCTTTCCGGTCTTACCTTTACTGTTGACGATGAAGAGGCACTGAAGAGCGAAGCGCGCACTCTTGCGATTGCCGATGCGCAAGCTCAATCAGAACAGCTCGCGAAAGATCTCGGTGTCCGCATTGTCAAAATGAATGGTTACTACGAAGAGGGTCCAATGTCCCCACTCTATGGGTATGGTGGTGAAATGGACGCCAAAATGCAGTCAGCGATGCCGGCGGTCGCTCCTGAGCTTCCAGCTGGAGAGAGTGCAACCAAAAGCCGCGTGACGGTAACGTACATCGTAAAGTAGGGAATAGAGGTTGCTATAAAAAGCGACCCCGGGCAACAGCCCGGGGTCGCTTTTGACATTAACCAAAAAAAGAGTACTATTGTAGTTAATCCGCCCCCGAGGCGTTTTTATTTTGCTAAACTATTAGGTATGAATGCACTCAGTAAATACTTCCGCGACACCTTTGCCGAAATGCGACAGGTGGCGTGGCCAACCCAATCACAGGCCCTCAAGTACACCGCGCTCGTGGTCGCGATTTCAGTATTCGTGGCGCTGTTTGTAGCTGCCTTTGACTACCTCTTTTCGCTTGGGATTAATGCTATCGTAACCTCTTTCTAATTATATGGCTAAACAAGTTTCAACAGGCGAACGGCACTGGTACGCGATTCACACCTACTCGGGCTATGAGAATGCCGTAACGCGCAACCTCAAGCAGCGTATCGACTCACTCGGCATGCATGACAAAATTTTCAACGTTGTCGTGCCAACTGAAAAAAAGATTCGGGTAAAGGGTGGCAAGCGTGTTATGGAAGAGGAGCGTATCTACCCTGGATACGTCCTCGTAGAAATGGTAGTGGATGATGAGTCGTGGTACGTCGTGCGTAACACGCCACGGGTCACCGGGTTCGTCGGTAGCGGCACCCAACCAGTACCCCTCACACAGGCCGAGTACGACTCGCTCATGAAGCGTATGAGTACTGATACCGTGAAGCATAAGGTTGATGTCTCGGAAGGTGACCTTGTGATTATTACCGATGGTCCGTTTAAGGAGCTTGAAGGGAAGGTGGGTGGTGTTGACGAAAAGAGCGGCAAGGTAAAGGTGCTTGTTGCCATGTTCGGTCGCGAAACTCCGGTTGAACTCGACTTTTTGCAAATTAAGCGGGTTTAAGGAGGCCGTAGGCCGACTATAAACCGCTTATGCAGGCGCTTCATTATTTCTGAGCATCAAAGCGAAAGAAATAATGGTAGCGAGCTGCGAAAAAGAGTATGAATTGGCGAATAACTTCGTCGGTACGGAAAAAGGAGCGCTTGCTGGACACGTGTCCCACTCGCGCTCCTTTTTCCTAGACTCCTCGTTCTTCATCCAATTTCTGCCTTTTGATAAAAGCCCCTGTGTGCTGCTAAATGAGCTAATTAACAAAACGCCCGCAAGCTATGCTCGCGGCTGTTTTGTTTGTATATAAAAAGAATGGGCGCGTTCCGGAGAACGCGCCCATGATGCTGCTAGCTGGGCTTGTATCAGGTGACCGGCGCGAATACCAGAGTTCCTGCATTCCACAGGCGGTTGCGGCCGACGTGTCTAAGGATTCCTGTACCAGGAACACGTTGATTCGTATCCGCACTCCAGCGGTGCCAGAAGGACAGCGAGACAACCTGTTCGTTCAGGTACCCGATGACGGACTGTGAGAGTCGTCGTTTGCTTTTGAACAAGAAGGCAAAGAGATGCGCGACCTGCTCTGGACGGAAGTGGTACCCGGGGTTCAGTTCGGCGAGAGCTGCCTCGATGGTATCGTCATCCGCGCATGGTTCGAGAGAGATCTCAAACACATTCACACGGAACGGCGGCAACGGGTGCGGTGACGGTGTCGGCTCGAGCACATGCTCGAAAAAACCTAGCGTGCAACCGGGCCCTTCCGAGCTGCTGTAGAAGTTACCGAGATGGAAATCAGGAGGCAGCGAAACTTCATGACTACCGCACGGAACGAGTACTTTCATGGATGTTACCTTTGCTCGATGATCGGTTGTGGGGCAGCAAAAGCTGCCTGTCTGTTTAATATTATATCACATTATACTCAAAAAGCAATTATGTGGCTTGCTTAATAGGCATTTCTCTTGTATTCTACGCGGGCTTCAGGACGGGCTCAGGTATGGACCCTGGCTCTCTCCACACAATTTAAATTAAACAATCCATGGCAAAGAAATTAGTAAAGAAAATAAAGGTACAGGCAACCGGTGGTAAGGCAACTCCAGCTCCGCCACTCGGACCTGTGCTTGGTCAGGCAGGTATCAATATCGGCGAGTTCGTAAACCAGTTTAACGAACAGACCCGTGATCGTATGGGCGAAGTGGTGCCAGTAGAGCTCATGGTCTACGATGACCGTAGCTTCACTTTCATCACTAAGGTGTCACCAGCATCGCGTTTGGTGCTCAAGAAGATGAACAAAGACAAGGGTTCAAGTAAGAACGTCTCTTCAAAAATCGGTACTATCACCCGTGCCCAGGTGCGCGAGATTGCTGAAATAAAAATGGTCGACATGAACGCTGCTTCAGTTGAGGCCGCGATGAAGACTATCGAAGGCACGTGCCGTTCAATGGGAGTGACGGTGGTAGACTAAAGATTCTCAATTAAATCAAAAACAAAAGCCGGGTAATCCCGGCTTTTGTTGTGCAGAAAACTATCACCTTGTGTTGTGTGTGTTACTATGCCGACAGCAACAATTGTGGAGTCTCCCATGCCCCTTATCGGTGTGCCAAAACTACATCGTATCGTCGCCCTCAGAGCACAATACGACGGATCGTGTGCTCGGGGCTGGTTACTCGCTAAAAAGTTCTTTCCCGAACGAGCCCTTTTAGCTCGCCTTTTCGCTCGTGGTGCTTTGCTTAACGAATTCACGCAAGCTCCGACGACCAAGCAGGTGAGCGATATGCTTTGTCAGATTACGTGCACATATGTCGCCCTAGAGGTTCGTGAGTTGGGTGCAATTGAGCGTATAGCGGCTATCGGAGTTCGGTTGTGTCGGCACTACCATCATGTGCAGTCTCCTGATTTTTGGGAATTACCACAAGTACTTCCGCACCGTATGGCATTTTCCAGTACGGTCAGTGCAGACACCGTCACTCTGATGGGCGAACACAGCTCGTACCACCTCGGCAGTGTAGGTCGCGAGTTAGCTCGGGTGCTGGCTGAAGATATCCAGACGCGCCAGGCGGCGTGAATCAGTGGCGGGATTCCCTCGGTGGAACCCGCCGCTTTCTTATGTATGTTAGAGCAGGTCGAATTCTCTAGCGGGTGCACGTGCTGTTGTATTAGCTCAGGATGTCATGGTAGTGTTTGAGTCGGTTTGTTCCGAGGAGATGAAAATGTCGAGTTTAAAAGGCCGCAACGATAGCGTTGTCCTGGAAGAGCGAATTCTCCTACAACTGCTCGATTCGCCCTATCGTCGACACAAGCACGCAAGCTTGGCCGACGAGCGCCTCACGGTAGTTGCCTTCGTCTATACACCCGAAGGTCAGCTGCTGTTTGTCCTTCCATCTCGTGCGAAGAAGCACGGCTGGATTCCTCCACAAGGTGGGGTCGAAGAAGGGCAGACACTGCGAGCGGCGGTGGCGGCAGAGCTCCGGGAAGAGTGTCGCTACGGTATCCACCGACTGGGGAATGAAATGAAGCTTCTCGGTCACTGGCGCTCTGATAATGGGCGCGGTGGCGTGAAGCGGCTTGTGGGAGTGTTTGTGCCCCTGCTCTCATGGCAGGAACCAAAGACCAACTACGAGAACCGCAAATGGTGCTTGGCGGGTAGTTGGGATGAGGTGGCGAAGCTTATGAAGGACGGCAGCGATAACAAGCGTCTGGCCGTTAACCATTTTTTAGGCGCTGCTGCAGTACGCGTTCCGCGTTTCAAGAAAAAGTGGGGAGTACCCACAGTTCCGTTCCGGCTGGCTATGCAAGCTGAAGCCGTCGCCGCTTAAGCAGTGGCCAAAAAGGCGGGTCCGATTTATTGGACCCGCCACTTTCGTGCCTGGAAAGTAGGTTAGGGAAATAAGATATTTGATATACTGAGCGTATGTTTCTTTCCGATACGGATATAAAAAAAGCGGTAGAGAGTGGAGCAATTACCCTTGAACCATTTGATCCAGCTCGGCTCCAGCCGGCGAGCTATGACATTAGGCTCGGCAACACGTTTTTAATAAACGAAGCCCATTCCATTCAGGCAATTGATCCAGCAAAAAAGATCTACCCACAAACGCAAACCCTAACGATTCCTGATGGTGAAGAGTTCGTCCTTCATCCTGGCGTGAGCATCCTTGGGTATACCAAAGAAAAATTTGGCTCAAATGAGTTTTTGATAGAGCTCAATGGTAAGTCGTCGCTGGCTCGAATTGGACTCATCGTTCACAACTCCGCGAGTATTGTGAATCCTGGCCACTTTCTCCATATGGCGCTCGAGCTTTGTAACCTCAATAACGTGCCGATTGTCCTCCGGCCCGGGATGGAGATTGCCCAGCTGACGTTTTCAACCCTCTCTTCACCACCGCGGCAATTTTACGCCGAGCGCGGTCGCTATAGCGAAGACAATATCGCGGGGTATAAACCACCGAAGGAGGTGGTATAGAAATGCAGTTCGCCGCCACTTCTTTTTAACAAACACAACCGCTGAATTCTCCCTGTGGGGTCGAATTCAGCGAAGTGTTTGCCTAAGCAAAATATAGTCGGCCTAAGCCTCCTTAGTTCTCCTCAACTTTTACAATGTCACTTTCGCCGCGCTTTACGTTAAAGCGTCCCGGGTCTGGGTCGAGGTGAAGTGTGAGACCAGTATCAGCATAGGCGTCCCTAAGAAGGACAGCCATTTCCGCTGCGCGCTTAGCGAGGGTGGGGTGGACGAGGCTTGTCGCCCGTAGCTCCACGAGATAGGCGAGTGCCGGTAGGTCGCCTGAAAGGTAGTTGCTGATATCCAGCCCCATGGGGAGATAGTACTGTCGCACGGCAGCGTCGGGTGTGATTGTCTGCGCAGATGCGAGTTGGCTCGCAATCAATGCTTCGGCTTTGGTGCGCAAGGTCGGAGTGAGTTCACCCAAGTACCACTGATTAAAGCCCAAATCGGCCGTAAGAAGCGGCATTCTTTGGGTAACCGCACGGTGGCGTTGAATGTCACGAAATGAACCGAAGTCTAACGTAAAGGCAAAGGCTGCCTCTCCGTAGGCGCCGAGGAATTTTGGTAGCTCGGTTTTTGCGGGCCGCGCGGCAATGAGTTCGCGGTATGGTGCAAGCGCGGCCTTGTCGATGCTGTCGCGGACGAGCGCTACCGCCGGTGATTTCAGGTCATGATAGTAGTAGTGCTTATACGAAGCCTTAACGTACGCTTCCGTGCCTTCGTAGCGCTTCTTGTTGGTATCAAAGGAGTTTGGGTAGACGGTAATCAAGGCGTCTTCCAATTTTTCAGCAATCTCCCGGACCTCAAGGAGGGGATGGTGGCGTAGCTGGAGTATGCGGTCGGCAAACTGGCGTAAGGTCGTTGTCCAAGCCAGGTTCGTAGAAGCACCAGCCGGGAGAAAGCCCCGGCACATATCAAAGGCGCGCGCCGCAATCGCTTTTTGATAAATCGTTTCTTTTTCTTCTGCCCCGCGGGGGTAGCGGGCCGGAAGCGCCGCTTTCATTTCAGCCACCGCTTCCAGATAAAACGTCCGCCAAGTTTCAAGTACAATGGTACTTTCAGGTGTCCCTACGGGATCAATAAAGGGCTGGGCGGCAAAATCAATGTAGCGGGTTGACGCCTCCTGTCCGTTGTACAGTTTTGAGTCTTGAATCGCTTTAGCGGCCAGCATCGAGATACCTTCCACAAACACAATCGCGCTGCCGCAGTCACCGATTGATTTGTGTCCGTAGCCAACGTAGTAGGTGGACATAAATTTTTCCGCCCCGCGCTCGGCGAGGACCTTGAGGTGCTCATCGATACCCCCAGTTGAGCGCGAGTGGAGCGCCTGTAGCATTGAGGTGGCTTCAGCATTCAACACGGCTCCGGGATTAAGGATTACAATCTTGCCGCCGCCCACGAGCCCGGTCGTGTGGTGGGTGAGGTCGGCCAAATCATTAGTATGGGTTTTCATATGGTCCTAGTGTAGCTTTGTGGCCGAGAGCGCGCTTGTGGATCTTGCGGGGATAGTGTGTACTTGTGGTGTTTAGGACATGGAGCAGGGGGGTTGTATAGACTTCTTGTGCGAAAAGAAGGCTGCTTATGGTATAAAAAAGCCATGTCAAAAATTGGAACCCTCATAGTGATCGATGGTGCCGATGGTGCCGGAAAGGCCACTCAGACGAAGCTACTCGTTGACCGATTGCGCAGTGAAGGGCGGACCGTTGAAACGTTGTCGTTTCCCGGCTACGAAACCAATACCTTTGGAAGACTTATCCGCGAGTGTCTGCTCGGAGAGCGGGGGAATTTTAAGAAGGGAGGAAAAGTGGGCGATTTTGCTTCGCTCGACCCGCGCATTGCTTCGACGTTGTATGCAGCTGATCGGTTTGAATCACGACCGCAACTTGTATCGTGGCTCGAGGGTGGCGCCACGGTTATTCTCGATCGCTACGTGAGCTCGAATATGCTCCATCAAGGCAGCAAGATTCATAATGACGAAGCAGCGCTGACCGAATTCTTGTCTTGGAATGATCATGTCGAGCACACAATTTTCGGGATGCCGCGACCGGATGCAATTCTCTATTTAGATGTGCCCTTTGAAGTACGAAAAAATATGATGCACCACGACGGAGTCCGGGGCGAGCTCGATACTGTAGAAAAAGATGAAGACTACCAACGAGCGGCTGAGGAGTGTTCACGAACGCTGCTCGCGCGGCTCAATAATTGGACACCGATTAAGTGTACCGAGAATGGAGTTATTAAATCCAAAGAGGCGATTCATGAACAGGTGTACAACACTGCCACGCAAATACTTGCTCGCGCCTAATCTTGGTATACTTCTTCCCATATGAAACTACTCATCAAAAAAATTGACCCCGCTGCCAAGGTGCCGAGCTTTGCCCACAGTACTGATGCTGGGCTCGACGTATGCTCACTTGAAGAGGTGGTCATCCTTCCTGGGGAACGGAAGTCGCTTCGGACAGGCATAGCGATGGCGATACCGGAAGGCCATGTCGGCCTGGTTTGGGACAAGAGTGGCATTGCGCACAAGGGCGGGCTAAAGACGCTGGGAGGCGTCATCGACGCTGGGTACCGCGGCGAAATTTTTGTCGGTCTTTTGAATGCAGGCGATAGCGCCTATACGTTTGCGGTGGGCGACAAGGTAGCGCAAATTCTTATTCAGACAATTGTGCAGCCGGAATTAGTGGTAGCCGATGAGCTGCCTGAAGCTGACCGTGGCGAAGGCGCCTTCGGCAGCACGGGGAAGTAAGGCGTATTAAGAGCTGCGGTATTGTCCATGAAAAACAGAAACACCAACCTCAGGATTGCAATTGGACTGGTCGCATTGGTGGCGCTGGTCGCAGGCTTTGTGTATGGTCCCGGATACCTGCGGGAGCGTGAGGAGGGGAGGTTGAATACCGTTGGGACAGAAGTGCCGGCTGTTATCCTTGGTGTGGAAGAGACAGGAAATCGGTATAACGATATGTCCGAGTTACTCTATACAGTCGAGGTTACACCGGTTGGCGCTGCGCCGTACCGGGTTTCCATCACGACCGTTGGCACGCCACAGCCCGGAGGAACGCCAGTGACGGTGGTCGTAGATCCAAACGATACACAGAGTGTTGCCTTTAAACAATAATATTCCCGCATGTCACACTACGATTTCATAAAAGCCCAGGACGCCGAGGTGTTTGGCGCACTCATGGGGGAGGAGGAGCGTGAACGGCACGGCATCGAACTCATCCCGTCAGAGAACTACGTATCGCGGGCGGTCTTAGAGGCTAACGGCTCAGTCTTTACCAATAAGTACTCGGAGGGATATCCTGGCAAGCGCTATTACGGGGGTCAGGAATTTACCGATATTGTTGAGACGATTGCGATTGAGCGCGCGAAGCAACTCTTTGGCGCAGCCTTCGCTAATGTGCAGCCACTAGGCGGCGCAGCGGCGAATGTTGCCATGTACTTTGCGCTCATGGAGCCCGGCGACACCGTACTTGGTATGGATCTTTCGCACGGCGGACACTTGACCCACGGTCACCCGACGACCGCCATCAATAAAGTGTTCAATTTTGTTCGCTACAAGATGAAGGATGTTGATACCGGTGAAATTGATTATGAGCACTTGCGCCAAGTGGCCCTCGAGCACAAGCCAAAAATAATTCTAGCTGGCTTCTCGGCCTATAGTCGAGAACTTGATTACGCGAAGTTTGTCGAGATTGCGCGCGAGGTTGGAGCGTATACCGTAGCTGATATGGCACATATCGCTGGACTAATTGCCGGTGGTGCGCTTAAGAATCCTTTTGATGCGGGCTTTGATGTAATAATCACGACCACCCACAAGACCTTGCGCGGTCCGCGCGGGGGGATGATTCTCGTCCGCGAGAACGCTGATATTGCCAAGAAAATAAACAAGGCAGTATTCCCGGGGATGCAGGGCGGTCCGCACATGCAAGCCATTGCCGCCAAGGCGGTGGCCTTTGGTGAGGCGCTTCATCCAAATTTTAAAGTGTACGCGGCGCAGGTACTCAAAAACGCCAAAGCGATGGAGGTGGTGTTTAAAAATGAAGGGGTGCGCCTACTGTGTGGCGGAACCGACAATCACCTACTACTTGCGGATGTATACGGTTCACTCGGGGTAACCGGGCAGGAGGCGGAAGTGCTGCTCGATGAGGTCGGTATAACGCTAAACAAAAACATGATTGCGGATGAACCCCGCACCGCCATGGACCCGTCAGGTATACGCTTTGGTACCCCGGCTATGACTACTCGCGGTATGAAAGAGTTGCAAGCGACACGTCTCGCTGAACTTATGCTCGAGACCCTTCGCCACAAGGACGATACTGCGAAGAAGTTGGCGGTGAAGGCGGAGATAAAAGAAATGTGCCTGGCGCACCCCGTTCCCGAGTCGTTTGTTTAACATTGCGACTACCAGTGAAGAGAGCAAACGGTGCGACCTGCAGGTCGCACCATTTGTTGTACAATGTTCCATATGGTTTGGCGTTCATTGTTAGAGAGACCGGCGGTGCGGGCGGTGCAAAAGCACTGGCTGTCGATGGCGTTCGTGCTTGGGTTTGTTAGTGACCTGATCCTTCTTAATCAAATCGATAGTCTCTTCGATAACCTTCTCCTCGCGTTTTATGTCACGCTTGCGACTGTCTCGCTCCTGTTATTTTATGCCGGTGTCGCACAGCGGGGCGGGGAACGCTTTTCGCGAATATGCGAGCGGTACATGCCGGTCCTCATGCAGTACTCGTTTGGCGGTCTCTTGTCAGGGATGCTTATTTTCTATGGCCGCTCGGGAGATTTTTTTGTCAGTGCGCCGTTTTTGCTTTTGATTGTCGGCGTGGTATTTGGGAACGAATTTATAGTGAAGCGGAGCAATCGGCTGTTGTTCCATCTTGCGCTCTATTTCATCGGTACCTTTTCGTACCTCGTCATGGTTGTCCCTCTCCTGACTGGCTATATGGGTGACGTTATATTCGTGGGCTCAGGGATACTGGCGGCACTTCTTATTTTTGCAGTGGTAAAGCTGCTTATCCGCATTATTCCCAATTTTGTTACCCTGCAAATCCGCTCAATTGTGTTTGTACTCGGTGGTATTTACGTGTTGTTTAATGGTCTCTATTTCTTGAACGTTATTCCCCCGATCCCACTCTCACTTACCGAATTACATATCTATCACTCAGTTGAAAAAACAAGCGCTGGAGGGTATCGCGTACTCACTGCAAACGAAAGCTGGTGGGAGCAATTGCCGTACTTGCCGATTACTTTCTCGCCAGCACCAGGGAAGGGTGCCTACTGCTTTGCGCGGGTGTATACGCCGGTACGGCTCCATACCGATATTTACCACCATTGGGAGTACTACAGTGAGGCGGCTGGTGAATGGCAATCGCGCTTTCGTATCTCCTATCCTATCTCAGGAGAAAACAAAAGTGGCTATGGCGGCTACTCTGTATCCAATAATCTGGCTAACGGTAAGTGGCGTTGTAGTGTAGAGACTGAGCGGGGGCAGGTGCTCGGACGACGTACCTTTACGGTTGATCTCAGTCAGTCGCCCGGCGAACTGATTACTCGAGTAGAATAACCGAAATGTTGATGCTACCAGAGCACTTGTCGTTGTGGTAGGATGCCTTTACATGCCTGATACGCATGGTTCCAAATGCTCACGCATTTGGTTATGTCTGATATACATAATAATTTAATTTCATATGAGTAAGCTACAGGGTCGTGAGAACGACACCGTTACAGTCGACACGGTAGTAAAAAGCGAGGTCGCCCTACGTGAGGAAACTATCCAGGCGTTTTGGGAAGAGCACGACATTTTTCATAAAAGTATAACGACGCCCGCCGGCGCCGAACCAAAAGGGGACTTCGTTTTTTACGACGGGCCGCCATTTGCGACTGGCACCCCGCACTACGGACATATTTTGGCCGGTACTATCAAGGATGCCATTCCGCGTTTTTGGACGATGCAGGGTTACCGGGTGCGTCGTAAGTGGGGGTGGGATTGCCATGGGCTTCCACTCGAGAACCTCATCGAGAAGAAGCTAGGGTTGGCGACGAAGCGTGATATTGAAACCTACGGGGTAAAAAACTTTAACGAAGCGGCGCGTGCGGCGGTGATGGAATATGCTGATGATTGGGCAAAAGTAGTGCCACGCATGGGGAGGTGGGCGGATATGGAAGTGGACTATAAGACGATGGATAGCACCTACACCGAAAGCGTGTGGTGGGTGTTTTCCGAGCTTAATAAAAAAGGGCTCGTCTACGAAGGTTTCAAGAGTATGCACCTTTGCCCGCGCTGCGGGACAACCCTCAGTAACTTCGAGGTAAACCAAGGGTATAAAGATATAAAAGATATTGCCGTGACGGTAAAGTTGCCGCTCCTCGACGCAGCGGGTCTGCCGACCGATACCAGTCTCCTTGTTTGGACGACTACACCGTGGACGTTACCCGGCAATATGGCCGCGGCTATCCACCGCGACTTTGAGTACGTGAAGGTACAACTTGAGGGCGGGTATGTAATTCTGGCCAAAGGGCGTCTAGCCCAGCTCGGTGACACCCCTCATGAAATCGTCGAAACCATGAAGGGTAGCGACCTGGTCGGACGTTCTTATGAGCCGCCATTTAATTATTGGCAGAAGCAGGACTTCGATGGTAAAGGTAAGGCTTGGAAAATCTATCACGCTGACTATGTTGAGCTTGGTGAAGAAGGAACCGGCGCGGTGCACCTCGCTCCGGCCTATGGGGATGAGGACATGCAGCTCGCGAAAGCCGAGGGCGTACCAATCATGCATCACGTCGATGGCGCTGGGCACTTCCTCGATTTTGTGACCGACTTTGCCGGACAGCTCGTGAAGCCAAAAGATGATGATGAAGCTGGCGTCGATCACAAGGCCGCAGACATTGAAGTACTGAAAAAACTTCAGGAAATGGGGAAGGTGTTTAAGAAGGAAAATATCACCCATAGCTACCCGCACTGTTGGCGCTGTGACACGCCGCTCCTCAACTACGCGACCACGTCGTGGTTTGTGAATGTGCCCAAGATAAAGGATGAACTGGTGGCAGCGAACGACACCGTACAGTGGGTACCCGACCACGTGGGCAGTAACCGGTTTGGTCGCTGGCTCGAAGGGGCACGCGACTGGGCGGTGTCGCGCCAGCGCTATTGGGGTGCCCCTCTTCCGATCTGGAAAAACGAAGTGACGGGGGAGTATAAAGTCTTCGGATCACTAAAAGAACTTTTGAGTCATGCTCCGAAGCGGGGTAATCAATACTTTGCTGTGCGGCATGCGCAAGCAGAGAGCAATCTCACTGGTGTTATAAATGCGCTTTCTGGTACAGACAATCCACTCACTGAAACTGGTAGGGCACAGTGTGTGGAAATTGCATCAGCGCTCAGAGACAAAGGAATTACGAAAATCGTACACTCTGGTCTCGAGCGTGGACGTGAGACGGCCGAGCGGGTAGCAGCGAGCCTTGGTCTTCCCTTAGAGGTTGTTGTCGAAGATTCTCGCATCATTGAATTCCAAGTTGGCGCAGCCTACGAAGGTAAAACATGGGAGGAGTTTAATGCGAACTTTAATAGTGAAGCGGAGAAGTTTACCAAAGAGCTCCCTGGCGTGGAGCGTCGTCGTGACCTCATTAAGCGAGCTGGTGAGTTTCTGTATGAATTTGACGCAGCTCACCGAGAGGAAAATGTACTTATCGTTGGTCATGGTAGTTCTATCTTTGCGCTGCAGTGTGCCGCCGAAGGTGCCGACATGAAGCGTACGGTAGCGCTCAAGGAAGAAGGATATCTAAAAAATGCTGAAGTCCGACCAGTGCCGTTTACACCCCTGCCACACAACGACTTTTACGAGCTCGACTACCATAGACCATATATCGATGATTTTGAGGTGGTTGATACCGACGGTACGCGACTTGTGCGTGTTCCCGACGTTTTTGACTGTTGGTTTGAGTCAGGCTCGATGCCTTATGCGCACCATCATTACCCATTTTCCTGCGGTAATGAGCAATTTGGAAAAGAGTATTTCCCAGCCCAGTTTATCGCCGAAGGGCTCGATCAAACGCGGGGCTGGTTCTACTCACTCATTGTGCTGGGAACGGCTCTGTTTGGTAAATCGCCGTATGAGCACGTGATTGTTAATGGACTTGTGCTGGCTGAAGACGGAAAGAAGATGTCAAAGTCATTGCGTAATTACCCCGACCCAATGGAGCTTACAGAACGGGTGGGAGCGGATGCGATGCGCTACTACCTTCTCACTTCACCGGTGGTGCGCGGCGAGGATTTGCACTTCTCCGAAAAGGAAGTGCTCGAGCTACAGCGAAAGAATATTGGTCGCCTCCATAACGTACTTGCGATGTACGAGCTGTATAAAGACGGTACGGCACCGGGAGGAGATTCGGCGAATATTCTCGACCGGTGGATTGTGGCGCGCCTCAACCAGCTGATTGCCGACTCGGAGGCGGGGTATCGCGCGTACGAGCTCGACCGGGCAACACGCCCAGTCGCGGACTTTATTGATGACCTGTCGGTCTGGTATCTGCGTCGTAGTCGTGACCGCCTTAAGGGTGATGACGCAGAGGATAAGGCGCTTGCCCTTGGAACCTTGCGACACGTATTACGCGAGCTCGCGCTTGTTATGGCCCCGGTCATGCCATTTTATGCTGAGTACTTATGGCAGGCGGTGGAGGAAGAGAGTGGTGCCGAAAGTGTGCACTTAGGTGCGTGGCCGAAGAGTGGGCTGGTTGATAGTGAGTTACTGTCTCATATGGAGCGAGCACGGGTGGTGGTGACAGTTGCTCTACAGGAACGAACAACAGCCAACATAAAAGTGCGTCAGCCAATTACTTCGGTTACTGCTCCAGATATGCCAGAGGAGTTTCAGAAAATTGTTTTAGATGAAATTAACGCAAAGGGATATGTGTGTGGCGGCCCAGCTGGTCAGCATGGTGGAATAATTGTCTCTATTGACCGCGTACTTACCCCCGAACTCATTGCCGAAGGGAATGTGCGTGAACTGATGCGGGGGATTCAGGAGCAGCGTAAAATCATTGGTCTCTCACCGCAGGACCGAATAGTATTGATGGTAGAAACCAGAGAAGAAGGACAGGCGCTGCTGAGGGGTGAATCTCGTGATTTGTTGATGAAAACGGTAGGTGCAAACGACGTGGTCTTTGGCGAGGCTGGAGACGGCATCTCCATCACGGCTGGAGAACACTCATTTAAAGTTGCGGTGATCAAGGTGGGATAATCGCGCATGTCGTATTCGACCTATACGACAGAAGCCATTGTCTGCGGCACTCGTGACCGCAACACTACCGACCGTTCATTTCTCTTGTTTACCCAAAGTGGTGGCATGCTCTATGCTGAGGCGCGGGCGGTGCGGCGAGAAAACAGTAAGCAGCGACACGCTCTTCAGGATTTTACCCGGGTACGCATTTCGCTCATTCGCGGTAAGTCGGGGTGGCGGGTCGGAAGTGTCGAAGCTCTGGAAAACTACTACGCAAATGCCGTTGATCGGGAGGCTCGGGGAAGTGTAGTGGGACTCGTCAAAATGTTGCGACGGTTCGCGCGGGGCGAAGAGGCTATGACCGAAGTGTATGAATTTATCAAAGTCGCGCTCGCGGTACTTACGCAGTCCCAGGCGTCACGTACCTTTCTTGATGCGTATGTTCAGGTGCACTTTTTGGCCTATCTGGGGTATGTCGCACTTGGTATGTTACCGGCCCCGCTACAGCACACCAATGTTACGTCGGCGGGAGCGCTTGCGAGTAAAGACTACGAGGCGCTCTTGCGTATACAATTAGAAAGCGCCGTAGTTCACAGTCATCTTTAGAAGAATTCCACAGTAATGAGTAGCTGTGGGAAAATCTGTTTACTCAGATGACGTGGTAACTTGAAGCGGGGTATACTGAAGCATATGCCGGATTTCAAAGATAAGGAAAAAATGGAATCGCTCCGCGGCCGACTCTATGAGCGTGGTCAAGACGCAGCGTTTATTTCTGCGCGCCACAGCCTTTCGCGTCCTCAGTCGGTTGATGTGGCGCGTGGTTGGGCTTCGACCGCTCCCGTTGCAGTCGTCGAGTCCGTACCGGTACAGCATGTGGCCGAGGCTACCCCGGCTGACGATCAAAGCGCGGCAGAGGCCAAAAATCCACGGCGCTACCGGTCGATTATTCTGCTTGTCACTACGGTGTTATTTGTTCTTACCGTCGGGACATCAAGCGTGTACCTCTTTTTTGGTGGCAATCAAATCTCGGGTAAAAATATTGACTTTGTACTCACGGGCCCCCTGGCTGTTGCGGGTGGTGATATCGTAACCCTCCAGGTAGCCGTCAATAACAATAATGCTGTCGCCATTGAAGGGGCAACGCTCGTGGTTAATTATCCCTCGGGTACCAAGTCGATTGGTGAAGGGTCGCGAGACCTTTTTGAAGAGCGCATCCCGCTTGAAACAATAGCAGCTGGTGAATCAAAAGTGATACCCATCCAGGTAGCTGTATTTGGAGAAGAAAATGAAGGAAAGGAAATTACCGCAGCCATTGATTACCGTGTTACTGGCAGCAACGGTACGTTTTATAAAGAAGCTGAACCGGTCAAGTTCACTATCAACTCTTCTCCCGTGATTTTGCGGGTGGAGTCGGTAGAAAAAATATCGGCCGGACAGGAATTCGAAATTAAGCTCAGTGTGCTATCAAATGCTAAGTCCCCACTGTCTAATGTGCTCATTAGTGCGGCTTACCCAGACAGCTTCCGTTTTGTGAGCGCTAAGCCCGAGCCGTCATACCGGCAAAGTGAATGGACACTCAAAGAGCTTGCAGCGGGCGAAACTCAAACAATCACTATTCGCGGGGTGGGGACTGGGCTGTCGAGTGAGGCCTTTATTGTGCGGTTCCAAGCCGGTACCCCAAGAACCGATAATCAATTTATGATTGGATCGGTCCTCGCTCAGACCGCCAGCACCTTTACTGTCGAACAGCCGTTTGTTGATATGCAAGTGCGGATAGGTAATGATACAGATAATGACGTGGTCCTACCTGCGGGCGGTGCAACAGATGTGGTGGTGGTAGTGACGAATACTCACAGTGAGCCAATCTACGATATGAACTTGCGCGTGGTACCGGCCGGTAGTGCTTTCAATGAATCACTGCTACGTATAAATGCTGGCTTTTACGATTCGCTCAAAAAGGAGCTCCGCTTTGAGGTGTCGGGCTCTCCGGAGCTGGCGCTTGTGCAGCCTGGTGAAAAGCGAGAGTTCCGTTTTACTTTGAGTGGAGATACTGAACTACGGACTGCCACTCTTGACTTGGCGGCGAGCGTGTATGGTCGGCGGGTGAGCGAACGTAATGTGCCAGAAGTGCTGATTGGTGCGGCCGAGACATCGGTCCGTTACTCATCGGTAGCAACGTTGGCTCAGCAAATTGACCACTTAAGCGGTCCTGTGCCGCCAACGGTGAATGAGGAAACGCTGTATACTTTGACCCTTGAAGCGACGGCCGGAGCTAATGATGTAACCGGTGCTCGTGTGGTCACTACCTTGCCGCAATATGTAGGCTGGCTCGCGGCTTATAACGGTCCAGGGGAGGTTAGCTTTAACCCTATCAATAAAGAGCTGAGTTGGAATATTGGTGAGGTTAAGAGTAGTGAGCGCAAGGTGTTGTCTTTCCAGGTAAGCTTTACGCCAAGTGTTCTCCAGGTTGATACTGTCCCTGTCATGATGAATCGCCAAGTCTTTGAGGCTACTGACCGCTTTACCGGCGCCCGCCTTTCTACCGACGCACCACCAATTACCACGCAGTTATCAGAAGAGCAGGGCTACGACCGCGACAACGGAATAGTGGTAAATAATGGCGGAGAGTAGTAGGATAGCGCTTATTATGGCTGACAAAGAAAATACCACAATGGAAAAAATCGTCTCGCTCTGTAAGCGGCGGGGCTTTATCTTCCAAGGGAGCGAAATCTACGGTGGGCTCGCAGGAACCTTTGATTATGGTCCCTTAGGCCTCGCCATAAAGAAGAATATTGAGCGCTTGTGGTGGAAGCGGTTCGTCGATGATCGGACTGATATGTACGGTATTGACGCTTCGCTTATCTCAAGCGCCAAGGTCTGGGAGGCCTCTGGTCACACCACTACTTTTAATGATCCCCTGGTAGAGGATCTTAAAACTAAAAAGCGCTACCGCGCTGACCATCTGCTTGAAGATGCTGGTCATAACGCTGAAGGTCTTACCCTTGAAGAGCTTACGGCTAAACTACAGGAGCATGAGGTAAAGAGTCCTGATGGCAATGCAATCTCTGAACCAAAGTTGTTCAACATGCTCTTTCCGGTCTATATGGGTGCCGTGGCGAATGATGACTCTTTGGCGTACCTGCGTGGTGAAACTGCTCAAGGTATGTTCACTAATTTTAAAAATATTCTCGATTGTTTCTCACCCAAGCTCCCGTTTGGTATTGCCCAGATTGGTCGTTCGTTTCGTAACGAAATTGCTCCGCGTGACTATATCTTCCGTGTCCGGGAGCTTGAGATTATGGAGTTCGAGTACTTCATCAAAGAGGGTGAATGGGAGGCCCAGTTTGAAGCGTGGCGCGCTGAATACCATCGCTGGTTTTCTGCTCTCGGGTTTACCACCGATGACTACAAAGAGGTGGAGCTCGACGAGAAAGACCGCGCTCACTACAGTAAGCGGACGATGGATTTCTATTTTAAGTATCCGTTTGGTTTTAAAGAGATTGGCGGCATCGCGTATCGTACGGACTATGACCTTAAAAACCACATGGAAAAAAGTGGTGTTGATATGCGCTACCTCGATAGCGAGACCAATGAAAAATATATACCGCACGTGATGGAGCCAACCTTTGGCCTTGGCCGCACAGTGCTCGCAGTAATCGCAAAAGGTTACACCGAAGATGAAATGGGAGGGGAGACTCGTACGTACCTGAAGCTGCCTACGCACCTCGCCCCGTACCGGGCGTGCGTATCGCCGCTCCTCAAGAACAAGCCACAGCTTGTAGAAAAAGCCCGAGAAGTATTTCTCATGCTCAAAAAGGAATTTGGTAACATTGCCTGGGATGATAATGGTAATATCGGCAAGCGCTACCGACGACATGATGAAATTGGTACACCATACTGCATTGTTATTGACTTCGATACGCTCGGTGAGGATGATTCGGCCGCTAAGGACACGGTAACAATCCGCGACCGCGACACTGGAGCCCAGGAACGCTTGACCATTTCTGAGCTCGCGAGTCATCTACGTACGAGCAGCTTAGGGGGCTAGTATTAATAAAAACCTTTAGGTGTTACTGAGGGTTTTGACACATTATTATAATTGTAGTTTATTAGACACGGACCACAGTGAAAGGGTGGAATAATGTTTGATCAGGTTAGGGCTTTTCCAAAACACCGTAAAGCCATCGATAGACACATCGGAAAGCAGATTGCTGAAGCGCGTCAGGTGTTGGGAATGTCCGAGCAGACGCTTGCAGATGCTGTTGGTCTATCGCCGGCAGCGCTTCTTAGTATCGAGCAAGGACGCGCGCGCATCACTGCCCTCTATCTTTTTGACGTGGCAGCACACCTCAATAAGTCGCTTGGTTACTTTTACGGGATGACGGAAGTGACGACGGAGCGAATAAAAGACCGTATGCTCGCGACCGAAGAAGAGTGGCTGCTGGCTAAGGTTCGGACACTCAGTGAGAAGCAGCGTGAGGTGCTCCGGAGACTGCTTGAGGTGCTGCAGTAAATTGAAGTACATGAGCCCCGGGTGCACCAGCACTCGGGGCTACCGTTTTTTTATAGGCAGTGGTACAGTAGATTTCTATGGAAAAGTCAGCACGCTACATCACTACCACCCTCCCGTACGTCAACGATGCGCCGCATTTAGGTCACGCACTTGAATTTGTGCAGGCGGATACGCTTGCTCGGTTTTGGCGGCAGAGTGGCCACGAGGTGTTTTTTAACTCTGGTACCGACGAGCATGGACAGAAAATCGCTGATAAGGCAGATGAGAAAGGCGAGAGCCGGCAAGGCTACGTGGATCATTATGCCGGAGAGTTTATGAAGCTCGGCGAAGCGCTTAGTCTTTCGTACGATAACTTTATCCGTACTACGAGCCCGGCCCACAAAGCCGCTGCGCAAGCGATTTGGCACAAGTGTCTTGAAAAGGGCGATATATATAAAAAGAAATATAGTGGCCTTTATTGTGTGGGTGATGAGGCGTTCATGAAAGAGTCGGATCTGGTCGATGGTCGCTGTCCAAATCACCCCAACCAAGAGTTGGTTCAGGTGGAAGAGGAAAACTATTTCTTTAAGCTTTCAAACTATCAATCCTACTTAGAGGAGTATCTCGCGCAGCCGGGCGTGATTGTGCCCGAGTGGCGCCGCGAAGAAGCGCTTAATTTTGTAAAGGCAGGCCTAGAAGATTTCAGTATTTCCAGGGAGGCCGAGCGGCTTACCTGGGGTGTACCGGTACCAGGCGACGATACCCAGGTGATGTACGTGTGGTTTGACGCCCTTACGAACTACATCAGTACCCTGGGCTGGCCTGCCGATACGGACGGTAATTTTCAAAAGTTTTGGCACGAAGGCGAGACGCTCCAGCTCGCCGGCAAGGACCAAGTGCGTTTCCAGTCAATTATGTGGCAGGCGATGCTACAAAGTGCTGGGGTTAAGGCAACTGACCGCGTGGTCTATCACGGCTTCCTAACCTCGGCAGGTCTGAAGATGTCAAAATCGATAGGTAACGTAATTTCTCCCTATGAACTCGTCGCCAGGTATGGTACCGACGCAACACGCTACCTACTGTTGCGGCACGTCCATCCATTTGAGGATACCGATATTACCTGGGAGCGGCTTGATGAATGGTACACCGCCAATTTAGTAAATGGCCTTGGTAACCTCGTAGCACGGGTGATGAAGATGGCCGAGACGCACCTGCCGGCACCTGTAGCGGTTACCGCAGAAGCGCTTGATGAGTCATTTGTGGCGCTCGTCGATGGTTACGATTTCCAAAACGCCATGGTCCACATCTGGGAACATGTACAAAAAGCTGATGCATATATTCAAGAAACTGAACCATTTAAGGGGATAAAATCAGATAATGCCGACGAGGTAGCGGCTGCTAAGGCGGTTATTGAGCAGTTGGTTCAGCATCTCTACACACTCGCACAGTACCTAGTGCCGTTTATGCCGGCCACCGCTCTCATTATTACCAAGGCGGTGCAGGATAATAAAAAACCGGAAAACCTCTTTAACCGGCTAGAAGTGTAGTCGACAATAGTTCAATTGATTGAACTAGAGTGACGATAGTAATGTGTGGTAGGGTAAGGCTCTATGACCTGGCAGTACATCGATACCCACGCCCACGTAAATCTCTCTGCTTTTAACGGTGACCGTGAGGTGGTGCTTGCTCGCGCCTATGAAGCTGGGGTGGCACACATCAATATCGGTACAAAGCGAAGTACGAGTGCGCGGGCGGTAGAGATTGCCGAGGCGCACGATGATGGGAGTAATACGATTTGGGCAATTGTCGGTCTTCATCCCATTCAAACTACACCAGGCAGTCATGGCGAGGAAGAAATTGGTGAGGGTGGTGTGCCGTTTGTGTCGCGCGGTGAAGTGTTTGATGTTGAGTACTACCGTGCGCTCGCACGTCATAAAAAAGTGGTGGGGATAGGGGAGTGTGGTTTTGATTATTACCACTGTGACGCGAGTACCTACGAAGCGCAGGAGGATGCCTTTATTGCGCAGATACGACTCGCTAATGAGCTTAAGCTCCCGCTCATGATCCACACCCGTGACCCAAAGCCGGGCGAACCAACTCCAACGGGTAATAGTGCCTACGACGACGTGCTCCGACTGCTCCGTGAACATGCCGTCGTACCAGGGAACGTGCATTTTTATGCCGGCTCTGACGAACAGGCAAAGCAGTTTTTTGATATTGGTTTCACTATTTCGTTTACGGGGGTGATTACCTTTGCTAGGGCCTACGAAGAGCTTGTCAAAGCAGTCCCTCTTGACCGTATGCATGCCGAGACCGACTGTCCCTACGTAGCGCCCGTGCCCTACCGTGGGCAGCGCTGTGAGCCAGCGCACGTGATTGAGGTGGTAAAGAAAATTGCAGATTTGAAGAATCTTGATATTAGAGTGGTGAGTGAGCAGTTGGCAGAAAACGCGCGGAGCTTGTACGGGCTGTAGCGTCAGAGCTTGTTTTAAAAGATGGTGTTTGGTAGGGTAGGAACCGAACCAGTTAAGGGATGTTCCAATGACCACAGTTAGCGGCAGTAGAAACTACCCGCTATGCGATTACTCTGTATCCGATCCGAGTAGTGATGGGGAGGGTATCATCGAGTGCATGAGAGCCTCTCGTCACCAAGGTCCCTGTATGGGCATAGATTGCACAGAGCAAACCGTTCTGTGGTGTCGCCTCGTGTGTGATGGCTGTGACGCCCGAGGGTGCGCGGATGACCCAGTCATTAGCTGCCCCTTTGATGGTGATGTCGAAGCGGCGCTGGCGGGAGCGCAGAAGCTCCCGTGTCTACAGAAACACTGAAACGAAACGGCGCGAATCCATCCTGGGTTCGCGCCGTTTGAACGTCTCCTGGTTTCTTAATCGAAGATGCTCACGAGGTACTCGTCAATCTTACGTTGCTCCCAGTCGTAGAAGTGAACGTCGGCAGCATGCAGGTCTCGAGCGAGGTCTTCGCCGACAAATCTCCAGTGCCAAGGCTCGTAGACGTAGAAACTATTATTTTCGGGATAGGAAAGTATGAAACCGTACTTGTGAGCATTTTCTTGCAGCCACGTGTAGGCGGGAGTGGCCGCAAAACTAGTGTACGGTCCGCCGACCGCTGGGGTGGTCAGGTCGAGTGTTGTGCCGAGTTGGTGCTCAGAAAAGCCTTGGTCTGCCGAAAAGGCATTGGCGCCCGTTCCGTATTGCTGGGTGTATTGACCCTTTAATTCATTTTGTTCATCAAATGAACGGTATGCCGACACTACTTTTAAATCAATGGCGTCGTCAGCGGCGTCGTCAAGCATTTCTTTTAAAAACTTCCAGGCCGAGGCATGAAAATATTGTTCCTTCCTGCCGGGAAGTACATAGGAATCGTCAATTTTGGTGAGGCGTTGGGGAATGTAGTTTTCGTTTAAAAAGTACACCTTTGAGTACTTTTGTAGCAACTCTTTGTCGGTCTTTGAGAGCTTGTCGAGCACGCCAATGGTACCGGCGAGGTCATCGAGCTGATCTTCGAATTCTTCGTTGCGGTTTTGTTCACGGTCGAGGTCTCGCTCGGTCTCACGCAGTTCTTCCTCGGTTATGGAGAGTCGATAAGCGAGGTCAGTGATGGTGGAGCTGGCCTGTGCACGTTCGACTACCAGAGTATTGGAAGAGGAGGCGTTTTCGAGTAAAAAGAAGTTTCGCTCCTTTAAGAGCATATCAATGTGGGAACGCTGGGTCAGGTGCTGCCAGGTTAGGTAGGTGGTTGTCACTGCAAGGGTAAGGGTAATAACCCCCAGGGCATAGACGAGATAGGAACGCTGCATGTAGGGCTTATTCTACCATGTTCCGTAATGCTTGAAGCGGGGCAGTTTTTATGGTAGGGTGTGCCCGTTACTAGTAAGCAGTTTTGCACATGCAAGAAAGCACAATGCCGGCGGTTGAGGCCGAAGTGGTTGGAAACGAGCGCGAGCCCGTAGCCTACGAGTTCGCCTTCCACATTCTTCCAACAGTCGCCGAAGGGGAAGTCGAGAGTGTTTACAACACCCTCAAAGAGCATATTACAAAGGCTGGAGGCACTATCTTTGACACGGAAGCACCAGAGCGTTTTGATCTCGCCTACGGCGTGGTTAAGTACCTCGAAGGTCGCAACCGGGTATTTACAAGCGCGTATTTCGGTTGGATTCGCTTCCATCTCACGCCCGCTGCGCTCGCAGGCCTTACCGAAGACATCGATGGCGTCAAAGAACTCCTCCGTTACCTCCTTATTCGCCTCACGCGTGAAGAAGAACAGGCACCGTTTCGTTTTCACGAAGCATTGGCTGAAACTCGCGTAAAGACGATTGGGACTCCCGATGGTGAAGTGATTGCTGCCGATGCTGAAGTGGTAGAAGAAGTAGTTGAAGGTGCTCCAGAAGTGGCCGTTGCTGACGCAACCGTCTCTGGCGAGGAGGTAAAGTAGTAGGTATACTAATAGGGTAATAACCCTAACCACCTACGAATTCACTCTATGTACCTCAACAAGGCGATGGTCTACGGTAACCTTACCCGCGATCCAGAAATGAAGGCACTGCCAAGCGGTATGAGCATCTGCTCGTTCTCACTAGCCACTAACCGCGTCTACAACGACCGGGACGGCAAGCGTCAGGAACAGACTGACTACCACAACGTTGTGGTATTCGGAAAGCAGGCGGAAACCACCGCTAAGTACCTCACGAAGGGCAGTAGCACGTATGTCGAGGGCCGGATGCAGACACGTAGTTGGGAAAAGGATGGCCAGAAGCAGTATCGTACCGAGATTGTCGCTGACCGCGTACAGTTTGGCCCACGTACGGGTGGTAGTGGTGGAGCGGCTCCGGCTGCTTCAGCCGCGGGGGGTAATAACCCCGACGACCGCGCACCGGCGCTTCCGGATTATCCAGAGGAAGAGATCAATCCTGAAGACATTCCCTTCTAGAGCACACCACCGGCCCAGCTACTTTGTTGGCGCTATCGTAAAAACGTTCACCGTACACCTACGTACGCCTCACGTTTTTACTCCGCGCCGCCGCGTATCTGAACCAGTGGCTGCACTCTAGAATCAGGCCGCTGACGTTCCGCTGATTAAAATTAAAAATATGCAGGTTGCCACCGTTACTTTTTTCGCTTTGATGCTCAAAAGTAACGAGGCAACTGACTAAGGAAAACATAGTCTCAGCTCCGCTGCTCCTTGTTTCTCCTCATTATTAGATAAAAGTATTCCCATGGAAAAGCACAACCTCCACAAGAAAGCCCCGGTCGAACACGTCGACTACAAAGACATTACCCGTCTGGGAGCCCTCGTAAACCCACACGCTCGTATCCTCAACCGCCGCCGCACCGGCTTTACTGCCAAGCAGCAGCGCGACCTCTCACGAGGCATCAAGCGCGCTCGATTTATGGCCCTCATGCCGTACATCCAACACTAAGCAGAAACAAAGAGCGGCGTAAGCCGCTCTTATGTTTTGCTTACGTGGGCGCTTCACTAGTTTCGACCCTTAAAGGGAGAAACTGGTGGCAGCGAGCCACGGTGAACACTCCAAATAGTACTTCCAGTATCAAACACTTCGGCGGATTGTCCCTTCACAGGGACAATCCGCCGATTTGTGTGTGCAAAGATAGTCCGTATGGTAAACAGGCGCGGCTAGTCTCCTCTCCTCAGTGTTTGAAAAAAGTAACGGAGGCGAGTTGAGGTGAGGCGAGCTTGAAATTAGATACTATATTATTTAATCGAGAAGTTCTGATCATTCGCGAGAGGGAATAGCTAAAAACACCAGCACGCACGTGTGGGTTTTTTGTTGAGTCTGTAATGCTTTAAAGGCCGTTCACCTCAATAAAGCCTTATTTTTATAGCCGCTTATAAGTGCTCGGAGTGGGGAATTTATTGCTTTTTAGAAAAAATTATGCTATAGTATATTTCTAGTGAAAGGATGTCCTCTCACTAAGATTGGAGGAAAGGTCAATGAACAAACTGTGTTCGAGAGATCAGGATTTTCAAGACATGGAGTCCCGTCCAGGTGCAGGTGGTGCCGGAATCTTCGGCTTAACCCTGATACTTGCGGTCCTCTATATCCTCATCGCGAATCTCTTTTTCTGAAAGACGCGCATTGTCGGGAAATCATCAGGTTCCGGAAGTAGCGGCGAAATTACCCTTAGGGTAGCTTCGCACGCACTCCCGGGCCTTTCATTTTTTATACTACTTAGACTCAAACCCCAACTGCACTAATACCAAATAGTTTAGCAAACGATTCTTCTGGTGTCTCCCAGTTTAATGTC
>JAIEOU010000004.1 GCA_019750255.1 Patescibacteria group bacterium
TCTGTTCACGTTCGCTAGGCGATAGTTGCTGGTACATGGTTGTATCTTAACGTGCGGTTGGGGGTTGAGAGTGGCAATGGTTATATTTGACAATATTATAAAATAATACATAATCCTAGCGGAAATTTAGGAGGTTACCATGTTGATATGGAAAATTGGGAGTGCCTGCTTGGGATGGCTTTTCTTCGGGCAGTGGGTCCGTTTGACCAAGCTTTCCTGGACTATTTTATTTAGCCCAGCTACCGCCAAACAGCCGCCAGCTCGTCTTTCGCTTGGCGGACAAGAGCTCTGCCATGAAAAAATGAGCCTGCGACCCTCCTACGATTCAGTTTTTCGCCCTGTTGACAAGGCTGAGTGGAACGTCTATGTACTGGTGGGGGGAGTGATTCTGCTTGCTTGTGCCAAGCTATGCTTCTTTTTGGGTTTGGCTACCATCGGCGGATGGATCTGGCTCATTGCTCAACTTACGGGTTCCCAATAGCCGCACAACTAGCCTGAAAGGGCCGGTTGGGCGGCTCTTTTGTTTCCTTAATTTTATTTTCGTGGTCACGAATCACTAAGATATTATTTCGCTGCAACAAATCTCATTTTTTGTGGTCACGAGTTACTAAGCATAATCATTCGCTGCGCTCTGATTCTACTAAGTACTCTCGACCCCGCCTCGCGGTTTTCTGCTCAAGGGAGAAGCAGAAAACATCGCTGCGGCTTCCACAAACTAAAAATTGCCCGCGAGGGCAATTTTCTTAACGTTTGTGGACCCTAGAGGATTGATCCCGCAGTTACTAACTCGCTACGCTCGTAAGTACTACTGGACGCGGCTCGTGCTTACTCGCGCAATGGCGCGCTCGTAACAACACTCCGCCGGTTCGAATCCTCACGCATAGTGCGCAGGCACTATGCTTATAGTGTCCACGAACAAAAAAGCACCCGGATGGGTGCAATTTTGTACTCGTGGACCCTAGAGGATTCGAACCCCCCGCCTCCTCAGTGCAAATGAGGCGCTCTACCAAATGAGCTAAGGGCCCAGTTTCTGTACGGCGCCTACGTAAGTGATACTTTCACAGGCCAAACCACCAGTCGCAGTATCATACCGTACCGGTACCTATAGTCAAGCATTTGTAGCCTTTATTAGCAGGGTATAACGCCAATACCGTAAGCCCGAGAAAGCGGTAGACTAGACCAACGGCATAAGCAAAGCCTCAACCCTATTCATGAATATGTATCTCGACATCGATGGCACAATGATTCATGAGGATCACTGGGAAACCGAGAACCAGGCAGCTGCCGGGCTGGCCGATTTCCTCATTGCTCTCCGGTCCCACACGACATTTTGGCTCACCACTCATTGTCGCGATGGCAACCCTGAGCGAGCACGTACTATCATGAAGCAGCACGTACCACCAGAACTCCATCCTGACATCGACCGCATTCTCCCGACGACTTGGGATGTGGCCAAGACCGAAGGAATAGACTGGTCACACGACTTCATCTGGTTTGATAACGACATCCGCGGCCATGAGTGGGAGCGCTTTAAGGCCGCCACCGCACACCAGCAGGCGATTGAGGTAAACCTAAAGCAGTACCCCAACCACCTCATAGAAATCACCCGGGATCTACTGTTAAATACCAAGCGCTAATTATCATGACTCTTGAACAACTACTCATCGGACTCGTCGCGGCCATAAACATCGTTGCTTTTATAATTATGGCCAATGACAAGCGCCGGTCGATGCGAGGCGGCAACCCCGAACGCATCTCCGAAGGTGTGCTTTTCTTTATGGCCGCTGCCTTTGGCGCCATAGGCGTCTATACTGGAATGCTCCTCCTCCGCCACAAAACCCGCAAATGGTACTTCCAGCTGGGTCTTCCGCTTGTCATACTCCAAAATCTAGCGTCTCTTTATGTAATCTGGATATTAGTTAGTACAAATTGACTTGGTACTGAAGCCTCTTCGTCCTAACTTTTTCGTGAAGCTCTTTTGCGGTAAGCAGGGCGTAGCTTTTAGTTTCTGGGTGTAAACTTACAAAGCAAAAGCGAAACTGGTCACCAAGCTGCTCCGCGAGCTTAAACTCGTTTTCCGTTGCTCCAAAAAAGAAGCCTTTTGGATTCTCTGGTAATCTTTTTCTGGTAGTTTTGAGTTCGACTAAAATAATTTGGTCAAGGGGTACCGTTAGAGGGTCCACCAGGTCGGTACCCGGCGGAACAAGAACTAGATCAAAAGCCCGGGCAAATGTTTTTGCTAGTTTAAACCTTTCGAGAATACTTATACGTTGTGCATGAGTGGGAATTTTGAATAAACTATTAGACTCGAGAAGAAATGCGACAGCAGAAGATTCTGTAGCGTTATTTAAAATTGTAGCGCCGTACGCATGTTCTGTCGCCATGTGGGGCAGATTAGATCATACTGCATTCTTTTGATCAAGTTCACTTGGTAGAAAGGCAAGTAGTCGCAGCTGAAAATAATCCACTTTTCCTAGACACCTATTTCTCGTATACTACAGCGCATAAAAATGTCGGGCCCTTAGCTCATCCGGTAGAGCGCGTCCATGGCATGGACGAGGCGAGCGGTTCAAGTCCGCTAGGGTCCACGAGTATATTTTACGAAGCAACTACTTGTACAAAATACCCCCTAGGGGGTATACTTGTGTGCATGAAAGATTCACACAAAAAGTTAGTCCGTCGACTCAAAATTATCGAAGGACAAGTGCGTGGATTGCAGGGAATGATCGAGAAAGATACATACTGCATTGACGTCATCACGCAAACTTCAGCCGTAAAACAAGCCCTTTCAAATATAGAAGATGTACTCTTGGAAGAACACCTCTCTCACTGTGTAGTGAATCAAATTAAGTCAGGAGACGTAAAGAAGCCAGTCGGAGAAATACTACAGGTGTATCGTTTAAAGCGTAAATAGTATGGAACATAATCATTCAACATCAAGTGCAGTAAAAATTCATCACACAACAAATGTAACTGTGTGGTCATACTGGCCAATCGCTACCATATACTTGGTGGCGGCACTTATTTCGCTTTATTCGGTACAATTTCACGCCTACCCTGACTACATGTCCCACCTTATGGGCTGGGTTATGATATTCTTTGGGGCCATCAAGCTATCCGATGTAGTTGGATTTGCAGAGGGATTTGCAATGTACGACCCACTGGCAAAACGAAGCATCGTTTATTCTCAGGTATACCCATTCTTAGAGATCACTCTTGGTATTCTCTTTATACTTCAAGTCCTGATTCTACCTGCGACTCTCATCACTTTGTTTATCTATAGTGCTAGCCTTATCGGCGCTTTGCAGTCAATGATTAAAAAAGAAACCCTGCACTGCGTGTGCCTCGGGACCTACTTCAAACTTCCGCTCTCGACCGTCACCATTATTGAGGCAGTCTTTATGATAACGATGTGTATTTGGATGTTAGCAATGTTTAACAGTATGACCATGATGGTCATGTAATAAAATAATTTATGAAAAATCAATCAATTGCAATCATTATTGGACTCGGAATCTTAGTCGTTGGTGCCGTAGCGTATAGTTTTGGTGCAAATAAGGATACTGATACCAAAATGGGTATGAATATGGGTGATGACGTACCGGCTGGTATGCACCGTATGCCTGATGGGTCACTGATGGGTAATGCCCCTACTGACAACGACATGGGTATGATGGGTGGCATGGATCACTCAATGATGATGGTAAAGAGTGAACGAGAGTTTCTTAAGGGTATGATTCCACACCACCAAGAAGCAGTTGATACTGCCAAGGAGGTAATCGCTCGTGGCGGTTCAACTCCTGAAATCAAGAAGCTCGCTGAAGACATCATCGCGGCACAAGAGAAAGAGATCGCTATGATGAAGGAGTGGTATCAGGCGTGGTACGGGGAAGCATATGTTGCTGACCCTAAAGACTACAAACCTATGATGCGTGACCTCTCAACTCTCAGGGGAGCTGCTCTAGATAAGGTCTTTCTCGAAGATATGGTTATGCACCACATGGGAGCAATAATGATGGCACAAAGTGTACAACCATACTTAGAAAATCAAGAAATCACTGATTTGACCAAGGCAATTATGGAGACACAGACAGCGGAGATAGAATTGATGCGACAGATGCTTAAAACCTTGTAATGATACGGAGTGAATATTCTTTTACAAAATCTGTTGCAAGGTAGGGCATGCTTGATATGTCACCCAAAACTTCATTAGATACTCCCTAAACTGGTTCGGTAAATTTCCCCTATAGTCCACCGAGTCAAACTAAAAGCGTATCCATAAACAATGGATACGCTTTTAGTTTAGTAAGTGACTAATGTCACTTACGGGGCTCGGTGGAAGGCGTAAACGATGTGGCTCGCCACGAGTGCGCCGGGGTCGAGAGTACTTACTAGATTTTGAGCCGAAGGCGAAAAAATATAGTTAGTAACTCGTGACCACCGGAAGCATAAAACTACCCCAACACCCTCTTTAAAAACTCCAGCCCCTCAGGATGTATCGTGTGGCCCAGATTTGTATACAAACGGAGAGTGACATCGGCTTCGTGGTGCGTAAAGTAGGTGGCGGTTGCGCGCAAACGGTCGGCGGGGATATGAAAATCTTCTTCATCGCAGCCAATGTAGATCGGGGTGCTGGCTAGGGAGCCGTCAATTTGTTGCTGGACTTCTGCATCACCACCGATGAGACCACCACTGTAGATAGCGGCAGCAAGATACCACTGTGGGTGGCGCTTTAGATATTCAGCCGTCAGACACGCACCTTGGGAGAAGCCCGCTAGTGCTATGTGTTCTGGTTGCATTTGGAATGCTGTTTCTAGTTGGGTAACGAGCGTGTGTACTCGTGCGAGGCCAGAATCGAGCGCAGGCTGATTTGCTTGCTGTGGAGCGATAAAGCGCTCGGGATACCACGTACTCCCGGCCGCTTGAGGTGCTAGCACAAGGACGTTGTCGGGTAGGTTAAGATGAGCCGTGATACTTACGATATCTTCGGCCGACCCACCGCGACCGTGAAGCAAAATGAGTGCTCTTGTTGGGTTCATGGTATTACCAACGGTCAGAACGCTTTCGTTTCCGTGCGGGGGCAGTGAGGCTGGTATCAGCATATTATTTTTTATGACGCGGCAGCGAAAGGGGGGTGAGGTGCGCCTCGATAGAAGTTCGAAGGTGTTCGTACTGTCGTGGAATCATGAGATGTTCACCGAGTTCGTCGGCTGGTTCGTCTATGGTAAAGCCAATGTCATCGGTAGCAATTTCAAATAGTATTGAAGCTGGCGTCATAAAGTACACCGAGTGGAAGTATTGGCGGTCGATGAGACCCGTCGTGGCGACGCCGAGATTCTGCACTTGTTTTCCAAGCGCCATGAGTTCTGCATCCGTTTCAGCCTGAAAGGCAATGTGATGAATAGAACCCGCACCCTGCGTGGCGCGGGGCATATCGGGGCAGGGCTTGGTGGCAAGGAATTTCCCCGGCCAGGAGGTGGCCTCATACCTCGTCACACCGTCCTTCGTCGCCACTTCGCTATAGACGAGTCCTACGGTCAGTAGTGGGGTGATTGATCCACCCTCAGGTAGATTTAGGAGGGTACCATAAAAGCCCCGCAAGCTGTGCTCGTGGGGGATGGGACCATCGGCCCAGTGTTGTACCGCATCGTCTACAGTAGCCTCAACGAGGCCAATTTTGGGCCCATCAGGGTCTTTAATCATGAGGCATGTTTCGCCAAAGGGGAGCTGTTTTTCCTCCTGAATGACAAGGAACGTCTCTGCCCGCTGCTTCCAGTATTCGATTGAACCAGGAGGGATGGCGTAGTAGATGCTGTCCACCTCGCCACTGCCACGGGTGCCGTCGGGAATACCCGCCCAGTAGAAGAAGGTAAGGGCGGTACCAGGAGTACCAACAGCGTCGCCATAGTAGAGGTGGTAGGCGCTTGGGTCATCGAAGTTTACCGTTCGTTTGATAAATCGCTGTCCCAAAAAGCCTTCGTAGAAATCGACATTGGCTTGGGGGTCACTGGTTATCGCGGTGATATGGTGCAGACCTTTGGTTTTTATCATGAGGTCATTGTAGTAAACTGGCAACCCAAGGGCAATGAATAGCAACGCAGGGAGCTACAAAACTTAAATCCACCGCCACCCCTTAAACCCTTCCAGATATCCCTTATAATTACCCTATGGAAAAGCCAGCGGCGGTAAAGAAGCGGTTACTCAAAGAAGCCAATGACCAGCTGAAGAAGCTACGGGCGCAAATGGTAGTCGCTAAGAAGGCGGAAGGCATCGATGACTACATCACCGTCAAGCTAAAGAAAAGTACTGCTCGCTATGACGTAACGAGAAAGAGAGGAGAACCTGATAAAGGGGCAGGGAAGTTCTTTCTGCAAATCAATATCATCACGAAGAAAGAAGCGGTGTTTATACCGCTCTCGATTGCGTCGGGGAAGACGGTGACTGGTTTTATGTACCAGATTGAAGGTACGGGTGAGGGGCTCATTACCACGGCCGAAGTCGATTGTCGGGGAGAGGGAGTGACCCAAGTAACGATTGGCACGCTACTTTTTGCCAAGCTTCCGCCGGGAGCAACGGGGGAGTTTCGTATCCAAGTAACTACCCGGGGCCAGAAGGGAAAGACCTACAAAGTCACCATCAACCGCATCAACTACAAGCTCACCATCGCTGACGCGAGATACCAGCAGTACATCAAGCCAATCGTGAGTGATCAGGTGAAGTTTTCGTAGTTTGGCAACTGTGACGAACAGTTAACTTACACTGTCGCATATTCGCGTATTTCTGATGAAATAATATCTTCAATGAAGAAGGTAATGCAAAAAGAGCTGGTTTAGTTTCGTGGGCCTTAGGGAGTGGTAAAACTCCGCGGGGATTTTGAACGTGAGACAGTGTGGGCAAGCCAGGCAGAGATTGCATCTGTTTTTGCGGTTAATGTTCGTCCAGTAAATGAACATATAAAGAATATTTACAAAAGCGGTGATTTGCAGGAGGCCCCAACTATCCGGAATTTCCGGATAGTTCAAACTGAGGGAAAGCGAACTATTGAGCGAGACGTAATACACTACAACCTCGATACCATAATTTCTATTGGCTACAGGGTTAATTCAAAGTTAGCAACAGACTTCCGCCAGTGGGCCACCAAAACTCTACGTGAACATATCACCAAAGGCTTCACCATTAACCGCAGCCAGATTGGTGCGCATTACGAAGAGTTTCAAAAGGCGGTAGAAACGCTGAAATCACTTGCTCCCGCTAAAAGTAACGTTGATACAGAATCCGTACTTGAGTTAGTGCGCGCTTTTGCTGACACCTGGTTTTCACTGGATGCGTACGACAAAGAAGCCCTCACGCCAAAGAAAGTTACGAAACGCAGCGTCGCGCTTACGGCAATCACACTCATGGAAGGTGTATCGGTACTTAAGGGGGAATTGATGCATAAAGGAGAAGCAACTGACAACTTTGCCACCGAGCGTAATCGTGGCGCGGTTGAGGGAATTATCGGTAACGTTATGCAAAGCTTTGGTGGCCAAACGCTGTACCCAACCGTCGAAGAGAAAGCAGCCCACCTCCTGTACTTCATTATCAAGAACCATCCGTTTGTTGATGGAAATAAACGCACTGGTGCGTACGCGTTTATTTGGTACCTACAAAAAGCCAAACTACTTAATACGAGTGTTATTAGACCTGCCACACTCACCGCACTTACACTTCTCATCGCTGAAAGTGACCCACAAGATAAGGAAAAGATGGTGAAGCTAGTCGTCATGCTCCTTGGTGGATTAAAGCGTTAGTTAATCAACGTAGTATCTGCAGTAGCATACACTCAAACGTAGACATGAATGTTTCACCACGTATACTGATGCAGTAATAACTACTGTATGGAAAAACGAACACTTGGAAACACCGGAATTGAGGTAACCACCATTTGCCTCGGCACCATGACCTGGGGGCAGCAGAATACGGAAGCTGAAGCACATGAGCAGCTCGATTACGCAATTGATAAGCGGGGTATTAATTTTATTGATACAGCCGAAATCTACCCTATTCCACCAGAACCCGAGAAGCAGGGACGGACCGAAGCGTACATTGGCACCTGGATAAACAAGCGAGGGAAGCGTGACAACCTTGTGATTGCGTCTAAGGTATCAGGAAGAACCCAAGCGGGAAATATCATGCACCGTGACGCGAGCGCAGGCCTCACTCGCGATAGCATCCGCGCGGCTATTGAAGGGTCGCTCACACGCCTACAAACGAATTACCTCGACCTCTACCAAGTCCACGTGCCTGACCGACGGCTCAACAACTTTGGTGTGCGCGCCTACGATAGTGACTTTGGTACCGATGGGGCAGCGATAGAGGAAACCCTGGCCGCGCTCGATGAGCTCGTGAAGGAGGGAAAGGTGCGTGCAATTGGTGTATCCAATGAATCACCGTGGGGAATGAGCGAGTACTTGCGGATAGCGCGGGAGAAGGGCTACACCCGCATCGCCTCGATTCAAAACCAGTACTCGCTCCTTAACCGCACCTACGAGCTAGGGCATAGTGAATTTTCATTTCGGGAAAATATTAGCCTCCTCGCGTATTCACCACTATCCATGGGCGTGCTTTCAGGCAAGTATCTTGGTGGGGCAAGGCCAGAAGGGGCGCGGCACGTACTCTTTAAGCGCAACGAGGACCGCTATAATCCACCGCGCGCCCAAGCGGCGGTAGAGAAGTACGTGAGCCTTGCCAAAGAGTACGAGATTGACCCATCAACGTTTGCGATTGCCTTTACTGTCAGTCGGCCGTTTGTAACGAGCTCGATCATTGGTGCTACCACTATGGCGCAGCTTGCTGTGGATATTGATGGTGGGGAAGTGAGATTCACTGAAGAGATGAAACAGGCCGTAACCGCCGTCTATAACGAGCATCCAGACCCGGTGGCGTAGTTGTTTGACATTATTAATTATTCATGATACTATAGGGTCCGGAGGTGTGTCATGCACTGGAACAGAAGGCTAACAGAAATACTTCCCCTCGCTCTGTCTGAAGATTGGGACATTCGTCGGGATGGCGTTCCCAAAGTTAGAGCGAATCTGCGACTAGCTATCAGCTCGCTCAACAAGCAGCAGCCTAACTTTTGGGAAAATCACGAACTGGCTGCAAAACTGGTCAAAGCTCCTCGCAATGCGGGCGTGCGAACCATCCTCGCTCAGTACAGCAATACGGAAATTGCCTTTGCAATCCGTGATGCACGATTCGCATCTGATGATGGACGAACATGAAGGCCACGCTATTCCCTAGCGTCGGCCTTCAACTTTTTTAGTCGTGGTCTCGACATAGCCAACCACGTCAGCATAAGGCACCTTTGCTATAATACTTAATCGGCTAGCGCGACTCCAGTTACCATCAGTTTTATGGGTCGGCTCAGTTCGAACAATATAAATAAATCGAGGGTGCTGCTTTTTTACGTATAACTGATGGTCCTTGGGTGAATAGAGGTGCCGATAGTGTGAGCTATAGTAGGCTCGAGCTAAATCACCATCTCGATGGTCAGGTTCACGGCCAATAATTTCCCAACGACCACTACTTTCATCTTGTTTGATATCGGCAGCCGAGGTGTGGTAGCCGACACCAAAACCATGCTTTGCACTCAAGGCTACAAATTCACTCATGAGAGCTCTAGGGTCTCTCCCACCCACAATCTTTTCATGAAAACCCGTAAACTGTCGTTCACGGAGTTCCTTGGGCAGAGAAATCGCAGCGTAGACTTCGGCATCTGAGTATTCCGCGAGTGCTCCCTTCATAGCATCAACTTCATCATCTTCAACGTATTCAAGAAGTTCTTCAAAGAAATCTTCAATGAGCTGCTGCTTCATGTACTCATCAAACAGCATATCCTTAATGCCGGATATGACCTCAGGAGTAAGTGCTGCACTCTCAGGTACATCCTCCTCAGAAATTATTTTTTCGCGCGAGGTTGCAAGTGCTCTTGTTGGGTCGCCTTCCATATATGGGAGAATAGTATCACGGTTCCTAGATAAATAACTATAGTTTACAGCTTGTTAAATAAGCATTAAATTGCTACTATACGGCCGCAAAAGAAAGGCTTTTGCGTGTAATTCGTCAGCATGTCTAGCTTCGTAGCAACTGCACACGCGGCGGAAGGTATTTCCGTCAAACTCTCACCGTATATCGTTGGGGATTTTTTTGGTATACCAATCACTGCCACTCTCATTACCACCTGGCTCACCATGGCTGTTGTCATAGCCTTGGTATTTGTGGCGACCCGTCGCCTTGCCCTCATTCCCGGAAAATCACAGAGCGTGGCCGAGCTCATGGTCGGTGGGGTCTACGACTATATGACCGAAGTACTCGAAAGCAAGAATCTTGCTCGTAAGTACTTCCCGGTCATAATGACCTTGTTCATATTCATACTTGCCCTCAACTGGGTTGGACTACTACCAGGCGTTACCGCTTTTGGCACTTACCATGATGGCCACCTCATTCCGTGGCTCTACCCAGCCGGCACCGATCTTAATATCACGCTCGCCTTTGCTATCGTTGCCTTTCTGACCATCGAAATTGCCGGCGTGGTCACCCTTGGCCTCCTAAAATATGGCGGTAAGTTCTTTAACTTCCATTCACCACTCGGTTTTGTGATTGGCCTCATTGAACTGATCTCTGAAATTGCTCGCCTTATTTCCTTCTCGTTCCGTCTTTTTGGAAACATTTTTGCCGGAAAGACGCTCCTGGTGGTCGTTATGTTTTTTGTACCATACGTCCTACCAGTACCCCTCTTAGCGTTTGAGGTGTTTGTAGGATTCATTCAGGCCTTCATATTTTCAGTCTTGACACTATTCTTCATCAAGCTCGCAGCTGCAGAACCGCATTAGTGGGTAATCACGAGTCCCGCCGCTCGCGTGGCTCGTACTTGTCCAGTATTGCGAATGTACGTCTTTTTTTCTTTTTTTGAAGAAATAATGGATCACATTTATGAGCACAGAGATTATTACAAGAGGTAAACGTATTTGTTATGACAGAATTAGAAGTAGCCACGCAGATCGCTGCACTTGATGCAGATGTTATGAAGGCCTTTGCTATGGCATTTGCCGCTGCTATTGGTGTCCTTGGTCCATCGATCGGTATTGGTATGCTTGCATCACGAGCCCTTGAAGCCATCGGTCGCAACCCAGAAGCTGCGCCAAAAATTCAAGCAACCATGTTTATTGGTATCGCCTTCGTGGAAGCGCTAGCGATTTTTGCACTGGTAGTCGCTTTCGTTATCAAATTTGCTTAATTAAGGAGAAATAAGGAGTAGCAAAGCTACGACTATATTTTCCTTAGTCCGGCACCTCATTACTTTTGAGCATCACAGCGATAAAAGTAATGGCGGTGACCGGCACACGAATTCGCACGATTACAACCACCCATTACTCACTTCACCCAACCTGCATGGATCAAATTATTGAAGCCTTCGGCATCAACTGGAAGCTCATCGTCGTACAGTTGGTCAACTTCGGCATACTGCTCGCCGCTCTTTCGTACTTCCTCTACAAGCCCGTCATGCGGATGCTTGAAGAGCGTGGTCAGAAAATCGCGCAGGGTATGAAAGACGCCGAGGAGGCAGCTGCGGCCAAAGCGACTGCTGAGACTGAAAAGCAAACAGTCGTTGCTGCGGCCCACGGTGAAGCCGCTCTGATTGCCGAGCGTGCCCGGGGCCATGCTCTGGTGGTAGGGGAGGAAGTGGTAAAGGAAGCGCAGGCGAAAGCCGCAGCCATCGTGGCTGATGCCGAAGCCCGTGCTCTTGAGGAAAAGCGAAAGGCAGAGAAGGAAAGCGAAGGAGAAATTACCAAATTGGCTATCCTAGCCACCGAAAAGCTTCTGCGTGAGCAGGCGTAATCGCCACCACTTATGAAAGATCGCTACATCACTGCTATCCTGTCTCTCTTGCGTGAACATCACGACGCAGTTTCGGTGATCGCTGGTGTCCGTGACGTGCTTACAAAGCGCAATCACGAGCGACTCTTTCCCAGTATCATGCGTGGCGTCCTGCGCCGACTCGAAGATAGTGTGAGTGGTGCCGAAGCAACTGTGGTGGTGGCAAGCGAAGCCGAGCTTGCCCGTAACAAAGAGGTTATCGCTAAGCTCCTTACGAGCCTTGAAGCAAAAGACGAACCCCGTGTTGTTATCGACGACTCCCTCATCGGTGGCATTATCGTGAGCAACAATTACCAGCGCATCGACACGTCGTACAAGCGCGCCCTTGCGTCACTGTATGAGCGTGTGACCCAGTAGATCTTATTAACATTTACCGTTCGCCGCCGTTACTTTTTTCGCTCTGATGCTCAAAAGTAACGAGGCGCCGGTATAAGGAAAATATAGTCGGCTACGCCTCCTTATTTCTCCTTATTATTTCCAATCATATGAGTACCGTTATCATCGACAAGATCAAGAAAGAAATTGCTGCCCTCGCCACCGAAGCCCTTCCGGAAGAAATCGGAGTGGTTACGGCCGTGGGTGACGGTATTGCCGAAATCGACGGTCTGCCTAAAGCGGAAATGATGGAAATGGTGGTGTTTGAAACTGAAGCTGGTAAATCACTGACTGATACGCTCGGAAGTGAGTCGGCACTGCTGGGTCTCGTTCTTAACCTCGAGGAAGACACCGTAAAGGTGGTGGTGCTTGGTGAATCACGCCGCATCAAAGAGGGTATGCGCGTGCATCGCACGAAGAAGTTGCTTTCGATTCCGGTAGGACCAAACATTGTGGGTCGCGTGGTCTCGCCCCTCGGTGCACCAATCGACGGCAAGGGCGCCATCAAGGCTGAGGCCAACATGCCGATTGAGCGTGTAGCCTACGGCGTGATGGAGCGTTCAGCCGTGAACGAACCAATTCACACTGGTATCAAGGCTATCGACTCAATGATTCCGATTGGTCGTGGCCAGCGCGAGCTCATCATTGGTGACCGCGGTACCGGAAAGACTACGGTAGCAATCGATACCATCATCAACCAAAAGTACGAACCAAAAGAGAAGCGCCCACTCTGTATATATGTCGCAATTGGACAAAAGCGATCAAAAACCGCGAGCTTAATGGCCAAGCTGCAAGAAGCTGGAGCGATGGAATACACCACCATCGTTGCCACCTCTGCTTCTGAAGCCTCACCAATGCTGTTCTTAGCACCATTTGCTGGTGCCGCCATTGGTGAATTCTTTATGGCGCAAGGCAAGGACGTCCTCGTTGTATTTGATGACCTCTCAAAGCACGCGAACGCCTACCGCCAGATGTCACTCCTCCTCCGTCGCCCACCAGGACGCGAAGCCTACCCGGGTGATATTTTCTACCTCCACTCACGCCTCCTTGAGCGTTCAGCCAAGCTCTCAAAAGAACTCGGCGGTGGTTCGATTACCGCGCTTCCTATCATCGAAACTCAGGAAGGTGACGTATCGGCCTACATTCCAACGAACGTTATCTCGATTACCGATGGTCAAATCTTCCTCGAAGGCGATCTCTTCAACAAAGGTATCCGCCCAGCCCTTAACGTTGGTATTTCTGTATCACGCGTAGGGTCAAGTGCGCAGACCAAGGCCATGAAGAAAGTGGCCGGCAAGATTCGTCTTGAGCTCGCGCAGTTCCGTGAACTCGAAGCTTTCGTACAGTTTGCTTCAGATCTTGATGATGACACAAAGCAGCGTATCGAAAGTGGCCGCAAGTACGTCGAGCTCCTCAAGCAGCCACAGAACAATCCAATGCCGTTTTACCTCCAGGTTATTTCTCTCTACGCAGCCAACAACGGTATCTACGACAAAGCACCGGTAACTAAAGTGCGAGAAATGGAAGCGGCTTGGCTAGAATTCGTACAGCGCGAAAATAAGGCGCTCGTTACCCTGATCGAGGAGAAGCGTGAACTCAGTGACGAAACCATCGCGACCCTCACTGAACTCATGAATACCTTCAAGTCGGCACATCCAACCTACTACACCGCTTAAATATATTCTTTTGTGGCTCTCAAGCAAATCAAGAACAAAATAATTTCTACCAAGAAAACTGGCAAGGTCACCAAGGCCATGGAGTCGGTTTCGGCGGTTAAAATGCGCAAGAGTCAGGAACGCGCGTTTGCGAGTCGTCCGTACGTGCTTGGTGCCGTTACCATCCTGGAACGCCTTACCGCTTCTTTGGGTAGCATCACGCATCCACTTACCACGGCTCGCCCTGATGGGGCCGTCCTCGCTATCATTGTGACCAGCGACAAGGGATTGGCCGGAAGCGTAAACAGTGCGGTACTTAAGAAAGCGGAGCATCTTTTCAAGGAGCACGCTACCGTGGATGTTGTCGCCTTTGGCCGCAAGGCGGTTGAATTCTCGCGTCGCGAGAAGAAGCAGCTCATCGCTGAGTTCGTAAACGTAAACGATGGTGTTACGTTGGCCGATGTAGAGGCGAGCGCGGCTATGGTAATTAATGCATTTACGGAAGGTGGCTACAGTAAGGTGGTAGTTATCTACCAGAACTTCGTTTCAACGTTCGAGCAGGCACCAACCGTGCGCCAAGTACTACCGCTCATAGCGGGCGAAATTAGCCAGATTGCCAAAGACATCGCGCCCCGAGTTGGGAAGTACAGTACCGCCACTGTAGCTGAAGTAAAGGCGCGCGAGTACACCATCGAACCATCCGGTGCGGAGGTACTTGATATTCTCCTTCCTCAGCTTGTGCAGGTAATTCTCTACCACGCGCTCCTTGAAAGCAAAGCAAGTGAGCACAGTGCGCGTATGGTAGCAATGAAGAACGCGACCGATAAGAGTAAGGAAGTAGTGAAGGCCCTCACGATTAAGTTCAACAAACAGCGTCAGGCAGCCATTACGGCTGAGGTGAGTGAAATCACCGCCGGAGTAGAGGCGATGAAATAGATATGAAAAATTTTGTCTTAAACATCATTTCTCCACTCGTCATTTGGTACGCGTTCTATAGCGGAGCCGTAGAAACCAGCTTGCAGGCCGGTAACATACCTTTAGACTTTCCTGGTCTTCTGCTAGCACTAAAGATTATTGAGTGGAGCTTTGTCGTGATTGCAGTGAGTAACGCCTTGCCTCTCTTATTCGAACACTTTTTTAAAGATAGACCTCAGATAATGCTTTACTATCGTAAATTTCAGACAGTCACCGGTATATTGCTTTTGATAGCAGTTGTTTGTGGTTTTCTGTTTCTTGGTCACCTTGGCTTATCGAAGTAGTACTTAGTAGCGAGTACCTTACGGGCTTTCGCTACTCAGTGGTACTGAGTCTTTATTAAATTACTAGTCTTCACAAAAATTTATGAGTACAAAAACCGGAACCATTACCCAGATTATCGGCCCGATTGTAGACGTTCACTTCCCTGAAGGTGTTCCAGAACTCCTCACCGCTCTCACGGTAAAGCGTGAGGGTGGCGAGGTACTCACCCTTGAGGTGGCGCAGCACGTTGGCCTCAATCGAGTGCGCGCGATTGCGATGCAGGACACCCAGGGTCTCACCCGCGGTCTTGAGGTCCTCGACACCGGAGCACCAATCAGTGTGCCCGTGGGCGAAGTCTCACTCGGTCGCCTCTTTAACGTACTTGGTGACACGCTCGATGGTGGCGCACCAATTTCAAAGAACAACCTCCGCGCCATCCACCAGGAAGCGCCGGCCTTTGTTGATCAGTCGACTAAAACTGAAGTATTTGAAACTGGCATAAAGTCGGTCGACCTGCTCGCTCCATTCATTAAGGGTGGTAAGGTCGGACTCTTCGGTGGAGCTGGGGTAGGGAAGACCGTACTCATCCAAGAGCTCATCCACAACGTGGCCTCAGAGCACGGTGGCTACTCAGTGTTTGCTGGTGTCGGTGAACGCGTACGTGAAGGAAATGACTTGTACCACGAAATGAAAGACTCAGGCGTACTCGATAAAACAGCCCTTGTATTCGGTCAAATGAACGAAGTACCAGGGGCTCGTGCGCGCGTCGGACTCACTGGCCTTACCATGGCCGAGGCGCTCCGTGATGGTGAAGGTGGTAAGGACGTACTGTTCTTCATGGACAACGTTTTCCGCTTTACTCAAGCCGGACAGGAAGTATCATCACTCCTTGGCCGCGTATCCTCAGCGGTGGGGTACCAGCCAACCCTGGCTGAGGAAATGGGTAAAATGCAGGAGCGAATTACTTCAACAAAGAAGGGTTCAATTACATCGATTCAGGCGGTGTACGTGCCGGCTGACGACCTTACCGACCCAGCGCCGGCCACAACTTTCGCTCACCTCGACTCGACCGTATCACTCTCACGCCAACTCGCCTCACTCGGTATCTACCCAGCGATTGATCCGCTTGAAAGTAACTCTTCAGCACTCGATGCTACCATTGTAGGGGAAGAGCACTACCGTGTTGCTCAGGGCGTCAAAATGGTGCTCCAGCGTTACAAAGACCTGCAGGACATTATCGCCATTCTCGGCATCGAGGAACTATCAGAAGAAGACAAGACCTTGGTGTATCGTGCGCGCAAGATTCAGCGCTTCATGTCACAACCATTTTCAGTAGCGGAAGTATTTACCGGCTCTCCTGGTAAGTACGTAGCCCTCGCAGATACCATCCGTGGCTTTGGTGAGATTCTTGATGGGAAGCATGATGATAAGCCTGAGTCAGCTTTCTACATGAAAGGGGGGATTGATGAGGTAAATTAACATCATCTGCTTTGTTGCTCTTCGTAAAATAGTTCTCATCGTACAGCAAGTACGCCTCAACCTATCTTGCTTGAGTGCCTCGCATCTAATGTCAATTTAACTCACAATTTGAAAAACACACCCCCCACTACTTAATTTATGAAAACCTTTCAACTCACCATCACTCGTGTCGACGGCCCACTGTTTGTGGGTGAGGCCTTGAGCGTGCAGGTGCCGGGCATCTCGGGCGACATGACCATCCTCGCGCACCACACCGCTCTTATTTCACCCTTGCGCACTGGAGCGGTGAAGGTGACCGAGGCTGATGGTTCGACTCGTGAGTTCACGGTTGCTACCGGGACTCTAGAAGTAAGTGACAACCAGGCCACTATCCTGCTCTAGAACCCACATAATACATGACAAAATCCCGCGCACCTGGCGTGGGATTTTCGTATCTATACAATCTATTCAGTACTCTTACTTAAACATGGCACGTAATCTTTCGTAGGTGTCGAGGTGATCAACTACCGGAATGGTTTCGATTACCCCAATAACTGATTCGTCGTTACCGCCGGGGAATAGACCGTCTCCAAAGTATACGCAGTCGTCACGATTCCATCCCTGCAGGTCAATGAGCCGCGTCACACCCGTTCCCTTATGGCGAGTTTTGTGAATATAATCGAAGCTGGTTGACCCACCAATTTTTACCACCACCTCATCAGACTCAAGGGGGATACGAGAAAGCAGGTCGAGTCGTAGCTTTGCCTCTGGATCATACATACTCTTTATTTCATGAGGTGCATTGTTACCGACGGGACTAAACGTGATTTGCGCCCCACGATCTTCAATAGGGAGATAGTCGTGACCAATCTCGTGATCAAGGGCAGCGATAAGTTTCTCAATATGCTCCATGATTTCATTACGATGATGGTCTTCAAGCGGATCGTACCAAAGCTCATTATCAGCACAATCAAACCCATGACTTCCATTTTGAGCCAGGGTAAAACGACGCAAAGAACCCAACTGCGATGCAATCCGTTGTCGTTCACCACCCGAAACTATGATCACCTCCTCAGATAGGGAGCTAAGCAGCGCCGCCATTTCCGGTAGCAGTGGTTGTCGTGCTGGAGTAACCGTCTTATCCATATCAAAGAACAAATGTTTGTAGTGTGACATTCCTTTTATAACTGAGTGAATAAGTAAGACGTTGTGCTGGTTTTAGTTATGGTAGGATAAAAACAATATGGATAATATGCTTTTGATAGCGACGGTGATTCAAGGGGTCGCGATATCGCTAGGGGTCGGTACCTCTACTATGGCGATTGTAAATTTTTTTGGCGCCATTGCTGACGGCAAAATTGATGAGGCTGAACGGCGCATGATGGGGTTTACCTACTTCGTGCTTCGCATTGCTATGGTGGTCATACTACTCACAGTGCTCGCCTCTTTTACCGCTGAAGTCATGATGACCGGGACACTCGTTCTTGGGACCGCTACGGTAGCGACGATTGTGCTCGTGTCCATGCTCTACATTAATGCGATTTTAATGACTACCCATATCATGCCGAGCACCTTTGGGCCGGCGCTGCAGGCGACGTCCTGGTACACCCTTGGCATCATGGCCAGCCTATCGTCACTTGGGCTCGTGACCTTTGGAATTCTACCGTTTCTCCTTGGCTACGTTACTTTTTTTCTACTTGGCGTCGCTCTGGTAAACGGTATCATGGCAGTCCTCAAGTCACGTCGGGAATCACCTCCACCGGCACCGCCAAAGACGTAGACGGTAACTGGCATATAAAAGCCGCACGCCCAAAGAGGGACGTGCGGCTTTTATCAGTAAGAAGATATTACTGCACTGCCAACTGATCAAGCTTCTTCTTTTCCGCACGATAATAGAGAACCGGTACGAGTACCAGGGTAAGAATCATGGCAAAGGTAAGACCAAACATAATGGCAAACGCGAGCGGACTCCAGAAGTCCGAGATGGTTGAGAGCGGTATCATACCGACCACGGTCGTAATGGTGGTGAGCATAATTGGCCGGAATCGCGACACCGCTGCGTCGGCAACCCGATCTAGCAAGGAAGGGTCTGTGCCTTCCGACGCCTTATGTGTAATCATCGAATCCATAAGAATAATTGCGTGATTGATGATAACGCCAGCGAGCGCAATTACACCGAGGAGTGAAGTGAAGGAGAGAGCGAGCCCAGTAGCAGCCAGTCCAAAGAAGACACCAATCAGGGAGTAGGGAACGATAAGAAGGAGGTAGAGTGAGTACCGAATTGAATTGAACGAGAGCACCAAGATGGCAAGCATAAGAAGTAGCCCCACCACGAGCGCAATGAACATTTCAGTAAATGACTGATTTACATTTTCTGCCTCACCACCGTAGGACACCTCCACGCCGGACGGGAGCTCCAGTTCTCCAGCTCGCTTCTTGAATTCACTCACGACTTCACCCGCAGCCACTCCTTCAGCAGTAAAGGCCTGCACAGTGACCTGCCGCTCTTCATCTTCACGATTGATGGCTGCACTAGCGGGAGCGAGTGACTCAGAAATTACACTGCTAAGCGGAACGCTGTTGCCCGAAAATGAGGTGACCGATAAGTTCCGCAGAGCGTCGATAGAAATTTTTGGCGTAGCTGATGTATCGGTACTGGTTTTATCAACGCCCAGACGTACCACCACATCAATATCCTCACCATTCTGATTAAGTGTGGTTGCCTCAACACCAAACACTGCAGTACGAAGTACTCCACCAACGGCGGCTGGTGACACACCAAGCGCACTAGCCTTGGCCTTGTCGACAGTGAGTACATATTCAGTGGCGTTACTCTTGCTGCTTGCCTCGACGTCACGTGTTCCCTCAATATCTCGCAAAAGTGCTTCTGACCGATCAGACACAATCAGGAGATCGGCCAGATTATCACCGCTGAGTTTTATGAACACGGGGGCTCCAGTCGGTGGACCGTTTTGCTGTTCGGTAATAGTAACGGTACCACCTGCAATTGTTTTAAAGTCTTCACGCAAGGTTGCGGCTAAATCAATACTTGATTCTTCGCGATCATCCTTGAGTGCAACGGTGATGTTGGCAAACCGTCCGCCAGCATCGGTACTGCCAGTAAAGGCTGAACCAGAACCTGCAGTGGTGGTGAACGACTCAATGTAGTCCTTTTCGTAGAGGACTTCTTCAACCGCACGGACCACGAGGTCGGTTTCAGTCACCGGGGTACCCTGGACGGTTTCGATTTCAATGTAAATTGAATCAACGTCCTCAGGGGGAAAGAAGATGACCTTAAGGGCACCAGTCACCGGAAGAGTAAAGGCCAAAATAAGGCCAATAAACATACTCCACAAAAGAACACGCTGCTTTGTTTTGCTCTCGAGGAAATTGACGAGCTTAGCGCGGTACCACACCTGGGCTTTAACGTTGTACTCCTCCTGAATACGCTCAAAGCGATTTGAGTGCGTGTTGCTCGTGAGGTAGATCGCAATCAGCGGCACGAGGCCAAGTGCTACGAAAATTGATGCCAAGAGCACGAAGATGATCGTAAAGGGAATCGAAGCAATGAACTCACCAGTCACTCCCGAGAGGAAGAAGAGGGGAGCGAATACAGCAATCGTGGTCATCGTTCCGGCTATAAGAGGCCAGGCGTACTCACGAATTGATTTCTCAGCAGCGTCCATAGCATTGCCAGTCTTTCGTAAGCGAGTGTGAATCGCTTCAGTCACCACAATCCCCGAGTCTACGAGAATACCCACCGAAAGAATGAGGGCAAAGAGAGAAATGAAGTTAATAGTATTGCCCGATGCGTAAAGCCCAATAAAGGCAATCACAAATGAAAGCGGAATTGAAAGTGCCGCCACAAGAGATTCACGCCAGCCAATCGTGAGAAGGAGACAGAGACACACGAGCAGCACGGTTTCTAGACCGGCCTTAATGAGTTCGCTCAAATCCTTACGCACCTGTTCTCCCTGGTCGAAGACGACGAGTACCTGTGAGTCAGACAGCAACGCGCCGTCGGCCTGCAGTTCGGCCAATTTATCAAGTACTCGTTCTGTTACTACAGTTACGTCCGTACCGGCCTTTTTGAAGACCGAAACAGTAAGGGACGCCTCGGACGGCACACCGTCTACCGACACCCGAGATATTGATGATTCTTTACTCACCGTATCAGACACGGTCGCCACATCACGGACGTACACGGTCTGTCCCGTTTGTGACCGAATCGGTGTATTCTCAATGTCTTCTACGGTTGAAAGTTCACCCGCAAACCGTACTGCGTATTCAATACCGGCAGTTGAGATGGTACCGACGGGGACATTAAGATTGGCCTGACCCAGTGCAGCAGTAATATCGGAGACTCCAATACCAAAGGCGGTAAGTGCCTCCTCTTTCACCAACACCTGGATTTGACGTTCACGGGTACCCGATATCTGGACGTCAGAAACACCATTAATACCAGCAAATTCATCCTTAATCTCTTCGCCAAGGGCGGTAAAGGCCGCTGGTGAGAGATTGGCAGAAATAGCAATAATGTTGATCGGCTGGTTCGAGAAGTCTACTTCGGTAACAAACGGATCGTTAGCGTCAGAAGGAAGTTCACTCTTGGCTCCGTCAACCGCATCACGAAGCTTCTGGATTGACTCATCAATATCGGCACTTGCCGCAAACTCAACGTTAATCGTTGAAACGTCGTCACGAGAAGTTGAAGTAAGCGACTCAATGTCATCAAGATTAGCAATTGCTTCTTCGAGCTTTATAGTGATGAGTTCTTCCATGTCCGCTGCCGAGGCACCCGGATAGACGGTCGAAACTACTCCGACAGGAACAATTACTTCCGGAAAGGATTCCTTAGGAATAATGAGTACCGCATAAATACCCAAGCCCACGAGCGTGAGCATGAGGAGCACGCTAAATTCGCGTTTCCGAAGAAAAAATAGCCAAAGGGAGTGCATATACTAGTTTGTTACGACGTTTACTTCTTCACCTTCCTTAAGCCCACGCGCATCCACTACAATTACTGAATCCATGGTTAAGCCCGTTTCGACAATCACGCGTTCGCCACTGATGGCACCGAGCGTTACCGAGCCGAGAGTCAGCTTTCGTTCATCATTCACCGTAAACACTACCGGCCCACTACCAGTCATCTTGATGGCAGAGAGAGGGATAGAGATAACATTTGATTCGGCTGAAGCTGATTTTTTGCTAAAGGTGAGGCTTACAGTTGAGCCGTTACTCAGACTTGCCGCATCATCCACACTGACCTTTACGGCTACGCGTCCTGTCGTTGGATCAATTGCGCCACCAATAGCAGTGATTGTCCCGCTTGCAGTCTCATCGATTGTTACCACGTCGCCAACCGCTAATGCGGCAGCATCTGATTCGTTTACATCTGTCCTAATTTCAAGACCGTTGTTGTTGGCGACAATTGCCGCCGGCTGCGCTGGAGAAACGTACTCACCGGTCTTTAAGTAAAGTGCGTTAACGACACCTGTAATTGGAGTACGCACCAATGTCTTTTCGTAAGCAGCTTGAGCAGCCCGTAGTGAACCCAGAGCAATTTTTACTTGAGCATCTGCCAGAGATACCGAACCACCACTACCGGCGATTTCTGAGCGGAGCGCTGCTTCTTCGGCCGAGGTGAGAGCAGCGCGTGCAGACTGGATACTACGCAGGGTACCATTAAGTTCCGAACTTTTAGCAAGCAGGGCAGGGGCTAAGCTCGTGACCGGTACACCGGCAAGAAATTTATTGCCTTGTGAATCTCGCGTTATGGCAGCAAAGCTATCAACAAAAGCAATTGTTCGGATCACGTTACGCTCGGCTTCATCAAGCTTTGCGGTCACATTGTCTGGAGTAGCGCCATCGACACTAGTCTTCCATGTGGTCATGAGTGGCTGAAAAGCCACTCGTTCAGCGTTGAGCACACTGGCATTTCCATCTATGCGGAGCCCCGGAACAAATCCGTCAGGTTCAGAAAAAAATTGGTCGATAGAGGTAATGAGGGCAGTGTTGCTATCGGTATAGGCATCGCGGACGACCGCTACCGCAGCGTCCTTACTGTTTTTAAGAGCACTCGCAGCATCGCGAGAACCGCTATTTCCCTGCACAGCTCCGGCAACCGCTGCTTCGTAGGCGCCTTCTGCCTGAAGAAGGGAAGCGCGCTCTGAAGCATTCTCGATCGTGGCAATCACCTGTCCAGCCCGGACAGTGTTACCAATCTGCGCAGTAACTGCAGTTACCCGACCAGCACTTTCGGCTTGCAGACGGGCTTCTGACATCGCCGATACGGTACCCACGGCTGAAAAATCATCAGAGCCAGCCAGGTTTCGTACGGTACTCACGGTTACATTTGGTACCGAAACAATCGTTTCCTCTGGCGCGGCGTCATCCCTAAGAAACACAAAGGCAACTAGTGCGGTCAAAAGCACTGCGGCGGCCATGCGGGTCACGAAGCGGTTTCTTTTATAGAAGGCGACAAGTTTTTTTAACATTGCTCAGAAATTAAATTAATGGCCATTTATATCACAAAATGAGCTACATGTAAAGCCTCTGGAAATTTGTACGGACTCGGAAATGATACGCAAATAATGGCTATTCCTTACAATTCAGCCGTTTCCCCCTCTAATTGTTTACGAACCCCGCCGACCTCTGTACAATATCGCCACTATGTTTGGAAAATTGAAACAATTTGCCCTAAAGAAAGTTGTGCAGTCGCAAATGAAGAATGCCCCAGCTGATCAGCAGGAGATGATTCTCGCCATGCTTGAGAAAGATCCGGCCATGTTTGAGAAGATCGCGAAGGAAATGCAGGAAGAACTGAAGAAAAACGGCAATAATCAAATGGCTGCCGCCATGAAGGTCTTACCCAAGTACCAAAAGGAAATCATGGGCGCTATGACTCCAGAGATGAAAGAAAAGCTTATGAAGATGCAAATGGGTACCCAGGGACAGTTCAACCCAGACGGTTCGATTCGCCGCTAACTAAATTTTAAGCTACTTTCGATCCCTCGTCCTTGCGAGCCCGCGGGCGCGGGTAAAACAGAGTTTTGTAACACAGCTCAGAATCACCGCCTCGTAACCCTAGGGTTCACCTACGTACACAACTTGACTATCAACAGGGGGCGGCACCGTAGGTGCAGCCCCTTCGCGTATACTTGGGCCATATGACAGCTCCAAAAAAAATCGTCGTTCTTTGTGGCCATCCTGATAAAGAGTCGTTCTCAGGTGCAATGGCTGACCATTACCAAGCTGGCGCGCAAGACGCCGGCCACGAAGTCCGCCGCTTCAACATTGGTGAACTAAACTTTGACCCAATTCTTCACAAAGGCTATAAAGAAATACAGCCACTGGAAGCTGACCTACACAATCTCCAAGAGAACTTTCGCTGGGCTGATCACATTGTGATTGTCTACCCGAATTGGTGGTGTACCATGCCGGCGATACTTAAGGGTCTTTTTGACCGCTTCTGGTTGCCTGGATTTGCCTTCAATTTCAACAAGCAAACCAAGAAGATTGACCAACACCTAAAGGGGAAGACCGGACGGGTAATCATCCTCTCTGGTTCACACTCGCCGTTTAAGATGTGGTGGCTATTTGGTGACTACACCAATGAAATTCAGTACGGTATCCTTGAATTTGCTGGCATAAAAACAGAAGTATCTTCATACGGACCGTGTGAGCGAGTAGACGACGGTTGTCGGAACAAATGGCAAAAGGAAGTGGAGCGGATGGGAGCAAAAGCCAGCTAAAATACTCTGTCTAAGCAAGCTAGAAATGCTTGCTTTTTTAGTATATTTGTGATATAGTATTCGTAGAAATCAGAGGAGGGCCACATGGCCAAATTTGTTCATTTCATGAGCCTACTTCTCTTCGTCATGGGCCTGTCAGCCTGTGTCAGTAGGGAAGAAATGACTGAGCTCCGCATCCAAAGCATGGAGCTGCAGGCGCGCGAAACTAACGCTCGCAATCGCCTCACCGCCGCCCAAGTGGCAGCGGCTCGTGCTGCCGGCCAAACCTGCACAGGGGCGACGGTTGTCGACTCAAACGCATTTGCTGGTGTACCCTCGCAAGGGCGAGTCGTCTGCACCACGCCTGGTGTGGTCGTTCCCAATGAAGCGAGACTTCCGCAGAGTGCGCGTGCCGGTTGGGGTCATGGCGAATTCCGTCGCCCCTACAACAACGCCTACCAGTACCACTTCGGGGTCGGCAACACCTTGCCTCGCGGTTACTGGGGAGGCGGTAATCGTACCCACCGCATCCCCGACTACGCCCCTTACGGCATCGCGCCCTACTGGGACGGCAGGGAATGGGTGTGTCGTAACCCCTGGAGCGGCAACTTTCGATGCCTGATCCAATAGCCAAGTCGCAGAAGGTGTCGCTCGGAAATATCCTTTCCCGAGCGACACCACTATGCGGCTTTTTTCATCCAAAACATTTATTAGAATGAATTGGTGATACACTGCATACATGAACACAACCTACACTTGGTACAGCACCCTCATTAAACCAGCCTGGGCGCCTCCATCGTGGCTGTTTGGTCCGGTATGGACCGTTCTCTATGCCATTATCTTCGTTTCCTTTGGCTACGTTTTTTACAGAGTCTTCAAGGGTGAACTATCTTATTTAATAGCCCTCCCGTTCTTACTCAATCTTGCTTTCAATGCTGCGTTTACGCCGCTACAGTTTGGTCTGCGCAGTAACGGACTGGCTGCACTGGATATTGTACTGGTCCTTATCACGCTCGTGTGGGCGCTTATTGTCATTTACCCGCACGCACCATGGGTTAGTTACGTAAACCTACCGTACTTAGCTTGGGTCTTGTTTGCGACAGCACTCCAGCTCACCATCACCTATCTAAACTGGTAGGAGGGCAATCACCGAACGTGCTACCATACCACCATGCCTAGTCATTCTTTTGGAAGAGAAATTGCCAATGTTGCGCTTAGAGTAGTGGCCGTTGTCTTGTGTTTCATTTTCATTCTCGGATTTGGAAACGCGTGGGTAGAAGAACAAACCGTAAGCGACGGCTGGTGCAACATCGCAGTGTTACCAATTGAGGGAGTTATTGCTCCCTACGGTGATGTTTTCTCTGGTGAAATGGTTATTAATCCTGCCAGTGTGCGGAACTATTTAGAAATGGTTCAGAGCGGTCCGCTCATTGAGGGAGTCCTGTTTGAAATCAATTCTCCCGGCGGCACACCGGTAGCAGCTGAACAGATTGCCGAACTAATCGATACGTTAGACATTCTAACAGTTGGAGTGGTCGGGGACATGGGTGCCTCCGGGGGCTATCTGGTTGCTGCTGCCACGGATTTCCTAGTTGCCTCGCCAATGTCACAGGTCGGGTCAATTGGCGTGACTATGTCATACCTCGAGCAAACGAAGCAAAATGAAGAGGAAGGACTTACCTTTGTAGAGCTCGCCGCTGGAAATCTTAAAGAAGCCGGGAATCCAAACAAGGAACTCACCGAGGAAGAACGGGCCCGGTTTGAGAGAGATCTTGCTACCGTTCATGACGTATTTATTGACCACATTGCGAAGTACCGTGATTTACCACGTGAAGATGTAGTAGCGGTCGCTGACGGCAGTGGCTACACCGGAAAAGATGCGCTTGAAAAACGCCTTGTTGACGCACTTGGTGGCCGCAGCGTCGCCTCTGCCTACTTTGCCGAAACCCTCCAGATGCCGATTGAAGACATTGCCTACTGCGAATACGTCGCCGAGGATTGGTGGTTATAAGACAGACCTGCAACGTAACTAGTCGTCCTGACGCATTTATAGCTACGAATATAAAAAGAACGGGGCCGTGTTACCGGCCCCGTGTATTTCCTTTCAGCTCTATTTCATTGTTACCCCAAGGAAATCCGCCCCTGCCATGAATACGCCATAGTAGTTCGCCAGCGTGAGCATCACTCCCAGAACTGCCACCATCGGTAGCACGAGCAGAGTGTACGCGACTGCTTCCTCCACATAGACTGCACTTTTTCTCGCACCCCAGAGTGAGATGACGCGTTGCATGTACGGCGGCAGGTCCTCATGCTCCAGTCGGCCGGTGAAGACTACGATCGCCACCAGTGACGAAAAGACGAAGAGTGGCGCGCCCGCCATAAGCATTGACAGCCCCACGTAGAAGTCGTGAAGGTTGTCGACCGGGGGAGCCATCGCCCCAGCAAAGGGTGACGAAATCGCTGCACCAACGAACATTCCCCAACCTTGAAGATACGGTTCGACATAGGATGAAAGTCCAGATCCCTGGACTGCCACCGCGGCCAGAATGAGCCCCAGAGCATTTTGCGCACCGCTCGTGAACTCATGCGCGGTGCGCTCGACGAGCTGCGTCGTCATGCTCCGCACGGCGGTATAGATACACAACACGCCGATGCACAGTACCGGTGAGTGGGTAACGATGATGAGCAGTAACCCGACCACGAACTCAGCCGCTGCCATTACTTGAGAGCGATCCATCACTACCGGCTCCATCTTCACGGGATGAAACCGTGCGGTAATATACGCCAAGCATGCACAGGCCGGGGTAAGGACCAGCAGCAGCGGAAAGCCCACAAGCGGTTCGGCGAGGTTATTCGAGATGTACCACGGGAGCCCCCAAAGTTCACCTAGATAAAACCCACCGCCGACCGTAAGCGCGGCGAACGAAGCCGCCACTTTTACAAAGAACTGGTTGTACCGTTCACTCGAGCCGGGGAGCGGTAAGAATACAATGCCGGTTGCCAGCAGCAGTACGACAGCAAAGCTGTCGAACAGGAGACTGCTGTGTCCGGCGAACATAATCAGCCAGAATGTGCTCCAGAACGGAGAACGGTGCGCAAAGACAGGCATCCGGAGCCCAGCGTACGCAACCAGCATAGTCAAGTACAGGGCAACGAGCAGCGTCTCTACCACCGCAGTGGACGCAATCTTCTCTCCATGCCAGAGCGCCCGACCACCCCAATAGGTGAGCGCGGCACCGAGCACGCTCCCCACGATTACCCCGTCCATTCCCAATACCCGTCGAGCATCTGGAGGGATCTGAACTTCTGAATCGTCTCGCAATGGAACCTCCGCTTCTGTGTAGAACCAATATCGGCCCGGGCACAAGCCTACAACCTTTCCCAACAAACACAAGGTATCTCAAGACCAAACTTCTTCATCTGCATACCGATTAGTAAGAGGACGATGATGTAATCCCTTTTGACGAAGCTCCAGCTTGCACAAAACGGTGCCGGAATACCTACTATTTTGTACGCTCTATGATATAGTTCCACACTATGAGTCTATCTGTCGGCATCGTTGGTCTCCCAAACGTTGGGAAATCAACCCTTTTTACCGCCCTTACCAAAAAAGAAGTACTAATTGCTAACTATCCGTTTGCCACCATCGACCCATCGGTCGGCGTGGTCGCTTTGCCTGACTCCCGCCTTGATACCCTATCTGCGATTTCGAATTCCCAAAAAATTCTGCCCGCAGTCGTTGAGTTTGTTGATATTGCCGGCCTCGTGAAGGGTGCCTCAGATGGTGAGGGTCTTGGTAACAAGTTTCTCGCTAACATTCGTGAGACCAACATGATTGCCGAAGTGGTACGTATCTTCGAAGACGGTGACATTCACCACGTTTCTGGCGCCATTGATCCGATGGGCGATATTGAAGTGATTAACCTTGAACTCATCCTGTCTGACGCCGAAACGGTAGGGAAGCGCCGCGGTAATGTCGAGCGCGATGTAAAGCGTGGAGATAAGGACGCTCAGATTGAATTTGATGTCCTTACCCGCCTACTTGCACACCTCGAAGCTGGCCAGCTCGCCAACAGCTTGCCTATTAACGAAAAGGAGGAAGGGTTGGTGCGTCAGCTCCACCTCCTCACAATGAAGCCATTCCTCTACGTGTGTAACCGCAAGCAAGGTGCCTTTAACCTCGATGAGCAAAATGACGAACGCTGGCAAGAACTCCTCGCATTTTTTGAATCAACCGGTAGCGAGTACGTGCTCGTTGATGCCGGCATGGAGCATGAGCTCATGGACCTGTCTGATGAGGAGAAAAATGATTTCCGCCGCGAGTATGGCGCACAGGGGAGTGGCGTAGAATCACTTATCCGCGCTTGTTACCATCGCCTCGGCCTTATCTCCTACTTCACGACCGGCGAAAAGGAAACGCGTGCCTGGACCGTTCCAAAGGGTAGTACTGGCCCCAAAGCCGCAGCTGCTATACATACCGACTTTGAAAAGAAATACATTCGCGCACAAGTCGTGACCTTTAAAGATCTCGTAGAAGCAGGCTCGATAGCGAAAGCGAGAGAGACTGGCAAGCTGCGCACCGAAGGCAAGGAGTATGTCGTACAGGATGGTGACGTGATTGAGTTTTTAATCTAAAACCACGCCATTGCCTCAAATAGTAGCGCTATAACTTCTATAAGGGGGTTTTATATGCTACTACCACCATACAAAATTCTCTACTGTCAAGCCACGGTTGGGGGGGATATGTTCTAGTATGTAGAAGGAATGAACATTAGTATTCGAAATAATCGTCTCAAATCACCGTATTAAAAACGTGGACTTATTCTAATTTTTATTTATGAAAAAATTCATCGCGGGACTTACGCTCGCTGCCGTCATGGCCACTGGCTTTGCCACAGCGTCACCAGCCGAGGCAGCCAGTAGCCTAAACGGCTTTTACCACTCAAATGGTAAGAGTGCCAATTCTTGGAAGAATAATAACCATAACTACAGTTACACCACTTCCTACCAGCAGAGCACGATCGATGCCTATATACGGCAAATCGAAACCTTGCTCGCGCAGTTACGTGCACTGCAAGGCGGTAATTACTACAGCCCGACTAACTATGGGATGAGCGAGGTCCATGTGACGACTCGCAGCGCTGATGCTATCGAAGATGACGCCGCTACCTTGCGTGGTGTAGTCGACTTCAACGACTCGGATGAAGCCACCGTCTATTTCCGCTGGGGCATCTCGGCAGCGAACCTATATGAGGAGACAGCGCAGATAGTGCTTGACGAAGGTGACGACGAAAATTTTGACGCACGCATTGATGACCTCGACGAAGACCGCACCTACTACTACCGGGCGATAGCCGAGGACGAAGACGGACGCCGAGTACAGGGAGCGATATTGAGCTTCCGCAGTGATGACGATGGTGGCAGAGATGACCATGACGATAATAATGATAACGACGGAGACTGGCCACAGGTAGAAACCGGTGACGCCAGTGACATCGGGGACAATTATGCTGAACTTGAAGGCGAGGTAGACATGAACGACTATGAAGACGGCTACGTCTTTCTTGTGTACGGCGAATATGAAGATCAGATCGATGATGTAGCGAACGCCTATGACAGTTATGAAGATGTAAATGAGGATGGTGACGACCTACAAAAGATAGCGGTTGATAGCTCGCTTGATGACTCAAGCGATTACTGGGTCGAGGTGAGTGGTCTGGATGAAGACACCGATATCTTCTACGCCTATTGTGTAGCATTTGAGGACGAAGATGATGACGAACAGCTTGTGTGCGGTGATACGCAATCATTCACGACCGAAGAGAACTAAACAATGGTGATCACAAAAAACCCCAGACATTCTATGTTTGGGGTTTTTTATGAAGACAAAGCTCACTCTACACATTAACTTTTATCTGTTGGTGGGTTGGCCCGCTGTACGGGGCTCACAATATTAGGGTTCCATTTAGCGGTAATTTCACCGTGCTCCTTTTCAAATTCGGAAATTTAGTGGGCAAGATACTGCGAGAGACGTTTGGCGTGCTGCGGTGTGATGGCATAAATTATCCCTTCACCACCCGAGCTCATGGCAACAGCAAAGTATTCAGGAGTATACGCGAGCTGTACACTCTCACAGAACTCCTTAGGTTCGTTCTTAAAATCTTCAGCTGAAAGTGGCATACCACATAAGTTTAGCACACGGTAGTAAGTTCGCTAGATACCCGGAATTACCTTGTTTTTGGCCTAAACAAGCGCATAATTAAACGGTATGCACACAAATACAGCAAAACACTTTGCATTGCAGCTCGGCTCGCTTATTAGCCTTTATCTTTCGGTCTCGTTTTTACTCGTACTCCTTTTCGGAATTATTAACATTCGTTTTCCGGATGAAGCCTTCGACTATTACTCGTTTGAATCCGCTGCTAACAGCATCCGTATCGGCATCGCCATGGTGGTGGTGTTTGTGCCTACCTACCTAATTCTGACCCGACTCGTCAATCGCATGCGACGCGCCGAGCCTGGTGGCGCCTATCTTAACCTCACCAAGTGGCTCATATATCTTTCTCTCCTCATTGGAGGCGGGGCACTCCTCGGTGATTTAGTGGCCGTGATTATGGCCTTTCTTGAAGGCGAACTAACTCAGCGGTTTTTGCTCAAAGCCTTTGCCGTGCTTGTCGTGGTTGGTGCAGCGTTCCACTACTACGTACTCGATGCCAAGGGCGTGTGGCTAAAGAATGAGAGTAAGTCGATGTTCTTCGGTATTGGTGCTGCCGTTGTGACACTGGCAGCGGTTGGCTATGGTTTTGCGCAGATTGATCCACCGACAGTAGTACGTGAGCAGAAGCTCGATGCGCAGCAAATTACTGACCTCGAACAAATCCAGTGGCGAATCCAAAGTTACTACGACCTCAACAGTCGCTTACCCGGATCTCTCAGTGAACTCCCTGGAGAAATCGTTCCAGAAGCTCCAACTGGCCGCGAACCATACAGCTACCGTTTAACAGAAAATGGCTATGAACTCTGTGCCGTTTTTGCCGCACCAAGTAGCAATGACCAGTTCGCCTACGCTTTTGACTGGAGCCACAAGGAAGGCCGTGCGTGTTTTGAGCGAAATCCAGAAGGGATGAGTGGACCAAAAATCTAAATCATTCTACACGGTACAACCAGCACACCACTCCTACTACTCAACTGAGTAGTAGGAGTGGTTATGTATTGTGAGGTCCGCACACAACGTTTTTACTAGTTCATCCAGATTGCCGCGTCGACTGGTCGCGGGAAGAACTAGGCGAGTGTTTTTACAATTCCCAAAAACGTGGCATACTAGAGAACATCTATGCACAAAAAGTTCGACTCGAGTGCCATTGAAAAGAAATGGCAGGACGTCTGGAAGACGGACGGAATCTACGACGCCGGGGATCGCGATGAGTCGAAAGAAAAAGAATACGTCCTCGTTGAGTGGCCCTACCCCTCAGGCAACCTTCACATTGGTCACTGGTACGCGTTTGCCGTCCCAGACATCTACGTGCGCTATAAGCGCATGATGGGAAAACAGGTGTTGTTTCCAATGGGCTTTGACGCCTTCGGCCTGCCAGCTGAAAACGCAGCCATCAAACGCAACATTAATCCCCGCGCCTGGACCGACCAAAATATTGCCTACATGAAGGACCAGCTTGCCAGTATGGGCAATGCCTTTTCCTGGGACAAGACCACGAGTTCAACCGATCAGGAATACTACACATGGACACAGTGGATGTTTACGCAGTTTTTTGACCGCGGCATTGCCTATAGAGGGAAAGGGGTGGTGAATTGGTGCCCGGGTTGTAATACCGTGATTGCAAACGAACAGGTGCTCTCTGATGGCACCTGCGAACGCTCTGGTGACGTTATCGAAAAGCGCGAAATGCCTCAGTGGATGCTTAAGATTACCGACTACGCTGACCGCTTAATAGACGACCTCGACACCCTTGATTGGCCCGAACACATCAAAGAAGCGCAGCGGCAGTGGATTGGGCGCTCACAGGGAGCTGAAATCGATTTCAAAATTTCCACAGGTGATACAGTGACTGTCTTTACCACCCGTCCTGATACGCTGTATGGAGCCACGTATCTAGTGCTAGCACCAGAGCATCCCCTCGTTTCCGCGCAGCGCGCAGCTCTTTCAAACTGGAGTGCAGTAGAAGCCTATGTGAAGCAGGCTACTCAACGTGATGAACAAGACCGCCTTGACGCCACCAAGGAAAAGACCGGGGTGAAGCTTGACGGCATTACCGCTATTAATCCTGCTACTGGTGAATCAATCCCGGTTTTTGTCGCAGACTATGTGCTTGGCGGCTACGGTACCGGTGCCATCATGGCCGTACCAGCGCACGACGAGCGCGACTTCGCCTTCGCTGAAAAATTTGATGTGCACGTTACATACGTCGTAAAGCCGGCAGACGAAACTCTGCAGATCCAGTCGTTTGATGGCAGGAGAAAGTTTTACGCAGACAAAGGAGTCCTGGTTAGTTCCGGTGAGTTTGACGGAATGGATTCGGAAGATGCCAAAGAGGCAATTGTAAAAAAAGTTGGTGGTCGCATGACGAACACCTACCGGTTGCGCGACTGGTCTATCGGTCGGCAGCGCTACTGGGGCGTACCAATTCCGATTGTCTATGATACGACAGGGAAGGCGCACCCCGTACCGCAGGAGCACTTACCCTGGACACTCCCGGAAGACGTCGATTTCACACCTACCGGCGAAGCGCCACTCGCTAAAAGCGAAGCACTTAAAGCGCGCACCGAAGAAATATTTGGCCAGGGCTGGACACCTGAAGTTGAGACGATGGATACCTTTGTCGATTCATCGTGGTATTTTTTGCGCTACATTGATGCCCACAACGATGACCTGCTCGCAAACCCAGTAAAGCAAAAACAGTGGCTACCGGTTGATATGTATTTCGGTGGAGCAGAGCACACGACCATGCATCTCCTCTACTCCCGCTTTTGGCAGAAGGCACTCTATGACCTAGGCGTCGCGGTCCACCAAGAACCATACCAACGCCGGATTAACCGTGGACTGATTCTTGGTCCGGATGGAAATAAAATGAGTAAGAGTAAGGGAAATGTAATCGACCCTGACGAGCAGGTGAAGCTTGTTGGTGCCGACACTGTTAAAATGTACCTCGCGTTCATGGGTCCGTATGAGGGCAACAACTACCCCTGGGACATGGGTGGTATTGCCGGACTGCGCCGCTTCCTCGAGCGCGTGTACGGGCTTGGCTCACACCTTACTGACTCTGAGCCCGAAGCGGTGACACGCCAACTGCACAAAACGATAAAGAAAGTCGGTACAGATATAGCGGAGCATAAGTTCAACACCGCTATTTCCGCTTTGATGATCTTTGTAAACCGTGCAGAAAAAGAAGGCCTCGCTAGGGATTCTTTCTTGACCTTCCTACGCGTACTCGCCCCGTTTGCTCCTCACCTAACCGAAGAGATATGGCGCGAAATGGGCAACACTACCTCAATCCATCTCGAAGCATTTCCGGAAGCACAGGAAACCCTGGTAGTAGATGTACTTGTCACGATTGGTGTACAAATCAACGGTAAAATGCGAGGAACTGTCACAATCAGTCCCGACGCTAACCAGAATGAAGTACTAGCCTTAGCCTTGACCGACAAAAGTATTAGCAGCAAGCTAAGCGGGAGTGTCCCAGCAAAAGTAATATATGTGCCAGGTAAAATCTTGAATCTTATTCATAATGAATAGACTAGGGAAGCTATTGACCACATTTGGTTGATATGTTATAAATGTCGCACTCATAGATTAAGAAGAACCCTTTATTATTCAGTTGCGCGAAGGTATACACCACAACACCATGATTTCGTTTAAACCAAAGAACATCACCAAAGCGCTCCTCGCGGTGCTCCCAGAGCGTGCGCGCGATGTCCTCGAGAAGCGCTATGGCCTTCGCACTGACGGAGAGGTCTTCACCCTTGAAGCCATCGGCCAGTCATACGGAATTACCCGTGAACGCGTACGCCAGATTGAAAATTACGGCATTGCTGCGATTCAGAAGTCTGAAGAGTACAAGAAGCATTTTGACCTCTTTGTTGAGATGCAAAAACTCATTGACCAGCTTGGAGGCGGAGTGATTGCTGAACACGTGCTCCTTGAAGAGCTCTCAACAGATCCCGTCGTACGCAACCACCTCTACTTCCTCCTCGTGGTCGGCGACTTCTTCTACAAAGGCAAAGAAAACCCCCACTACACTCATCGATGGTTTACCGAAAAGAAAACCGCCGATACCGTGGAAAAGGCTCTTCGTAACGTGCACCAGTCTCTCAGTCGCGACGAACTCGTGTCAGAACAAGAAATTATTCAACGATTCCGTTCTGAACTAGCCGGCAGCGCAGATCGTCACGACGAACATGTACTCAAGCGATGGCTCTCAATTTCTAAGCAAATTGGAAAAAACCCACTTGGGGACTGGGGACCAGCAGACAGTCCAAATATACGCGTCAAGGGTATCCGCGACTACGCCTACCTAACGGTAAAGCGCCATGGTTCACCCATGCACTTTCGCGAGGTAGCTGAAGCTATCGCCGACCTCTTTGCGCACAAAGCTCACATTGCTACCACTCATAACGAACTCATTAAAGATGGTCGGTTTGTGCTCGTCGGCCGTGGCCTTTACGCCCTCACTGAATGGGGTTACACCGCCGGGGTGGTAAAAGAAGTCCTTCGCGATATCCTCAAACACGAAGGTCCGCTGTCTCGAGAAGAACTGATCGACAAGGTAAAAAAGGAGCGCTACGTAAAGGACAATACGATTATCGTAAATCTCCAAGACACCAACCTTTTCAAGCGGCTGAGTAACGGGACGTTTACCCTAGCTGAATAGGCACCTTACCGCTCGCCGCCATTACTTTTTTCGCGTTGATGCTCAAAAGTAATGAGGCCGCCGGTATAAGCAAAACATAGTCAGCGCAAGCGCATCCTTGTTTCTGCTTAACCAACAGCAATCAGCAAAAAGCCCCTTATGGGGCTTTTTGTATAGTACAATACAGTTACTTTTCCTTCTTATGGGCGACTTTTTTAAGATGGTATTTGCAATTGTCGTTATTCCACTCATGATTTTGATCACGGGTGGTGTCTTATATTTCCTTCTCACTCGACTCGATGTAAATCCCGAACCAATACTTTCCATTGTGGTATTACTTTCTCCGGTCTGGCTGCCCTACGTGCTCTTTCATCTCATGTTTGATCAGTGGAGAGAGTATATTCGACTTAAGTGGAAGATAGCTAACGGTCGTACAACACTGCGTATAAAACTTCCTCAGGAAGTATTTAAGTCTCCCGAAGCCATGGAGGCAGTCATTTCTCAAATTCACAACACGAGTGGTTCGGATAACCTATGGCAAGCTTACATTGATGGACGTAACCCGCTTATATTCAGCTTTGAACTTGTGTCACACGGCGGGGAAGTGCGCTTCTATATCAACGTCCCAACCAAGAAGACAAAAAACGGGGTAGAGGCGGCGCTGTATGCCCACTATCCTGGGGTTGAAGTAGTAGAAGAACCTCTCGATTATGCAGCGGAAATATCATGGAACCCAGACAAGTACGAAATGATGGCGTTTCATCTCGGGAAAAAAGAGGATGAGATATTTCCAATCAAAACCTATATTGATTTCGGCATGGACCGACTGCCGAAAGAGGAGTTTAAATTTGAACCGATGGCAACAATGATTGAGCAGATTGGACGAATAAAACCCCACGAACGCATCTGGATACAAATCCTTGCCAAGCCCCATGGAAAAAAGAACTTTATGACGGGCGACCTGCAAGAAAGTGGTACCTGGGATAAAAAAATTGAAGCGCACATAGAAAAGCTACTCGGACGTAACAAAGATAAACAAGGCGCGGCAGATACTGAGTTCACCCCCAGACTCACGAAAGGGGAACAAGAAAATGTTTCGGCCATGGAGCGCAACGCTACCAAATATCCGTACGAAGTCGCTATTCGCATGCTTTATATAACGGAGAAGGGTAAGTTTAATGGGGATCTTATCGGGCCAACGCTAAAGACCTTTTCTCAATACGACATGCTCAAACGCAATGCTATAGGCCCCCGCTGGCGTACTGACTTCGACAATAACTGGCTCGAAGACTACTCCGGAGCCAAAAAACTGCAAGGGAAGAAAGACGAGCTTCATGATTATAAACTGCGTGAATATAGCGCGCGCGCCAAATCGAAGGGTGGCAGCAAGTCGGACGATATGAAAGTATTCTCCGCCGAAGAACTCGCGACCATCTATCACCTTCCCGGTAGCGTCATTGTAAGTCCCGCCCTGCCGCGCATTATGTCGGCACGCAAAGAAGCCCCAAGTAATCTACCAACCGGTTTACCGACCACTCTGTAATATGTTACCCGCACCTGCCTTTCCCAACTACACCGAAAATGGCTCGCCTACATCACCCCTGCGACGTTTCCTGCGCCGGGCATTTTACGCAGGCATCGTTCTGGCTGCAATTACCGGAATTGCATTGTCCTATGTTCAGCACATCGTAACACCACCTAACAATTTTCCCGTTGAACAAGAATTTGTGATCACCGAAGGCGCAACCACTGTCGAAATTACAGAAGCCCTCTATGCCGCTGGGTTTGTGCGCTCACCGTTTGCACTGTATGCCATCCTGGTAATGCTGCATGATCCCCGAGAGTTAAAGGCCAGTACCTATATCTTTAGCCAACCACTTTCAGCCTTTGAGTTGGCCGAACGCTTTTTGCTCGGTGATTACGGAAATGATCTCGTCCGCTTTGTTCACTACGAAGGTGAATCACGCAAGTTCTTGGCCGAAAGGGCTGGACAAGTCCTGCGCGGCTTTGACGCCGAAGCGTTCCTCGCTCTTACCGAAGGGAAAGAGGGGAAACTATTTCCTGATACCTACCTGCTCCCTAAAGTATTTTCTGCCCCTGAGCTGGCAGCACTGCTTGAAGAGACCTATGAATCGAGGGTAGGGCCACTACGACCGGCTATGTTCGACAGCTCCCTGACAGAAGAGGAGATTATCATTCTCGCCTCAATTCTTGAGCGAGAAGCCAACACGCCGCAAAGCAAGGGTATGGTGGCAGACATATTATTGCGCCGGCTCGAGATGGGTATGCCGCTTCAGGTCGATGCCTCAATGGAATACGTACTCGATAAGCCACTTAACGAACTACTTGCGAGTGATCTCGATGTTGACTCGCCATACAATACGTATCTCAACGACGGCTTGCCACCGACTCCAATTGGAAATCCTGGCCTTACCGCCATTCAGGCAGTACTGGAACCAACTCCGTCAAACTACCTCTTCTATATTACCGGGAATGATGGGGTGTTTTACTATGCCGAAACGTATGCGCAGCATAAGCGCAATATTGATGCCTACCTCCGGTAATCTTCTTAAAATTTGGTCGATACTTTGTCGCTTTCGGCACTCACATGCTCAATGTACGAATTAGTACACCTCACATGCTCGCACCTCAGCTTCGCGTCTCGCCCTTAATGTAAAGAAGATTTAAGTTTGCAATGTAAAAAATAAATGCTAGCGTGTGCGCATGAAAAAGAAGAAAGTGTTTGTCGGTCTCTCCGGTGGGGTAGATTCTGCCGTAGCGGCGGCACGGCTGATTGATGAGGGCCACCAGGTGGTCGGGGTATTCATCAAGGTCTGGCATCCCGAGTGGCTTGTCTGTAATTGGGAAGCCGAAAGACTTGACGCTATGAGGGTCGCCTCCCACCTCAATATCCCATTTCTTACCTGTGACGCGGAAGCGGCCTACCGTGATGGTGTGGCCAAGTACTTCATTAGTGAGTATGAGGCTGGCCGGACTCCGAACCCCGACGTGTTGTGTAACCGTGAGGTAAAGTTTGGTGCCTTTATGGAATTCGCCAAAAGCCACGGCGCTGACTCCATCGCTACCGGCCATTACGCACGCCGCAGCGATGACGAACTGGGTGTGCCCCACCTCTTGCGTGGTGTCGATGCCGGGAAAGACCAAACATACTTTCTCTGGACAATGACCGGCGAACAGCTCGAGTACGTACTCTTTCCCATCGGTGACACTCGCAAGGAAGACATTCGGAAAGAAGCCCAGCGCCGCGGTCTTCCCGTATTTGAGAAGCGGGACAGCCAAGGCGTGTGCTTCCTAGGTCATATTGATATCAAGGAATTCCTTGGTCACTATATAAAACTCACGCCTGGCCCCGTAATAAACCAAGCAGGTGATGTAGTGGGGAGGCACGATGGCGCGGTCGTGTACACGCTAGGGCAGCGCCACGGCTTTACACTTAACACTAAAACAACTGACAGCGCCCCGCACTACGTACTTCAAAAAAATGTTGCGGAAAACACGCTGACTGTCGGCCCCACTCCACCGGTCTTTACTACTGGAGCGAGCCTGATGCTCCATTCCGTAACTCTACGCAACCCCTTCATAGCCGGAGATACTATTGCCTACCAAACCAGATATCGACAGAACCCTAACTCAGCAATCGTTACAAGCGTGAGCGAAGGCAGCGTTGTTATTACACCCAATGGCACGTACGAAGCGGCCGCGAGCGGCCAGTCCTGTGTACTGTACCAGGGTGAAGAGTGCCTGGGTGGTGGTATTATTGGCTAATGCCCGCACACGTCACCAAAGCTGACGGTTCTTTAGAATTTTTTAAAATTGAAAAGCTCCGCCGCTCTTTGCGGCGGTCGGGTGCTTCAGTAGGTGAAATCCAGGCAGTAGTGGAGACAGTGACTTCTGAGCTCTATGACGGCATTCATACCCAGGAAATCTACCGGCGCGCTTTCGACCTATTGCGCCAAACTGAACGCAATGCCGCTGCACGGTATTCGCTCAGGCGTGCACTCTTTGCCCTTGGTCCTTCCGGCTTTCCCTTTGAACAGTTCCTCGGTCGATTATTTGAAGCTGACGGCTATACCGCCCGTACAGGTATCATCATGAATGGTAGATGTGCGCCACACGAAATTGATATTGCGGCATACAGCGATAGTCACAGCTTCATTGGTGAGGCGAAATTTCATGCACGGCCCGGCATCAAGTCTGATCTTCAGGTGGCGCTGTATTCGTATGCGCGCTTCCTTGATCTCCAAGGACACAAAATTTGTACCGAAGACTACTGCGGTGTCTCTGAGTTCTGGCTCATCACTAATACTAAGTTCACCACCACCGCAGAAAAATATGCTCAATGCGTTGGCTTAAAACTCTTATCATGGGACTACCCCCGCCACAACAATCTTCACGACCGCATTCAGCGGGCGGGGATTTATCCCCTCACGGTTCTGTCCGGCCTCACGAACGCCCAAACCGCCACCTTAATTGAGCGGGGCATTATCCTTTGTAGTGAACTTGTGACTCATCAGCACGTACTGCACTACCTGCACCTCCCGCAAGCAAAAGCTGAAGCGATAATCGCAGAGGCAATGGCACTAGGTCAATCTGAGCCTTAATAGAAGCTAACTGACTGACGCAGCGGCGACAAAATTTCCGATCATTGTCAATGGAACGGCAAATTTTATGCGTGATATACTAGGGCGTATTAACGATATTCAGCAATTCATAGACATTAGGTATGGCAGATACAACTACTCAGCCGGAGGACAAGAAGACCGTCGTAGCGTTCATAGTAGGACTCCTTATTGGTGGACTCCTCGTGTGGGCGTTCTCAGGTCCTTCAGCAGGCGCGCCAACTAAGATGGATGATAAGAAGGGTGAAGCCAGTGAAGAAGCCGTAGCTGACAACACAGAAGAATCAGAAGCGGTTGCGACTGACGAAGAGGTGGCCGCACCAGCTCCAGCCCTCGAAGTCGGCGATGGCAGCGTAGCGCTTGGTGAAGTAGCTGCAGGCACCAGTGTCCCGCTTTCAAACGTCACCTATCCAGTTGGTGAAGGTTGGGTAGGAGTTCGTTCGTACCAAGATGGTCGTCTTGGCACCATCCTTGGCGTGGTTCGCTTTAGCAAGGAGCAGGGACTTGTTCCACCGACCATTGTGCTTCAGACCCCAATGCGGGCTGGTAGCCAGTACGCAGTCGTCATGTTCACCGAAGACGGTGACCGATCATTCAACCTCGCTGCTGATACACAAATCGACGAGATTTTCGCTACCTTTACGGCTAAGTAGCAGCAAGTGATCAAAGTGTTACAAAAGCCCCGATTGGGGTTTTTGTGTACCTCCATGAACTTCATGCTAAAATGATGACACATGGCTGACTCTACCTTCAAAAAATACAACCCGAACCGAGCCGCTGACTGGAACTATGGCGGAGCAAAGTGGAAACTCTCACGCTCAAAAATTGATTTTTTTATTGAATGTCCACGCTGTTTTTATCTCGACAACAAACTAGGGACTAAACGCCCAGGCTTTCCTTCGTTCAACCTCAACATTGCAGTTGATGAGCTCTTTAAAAAGGAATTTGATGTCCACCGCACAGCCTCGAGCGTGCATCCGCTCTGTGCGAAATATCAGGTAGACGCAGTCCCGTTCGCTCACAGTGACCTCGACGCTTGGCGCGACCCGTTTGTCGGCATTATGCACCGTGATCCGGCTACCGACCTGCTTGTTTCAGGAGGAGTTGATGATATCTGGCAAAAGCCAGACGGCTCACTCATTATTGTTGACTATAAGGCGACCTCTAAAGCGGGAAGCATTGTCGAACTTGGTGACAGTCCGTGGGAGCTGCAGTACACAAGGCAGCTTGGGATATACCGGTGGCTCCTTGAAATGAACGGCTTTACCGTTGACGAACTGGGCTACCTCGTATATGCGAACGCCAGCAAGGACGTAGACGCCTTTGATGACGTGCTAACGTTTGAAACTACCCTCGTGCCGGTTACCACTGACACAACATGGATTTTGACTACCCTGGCTGATATTAAAGCTACCCTTGAGAGTCCAGCACTGCCCGCCATTGGCCCTCATTGCGAATACTGCCCGTACCGTGAGGCCGCTGGCAAGAAGCTACAAGCCATCCATAAAGCCCAGCATGTTAAAGCCTAAGTTATTTAATGCTGAAGATTTTACCGAGCGGGTGCGGGCTATTGTTCGTGCTATTCCGAAAGGTCAGGTGATGAGCTATGGGCAGATTGCCACAGCCTTGGGTGCGCCACGTTATTCTAGGCAAGTGGCCAAAGTTATGGCCAATAATTACCTTCCGGACGTACCCTGCCACCGCGTCATTCGCAGCGACGGCCAACTCGGTGGTTATAACCGCGGTGGTATCGAACAAAAAAGGACGTTATTATTGAATGAAGGCTATGTGCTCTAGCGTTTTTATATGCAAATTATATGAGTAGTGATTCTAAATTACAGGAGGTGACGCGCAAAATTTCTAATGTTGAAAGCAAAATTGCTGACGAAAAGCGGGGATTGAGTAAAATCGAATCAAAGCTAGACGAGGTGAAGACGGAACATGACCGTGCCGCCGGCAAACTTCGCGAGCTAGAACAAGAGCTTGGCAGACTACTTGAAGACAAACACCGCGCCGAAGATGCAGTGAAGGCCGATGCGGCGCGTGAACAAAAACGATCTGCATAAATTACCATGTACTCCTTTCGCGTAGAACAAGCCATCAGGGCCGCATCAGTCCTACACAAGGACCAAACCCGACGCGGTTCAATGCCGTTTCCTTTTGTCACGCACCTCGTGGCCACCGCCTTTACCTTAATTGACTACACGACCGACGAAGATGTGATCGTGGCTGCACTTCTTCACGATACGCTCGAGGACACCGATTATACCCTTGATGAATTAAGGGAGGACTTTGGGGGCAAGGTGGCGGATATAGTGCAGACACTGACCGAAGATAAAGGCACGCCCGACAAGCCCATCATCTGGCTAGATCGTAAGCTCAATTATGCGCGTCAGTTAAAGAAAGGTTCGGAAGAGGCCCTCCTCATTGCTGCAGCGGATAAAATTCATAATTTCCGCACCACCGTTGAAGACTACAGTGACGCCCACGACCGTTTCTACCAGGACTTCGGTAAAAATTTTGACGACCGCCTCGAAGCCTACCAGGCAATTGCAAACGCTATTAATAATCGGCTCAAAAACCCGATTCTGGCCGAATTTAATCACGTGTTTGATGAGTACAAGAAGTTCTTAGCAGACGTAAAGTACGCGCACGACCACCGTTATTAATCCGACTCTGAATACTTCCTATGACAAAAAAACTGCCGGCTTTTCATTATGTACCAACGCTGAACCTTCCGGCTCTTACTGGAGTGAAAACTGAGTGGGATTTAGCTGGTCTCTTCTACAAGAGCGAGAAAGATCCACAGATCGAAGCCGACATAAAAGTCACTGAGTCCGAATATCAGACCTTTGCCAAGAAGTACGCAAAGAAGGATTTCTGTGCGAGCGCAAGCGCGCTTGCGGCCATGCTGAAGGAGTACCACGCCCTTGCAAGCCTGCCCGGAGAACGAGCGCTGTACTATTTCCACTATCGACACACCTTAGATGCCAACGACCACACAGCTGAGCAGCAACTAACCCTCCTCTCTGACCGTCTCACTAAACTTGGTAATCTAGTACTCTTTGTACCCCTCACCATTGGGAAGATTCCAAAAACCACCCAAAAGGCGTATCTAAGAGAGGCACTTCTCGCGCCGTACCGCTATGCGCTGGAGCGAATTTTTCTCGAGGCCAAACACACCCTAACTGAAGCCGAAGAAAAAATTATGAACCTCAAGAGCCAAACAGCTCGTGGTCTTTGGATTGCTGGAACCGATAAGATTCTCAACCGAAAGACTGTCGTGTACAGAGGAAAAACGCTTCCTTTAAACGAAGCGATCGAAAAGACCTCATCTATAACCCCCGCTGAACGACCGGCACTGTGGCGCGTGGTGACAAACGAGCTTAAACACTGGGCAGAAGTGGCTGAGAACGAAATGAATGCCATTGTACTTGATAAGAAAATCAATGATGAGCTCCGGGGCTACACCAAGCCGTACGAAGGGAAGGTGCAATCATACGAAAACGATCTTGCAAGTGTTGAAGCCTTAGTTGCGTCCATGAGTAAAGAGGGGTTTGCGCTCAGCCAGAAATTTTACAAACTCAAAGCCGCTTATCACGGTATGGCGACCTTACCGTACGCGAGTAAGTATGACCCCATCGGGGAAGAGCCGGCCATTCCGTTTGATCATGCGGTTGAAATCTGTCGCGATGTATTCTATGACACTAAGACAGAATACGGAGAAATTTTTGATTCCATGCTGACCAAGGGTCAAATCGATGTCTACCCAAAACCTAACCGGAGTGGGGGAGCGTTTATGTCGTCTGCGGTTGAATTACCAACCGTGGTGTTTCTCAATCACGTGAATCAGTTCAAGTCCCTCGAAACTCTCGCCCACGAAATGGGGCACGCCATTCACTCGACCCGAGCCAAGGTGGGGCAGCCACATTGGTACGAAGGCTATTCCACAACGACCGCAGAAACGGCATCGACCTTCTTTGAACACCTGGTGTTTGATGCCGTATACAGGGGCGCTGACACTGCCACCAAGCGCACACTGCTCCATGACCGCATTACTCGCGATATTGCGACCATCCAGCGACAAATTGCGTTCTTTAACTTCGAAGTCGAACTCCATAACCGAATACGCTCTGAAGGCGGACTAACCAAAGAGCAGATGGCAAAGCTCATGCAGAAGCACCTACAAAGCTATTTAGGTCCCGCGGTCGACGTAACAGAAGAGGATGGCTACTCGTTTGTCTATATCGGACACTTCCGTTCGATGTTCTACGTCTACACTTATGCCTACGGTCAACTCATGAGCACGCTCATGCATCAGAAGTATGTAGCCGACAAATCATACATTGAGAAAGTAGATCAGTTTTTCCAAGCCGGCGGTAGTAACACGGTTGAAAACATCTTCCGCAGCATTGGTATTGATGCCCACAAAACTGAGACATTCACGAGTGCACTCGCGTCACTCAAAGCCGACATATCCGAGTTTGCACGCCTTGCTAAAGCGCCCAAGTAACGCGACAATACCTGTATGAGTATTTTGTTTTGGGCGCTGACGTTCGGAGTAATTGGAAAAATTTTGCTGGCGGTCGGAATTCTAAAGGTGCACTACGTCATGTCTCAGGAGAAACGAATCGATAGCGAGGTGATTCATTCTTTTCACTACGAAAAAATCCTGACCCTGATTGGTATCGGTTTTATCGTGACGGGGTACCTCATGGAACTCTACTTCTATAACGGACTCCACATGCTTTCGTGCACCGGTGGCGAATGCGCCGCGAGCGTCCTTGACGCAATTGCACCGTAACGGAGGCACTGGTATAGTGCGGCGGTACGAGGAAATGCTTACTTAATTAAACGTTATTTTCTATGTCAGGGAACGAGATTCGCGAACGCTACCTAGCGTTTATGAAACGGGAAGGTCATGCCATCATCCCGTCCTCTGCGCTCGTGCCGGAAAATGACCCCACGACCCTGTTTACCGGTAGTGGTATGCAGCCACTCATTCCATACCTCATGGGTGAAGCGCACCCGATGGGAAAGCGTCTCGCTGACTCCCAGAAGTGCTTCCGAGCGAACGATATTGAGGAGGTAGGTGATAATCGTCACACCACGTTTTTCGAAATGCTCGGCAATTGGTCCCTTGGTGACTACTTCAAGCAAGAGCAGTTGCCGTGGATTTTTAATTATCTAGTTGATGAAGTTGGTCTTGATCCGGCCCGTATCTACGTCACTGTGTTTGCCGGTGACGAGTCCCTCGGCATTCCGCGTGACGATGAAGCGGTCGCACTCTGGAAGCAACTCTTTGCCAAACACGGAATTGAAGCTAAGGATGTGCTGATTGGCTCAGAGGAGAATGGCTACGAGGTTGGTATGCAAGGTGGACGGATTTTCTACTATGACGCCGCCAAAAATTGGTGGAGCCGTTCAGGAAAGCCATCTAATATGCCCGTTGGTGAAATTGGTGGAGCGTGCAGCGAAATCTTCTATGACTTTGGTCCAGAGCACGCGACCCATCCAGAGTATAAGGATAAGGAACCACACCCCAACAGCGACTCTGGACAGTGGCTCGAAATTGGTAACTCGGTATTTATTGAATACGTGAAGCAGGCCGACGGTTCGTTTACGAAACTACCGCAGCGTAACGTCGACTTCGGCGGAGGACTTGAGCGCATTGCGGCCGCCAAGAATGGTGACCCCGACGTATTTAAGGTCGACCTTCTCGCAACGGTAGTAGCACAGCTTGAACACGTATCGGGTAAACGCTACGACGACAACCTCGTCGCTTTTCGCATCATTACCGACCACATCCGTGGCGCCACCTTCATGATTGGAGACGGTGTTCACCCGAGTAACGATCAGCAGGGTTACTTTGTCCGCCGACTGCTCCGTCGGGCCGTGCGCTACGCCGACACGCTGGGTATTCCACCGGGCACCTTCGCTGCGTTTTCACAAAGCGTTATAGACACCTACAGCACACACTACCCAAACCTCCTCGTGAAGCGTACCGAAATCATGGACGCGATCGCTCGCGAGGAAGAGCAGTTCCGCAAAACCCTCGAGGCTGGCCTCAAGCAGTTTAATAAGGTCTCTCTCCAGATTCACCTCACTTCGAAAGTAGAGGACGGAAAGAAGATGATTGATAAGGACATTGCTCCTACGACCAAACAGATAATTACGGCCGACAAAGCCTTTGATCTCTACACCACCTACGGTTTCCCGATTGAACTGACGCAGGAAATTGCCAAAGAGAAGGGATTTGAGATTGACATTGCTGGTTTTGAAACTCTCATGAATGAACATCGCGACAAATCACGCGCTGGTGCCGAGCAGAAGTTCAAGGGCGGACTGGCTGACAGCTCAGAAAAGGTTATTGAACTACACACTTCCACCCATCTTATGCTCGCAGGCCTCCAAAGGGAACTGGGCGGCCATATTCATCAGGCAGGAAGCAACATTACCGGCGAGCGCCTACGCTATGACTTTACCCACCCTGAAAAAATTGAGCGGGATGTACTCGACCGCATTGAAATGTTTGTGAACAAGGCCATAACCGAGGGCGGGGAAGTGAGCATAGCCATGATGAGTAAAGTCGATGCCCAAAACGACCCTACTATCGAAGCCAGCTTTTGGGACCGCTATCCAGACGAGGTAAAGGTCTACACCATGGTAGGCAAAGACGGTACCGTGCTCTCACGGGAGCTTTGTGGTGGCCCTCACGTCGGTCGCCTGGAAGACATTAAGGGTACGTTCAAAATCGTTAAGGAGGAGTCGTCATCAGCCGGTGTGCGTCGCATCAAAGCGGTGCTTGAGTAGGGTATATTTAAGCTCGACGAAAAATAGTAAAAAGAGCCGCCCAAATTGGCGGCTCTACGGACGGTACCATTCTTACTCCTGAATGGATACTTCATACTCTTGGGGATTTGTTGGTAGACCAGCTCGCCGAAGAATTTCCGCGAGCTTGTACTCAACATCGTTCTCGTCTGAGCGCAGACTGAATCCCATGTGAGCAAGCTCCAGCAGATCAGATACCGTTAACGATTTATCAGCGACTGATTCAGCCTGAATGAAGGTAATGAGCTCAAAATTGTTATTGTTCTCCCTAAAATCATGACAAACTTCCCGCACCTTCCATTCATCAACATGTAGGTTATAAAGCCTTATATCTTGACCTACTTGCGGAAGGATCGACGAAGGCCAACGCAGATAAAATGATTCGGGGGTAGAAGCGAGATGTGGCGAGAGCGCTTTCCAGTACTGCGCAGGAAGATTTTCTTGCTCACACTCAAGTGAAAGGCTAAGGACAATTGGGTGGGCTTGGGTCACCAGGGTTCTCCCTAAGATTGACGGTCTTTAGAGAGAATGACATATGTATGAGCATATGTCAATATCATTATAGAAGTAGTGTCCCTAACTGGTCAGCAAGAAAACACAACGACCTTATTGTTCTTCATTATGGGAAAAAGCGCAGACGATATTCCCAATCAGGTGGTATAGCGCGGCAGCGACAGGGGTGACGGCGCGCTATACTTATCTTGAACATGTCATTTTTTAATAAACACAACGACGCCACGCTTGGTGTAGTAATTGATATTGGCTCTGCGAGCGTGCTCGTAGCTTTTGTTTCTTCTGATACCAAGAAACCATCACCGGACATTATTTGGTCGCACCGGGAGCACCTTTCGCTCCGCACTGCCGCGAGAGATGACCAGAACGCTAAAAATATAATGACTGCGCTTATGAACGCGGCTCTCGAACTCGACACAGTGGGGCGCCGAGTGCTTGATCAAGCACTTCCTGGCCACAGTGAGCCGCGACACCTCGCCATATCGGTTGCAGCCCCTTGGTCGTACACCGTTTCTAAAACCATTGCCTACACTTCCGAGGAAGCGTTTAAAGTAACGCCCGAACTAGTTCGGGAGCTTGAACGAACGGCTGAGCAAAAAATTGAACTCGAGCTCAACGAAGATGAAGTGGCAGCCTCGCTCGGGCTTACTGTCGTGGTCCGAACCACAATGGCTATCCTTGGGAATGGCTATACTATTGGTCTAGCTACCGGACAGACCGCCACCACTCTTTCACTCAGTCGCGCATGTGCAGTCGTTCAGTCCTACCTCACCGCTGCCGTAGCTGATCTACGCGACAAGATACTTCCTCACGCTCAATCGCGTGTACACTCTTTCATGCTGGCGTATTACCACGTTGCACGTGCACTCTATCCCACGACGAGCGAGTACTGTTTAGTCGATATCACCTACGAGGCAACTGAAATTGGTGTCGTGCGTGATGGCATGCTGCAATACTGTACCCATACTCCCTACGGTGCCTTTTCTTTGGCTCGTGATATCGCAGAACGTGGAGGAGGCACCCTTGAGGAATCATATGGGCGCCTTACGAGCGACCTCTTCATGACCGATGAGAACAATAAAGAGAGGAAAGCCCTCGCACATGAATACGAGCTCCGACTCGCTTCACTTTTCCATGAAACCGGTGACACACTCACCATTCCAAAAACAATTATCCTTCACGTCAACCTCGAGACGGAAGACTATTTTTCGGAACGCTTAGCGACTGCCGCGGCCCAAGTTACAAAGAGCACTCATCACGTTATACCGGTCTCAAACGCCCTTCTAAAAGCATATTATAACGACGACGCCGTCCGCGACATAAAGACCAGACACGACACGGCCATGCTCATTTCGGCCCAGTTTTTCCACACAGCTCGGAGAGCTGATAACTACGATTGGCAATAAAAGGCTATACTGAGAGTACACATGACTCAAAAGTGGAATCTTCAAGATATACGACCGATCGAGCCTAAGACTCGACCGACTTCGCGACCGCCCCAGTCGATTATTCAGAGACCAGCGCCAGTGATTCGTGACAGCGTTGACGACACCGAATCAATTATTATCGTTGATGGGAATAAAAAACAGCGAAACTACTATGTCTGGGGTGGGGCACTACTCGCGCTCGTGATTGGTGGTTCGCTCGCTATGAGCGTCATATTCTCTGAAACGACACTGACAGTTAAGCCAGAGTTCCGTCAGCCACAAGTGAATGCCGAATTTGAAGGCTTCCGCGAGCGGCGTGAAAACGCCCTTACGTATGAGATTCTTACCATCGAGGCCACCAAAGAGCTCCAGGTAAAAGCAACTGGCGAGAAGAAGGTAACCGAGCAAACTAAGGGTACGCTCGAAATCACAAAAACTACAGCCGGGGCGGAACGGCTTATAAAGAATACCCGATTTAAGTCCCCCGAGGGACTGGTCTTCCGCATTCAGGAATCCGTAGTGGTCCCTGGGGCAGTAGAGAAAGACGGCAAGCTCGTTCCTGGCACAATCCGCGCTGAAGTGTTTGCCGAATCAGCTGGCGAGGCATACAACCTGCCGGCAGGAACGAAGTTCTCCGTTCCTGGCTTTGAAGAAAGCGGACTTACGGACCTTTTCAAGTCCATCTCAGCCACGAACCCGAACGCTTTTGCAGGTGGTTTTGACGGTCAGCAGTTTATCATTGATGAAACTGAACTTGGTACAGCCCGTCAGAATCTGCAGCTTGAACTTCGTAACAGTCTTCTCGAAAGGATTAAAAACGAACGTCCGTCTGGCTTTGTTGCGTTCGAAGGTTCATACGCCTTTACGTACAACGAGCTTCCGGCAGTTAACTTTGGTGGCGACCTCGTAACCATCAAGGAACAAGCGGTACTACAGGTTCCACTATTTAAGGCTCCGGAACTAGCGGCCTTCATCGCCGCTCAGACCGTCCCTACCTACAACAAAGCCCCCGTCCGCATCGAAAGTTACGAGGGTATGCTTTTTACTTATAGCGATCCAAAGAACAGCTCCACGGTAATTGCCAATATGCCCTCACTCAAGTTCAACTTAGTGGGGAAGCCGCGCATTATTTGGGAGTACGACGAAGACAAGCTCCGGAGCGACCTGGCTGGCAAACCAAAGACCGCGGTAGCGGCAGTTATGACGGGCTATGCTGGCATCATTAAGAGCTCTCAGGTGTCAATGAAACCTTTTTACCGACGCTCATTTCCAGAAAATGGTGAGGATATACGCATTATAGAGGTACTCGAAGAGTAGTCTACAGGCCTTAAATTGGTTGAGATGGAATTAATTACAGGAGGAATACAAACTAAACCACAAAAATCCCAACAAATCAGCCTTTTCTTGGGTAAAACAGTTGACCATTATCTGTTTCTTTGTTACACTCCCCACGTTTAATGGATTCACAGGTACCTGACACAACAGACGATCTCGCCTACGGCGTGGTAGAAGAAGCGCTTCCAAACGCTCTCTTTCGTGTAACTCTAAACGACAACAAAAAACTCGTCCTCGCGTATCTCGCGGGTAAAATGAGGAAGTTTCGCATAAGGGTGCTCGTCGGTGACAAAGTGGGAATGGTACTCGATCCATACGGTGGCAAAGCACGCATTACTAAAAGACTATAAATTGCTATGAAAGTACGGTCGTCAGTTAAGAAAATGAGTCCAGATGACGTCATCGTCAAGCGACGTGGTGTGGTCTTTGTTATTAATAAGAAAAAGCCTCGTCATAAGCAGCGACAGGGCTAACCCATCATCACTATGCGTATTTCTGGTATTAACGTTCCTGACGACAAGCAGCTTGCCTACGCGCTAACTGTCATTCACGGCATTGGCTTGGCTCGTGCTAAGACCATCCTTGGGCAACTCAAAATTGACGTAACTGCGAAGGCCACCACCCTCACTACCGAACAAGAGAACGCTGTACGCGAAAAGGTGGAATCGTACCGCATTGAGGGAGACCTCAAACGTGAAGTTGCCAGCAACGTAAAGCGCCTTAAGGATATCAAGTCCTACCGAGGGAGCCGCCATGCTAAGAAGCTTCCCGCCCGCGGCCAACGAACAAAGACCAACGCACGAACACTCAAGGGTGCAAAGAAGACCATGGGTAGTGGACGCCGTAAGCTTGAGAAGACCTAAGAGCTCATTATTAGATTTCATTTGCAATTCCTATGGGTAAGAAACGCATCATCAAGAAGGGGGGTGGGTCTGACGTGTCTGGCACCAGCCGAGCACTCAACAGTATTCCAAAGCGCAAGCTCGCTGTGGGCAAACTTAATATTCTCGCGACCTTTAACAACACACTCCTGACATTGTGTGACGTAAAGGGGAACGCGGTCATGAGTGCATCAAGTGGCGCGCTTGGTTTTAAGGGTTCACGTAAGTCAACGCCTTTTGCCGCAGCTAAGGTTGGAGAAATCATTGGCGAAAAGGCGCAGCAGATGGGTATGAAGGAAGCTGAAGTCCTTGTAAAGGGTGTTGGAGCTGGTCGCGAATCAGCGCTCCGTGCCTTTTCTGGAAAGGGTATTAACGTTACCCGTATTACCGACATCACGCCAGTACCATTTAATGGTCCACGCGCTCCTAAGCCGCGACGTGTCTAGCCTTTAATTATTTACAAGTATGAAAATCGGCCCAAAATACAAAATTGCCAAGCGCCTCGGTGCTGCCATCTTTGAAAAGACACAGACACAGAAGTTTGCCCTTTCGGCTGCCCGCACAAGTGGACAGAAGAGTCAGAAGCGTCCAGGTCAGATGAGTGACTTTAAGAAGCAACTCATTGAGAAACAAAAGTTGCGCTACACCTATGGCATCACTGAAAAGCAGCTCGGCCGCTACGTTAAGGAGTCACTCGCAAAGAGTCGACAACCAGCTGCTCTCCTTACTCAGCGCCTTGAGTCACGGCTCGATAACGTCGTCTACCGTCTCGGTCTTGTAAAGACTCGTCGTATGGCTCGTCAGGTAGTTAGTCACGGACACATCAAGGTAAACGGCAAGCGCTTTACCATTCCTTCTCACGAAGTAAAGGTAGGCGATGCGATTGAGATACGCGAAGGCAGTAAGCAGAGCGCTCTCTTTGTTACCTTGGGCGAAACTTACGAAGCAACCGGCGTTCCAGCCTGGGTATCGTTTGACGCAAAAAAGCTTACCGGTGAAGTAAAAGGAGTGCCGCAGAGCGAAGTAACTGAACGACTTTTCGACGTCGAGCAGGTACTAGAATACTACAGTCGATAGTCGCTCTTTATCATTACGCCCTTAAGTTCTGCTCTTATGTTGGAAATCAATGTCACCCTCCCTTCAAAGCCACGCGTTGTCACGGAAGAAGAATTCCGTGGTGTGTTTGAAATTGACGGCCTCCACCCAGGCTACGGCCATACGCTCGGTAACTCACTCCGACGCATCATCCTCTCTTCGCTTCCCGGAGCAGCGATCACCCAAGTCAAGATTGATGGTGTTGCACATGAGTTTGATGCCATGGACGGTGTGCAGGAAGACGTCATCACACTTCTCCTCAACCTCAAGCGCGTGCGCCTCATGCTCCACGGAGATGAGCCAATGACTGTGACGCTCAAGAAGAGTGGAGCAGGGAAGGTAACCGCGGGCGACCTCAATGCACCTTCACAAGTAGAGATTCTTAACCCAGAGCAGCACATCGCTGAGTTGACCGCTAAGAACTCTTCTTTGGAAATTGAGTTGCGTGTCGAGAAGGGTCTGGGCTATGTACCGCGTGAGATTCACCAGCGTGACAAGGTCGAGATTGGCACCATTGCCATGGACGCAGTCTTTACCCCGATCCGCCGTGCCAACTACGAAGTAGAAAACATGCGCGTTGGTGACCGCACTGACTACAACCGGCTCCGCATCTTCATTGAGACCGACGGCACCTTCTCACCGCGTGAAGCTCTCGAGAAGTCAATCGAAATCATGATTCACCAGCTCAAGTCAATTATCGGTTTTCAGGAGCAGTACGCTCAGTCAGAGGTTGCTCACGAGAGCACCGAGGCTCCGGTCGCAAAGACCGCCCAGGTGGACCAAGAAGTGCTCAAGACCCGTATTGAAGCCCTCGACCTCACGTCACGTACCCTCCAGGCACTTGAGGAGGCAAGTATCCGTACCGTGGGAGGACTTGTGCGAAAGACAAAAGATGATATTCTAGCGCTCGACGGCATCGGACCAAAGGGTCTCGATGAAATTGCTGCTCTCCTCGAGAAAATGAACCTCGGCCTTGCCGAATAACGAGTTTAACGTTCACATTTATGCGTCACGCCAACAAAAACCGAAAACTGTCACGAAGTGCCGATGGGCGCGTATCATTGCTGCGTGGACTCGCCGTCTCACTCATTCGTGACGAACAAATTACTACCACCTTCGCGAAAGCCAAGGAGCTACAACCCCGTATCGAGCGCCTCATTACCGTAGCCAAGAAGGACACCGTAGCTGCCCGCCGCACTGTGGCAAGTCGCCTCGGGGAACCGACTGACGCTATCGTTAAGAAACTCTTCAGTATAATCGCACCAAAGTTCACTACCCGTAACGGGGGGTATACTCGTGTCGTAAAGATGGGAAAGATGCCATCAGGTCGCGAAGAGGCTACCATTGCCTTTGTTGAATAACCTACCTTTTATGAAAAAAATCATCACAGCAAAGCAGCACACCATCGACGCCTCAGGCAAGCGTCTTGGTCGTGTAGCCACTGAAGCAGCGGCCGTTCTTATCGGCAAAAACGATGTTGACTTTGCACCGAACGTCATCAACGACATTACCGTCACCATCGTAAACGCCTCAAAGCTCGACGTGCCTGAGCGAAAGGGTGCTAATGAAACCTACCAGTCATACTCGGGCTACCCGGGTGGTCTTCGCAGTGAAACCCTTAGTCACCTCGCCACTCGTCGTGGCTACGCAGAAGTCGTGAAGCGTACCGTTTCGGGCATGCTCCCAAAGAACAAGCACCGCAAGCGACTTATGACTCAGCTTGTTGTGACCGAGTAATTCTTTCCACTATTTATGACAACTAAGAAAAACGTATACATTGAGGGCATCGGTCGTCGCAAAACGGCAACTGCTCGCGTGCGCCTCACGCCCGCCAGCAAGGCCTCAGTGATCATCAACGGCAAGGAGCTCGCTGATTACTTCCCACACGCCGCTCTCCAGAATGATGTACAGGAAATCTTCGCTTTGAAGGACCTCGGCATCGAGCACTACCACGTGGAAGCTAAGGTGATGGGCGGGGGACTCTCATCACAGGCTGAAGCAATTCGTCTGGGTATCGCACGTGCACTCGTTAAAGAAAGCGCCCCACGACGTACTGCGCTCAAGAAGGAAGGATTTCTCAAGCGCGATCAGCGCGCCGTCGAACGCAAGAAGTTCGGTCTCCGCAAAGCTCGCAAGCGACCAGCTTGGTCAAAACGCTAGAAATTCAAAACACCCCGAAAGGGGTGTTTTGTTTTTAGCGCATAGGCGATGTAGAACTTAAAGTGCCTGACCACACAGCGTACTCCATGCATATTGACCACAGTATGGCGTCACGATATGTCTTTGGCATCTTAGGGGCTATTGTTAACATACTCTGCAGTTTAACCGGCAGTGTTCACAAGTTATTTGAACTATTAGGCAATTATTGATTAATATATAGAAATGTTGTATAAATCTTACAGGTTAAAAATCTGGACAATAGGAGAGACCAGTGTACAAGTTCTTTAAAGCGGACCTTGATGCCCTCGATTTCAAAATCGCGGAGCTCGGAAGAACTATCAGGGAAGCAGGCAGACAAATGGGGTCTGCAACTGAGGATGGCGAACGAGAACATGATAACCCAGAACTCGAGGATGCAATGCGTCGCTTCGAGATGTGGAGTCATCACCTGCGTGAGTTAAACGGAATTCGGAGTCGAGCCACAACCATAAACCCCAACGACGTCAAGGCGGACCGTGTATATGTCGGCTGTGACGTCACCTTTGTCGACCAAAATGAGGACGAACGGACTGTCACTATTGGTAGCTATATGCCGCACGATGCATCGCTCGCTATCTCGTACAATGCCCCGGTCGCAAAGTTACTGATGGGTCTAGGGGTCGGCGATACTCGTGAGGGTGTCATCGCAGGAAAACGTGTTCAGTTCGAAGTCCTCTCAATCAAGCCAACAATTCATCGCTAGGGAGGTGGACAATGGTTAGTTTTTGGACCATCAAGATCGCTGGTGTGTCAGGTACCGGTAAAACTACAGTGATGCAGGGACTCAAGTCAATGTCTGGGTTTGTCGGGGAAGTCATCATCTACTCGCAGCTACTTCGGGAGTATGGTGACAAGGATTTGGCAGATCTAAAACTGGCAGATATCTTGCATAGGACCAGTGGTCTTGTGCTTATGGATGACCACCTTGAGTTTGATAATCCCAATAAAACTCGCAATTACATGCGGGAGAATACAAGAGGACTCGTGTTACTCGATGTGCCCTTGAAAGACCTGATGTCTAGGGTGTCGAATGACGCGAGTAGAACTCGGGAAATCAAACCTCGGGACATGTCTCGAAATCTGCAATTATCGAGACGGAAGGCAATGCAGCTGTCACATGAGACAAAGGTGCCGCTTCTCGTCATTCCAAACCTGGAAGGCGAGGTCAATAGGTCTATTGCTTTGATCGCGGCGTTTGTTGCTACGAACAGCCCCGCATTTTAGGGGCTGTTTATTTTTACTTTTTACAATGAATACATTTACTGTAGGTACAATATTAAATAAAATAAAGACTACCGTGGTCACAACAACACCAGTGTACAAAAGCCTGGTGCTGCAATACCCCTCCCGACTAAACGCGATGGCTCTTGATCCGAGTCAAATTGATGTCAAAGGAAATGGTATTTATTCTCCAGGTGAAGTGATATTTTCTATAGCAATATATAAGACAGTTACAATTCGTCTACGTATTGATAGTCAGGTTGTAATCACTGGTAATAGCCCACGCCATCAGCTCATTACACACGCCGTGCTTCTAATGAGAGGAGTGCTTCAAACCGAACAAGGTTTTGATATTGATGTAGAGTCTGAAGATTTGCGTCATTGTGGTCTTGGCTCAAGTAGCGGACTAATTTCTGCCGTAGCTACGGCAATCAACGAAATGTACGGTAATCCAATACCTCGACTGGAACTTATAGCGTACCTCGCTCAGAATCATGGTGAGGAAATGGATGATAGTAGAAATGATTTACAGCATGTGCAGTGTATTGGAGGAGCGGCCGCTGCTGGCTTGGTGGAGTCTGGCATGACTGTATTGGCCGGTGAATCAACTCCAATTGGAACAATGTCGATAGATGATTCGTATACTGTATTAATTGGAATACCCAATGATTTTATTGCCCCTGATTCAAAAGAACTAATGCGCTTGGAAATGCTTAATATGCATAAGTTTATTGCAACCGGAAATCAGTATCGTGATAAAATTGGCTACAGGGTGACTCATGAAATGTTGCCGCAGATGAAAAAAGGGAACTTACAAGAGGCAGCAAGGTTAATCTTTGATTACCGTTTCAATTACGGAAGTATTGTTAACTGTTCGTTTGTATACCCGAAAATAATAGATATTGCGGCAGACATACGATCACTCTTTGAAAAAGACATCGTTGACGTGTTGGCCTTGTCGAGTGTCGGACCTGCCTTTTTTGCAATCACAAAGGAACCCGATATATGTGAATCAGTATTTCTCAATAACAACCTGGGTGTCCGAAGAACTACAATTAACAATACTGGATACAGTGTTACTGGTAGCGAATCAATATGAGTTTTATACAAACATTTCAATTTTGGAATAGCAGAAAAAACGTTCAGTATTTTAAAGACAAGCCAGCCGATCCGCGAATTGAGAAACGACTTATTGAGTTTCGGCAAAATAGCGCTACTCATGTAGAAGCCCTTGATCTGGGCTGTGGTGGCGGGAGACATACTGAACTTTTGGTTACGTTAGGATTCTCAACGCACGCAATTGATCTTAACCCACAGATGCTACGGTGCACTAAAGATAGAGTAGGTGGAAATAACATAATAACTCTTAAAAGGGCTTCAATTATAAAGCTCCCCTTTCGTAATAATTTTTTTGATGTCGTTGTCACAACCGGCGTTTTACATCAAGCCAAAAACATTACTGAGTACCAGTTGGCAATATGTGAGTTATCTCGCGTAGTGAAGCAAGGTGGATTAGTTTGTCTGAACATCTTTACATCCGCCAAACTTGATCCAACGTACAGAAAGAATAAGGATGTGTTTTCATTTAAAACTAAAGAGGGTTTGGATATGACTCTTTTAAATAAAGAGTTATTCTACAATATGATGAGTTGGTATGGTCTTACACTAGAGCAGGAGCTATCCGAAGACTTTGTGCAGGAGAATACTGGAGAGAGAAGTGTGTTGAGATGTAATTTTATTAAATTGTAATTCAATCATTATGAAAATTTCGTATGTAACAGGTAATGTAGGAAAGTTCGAAAATGCTCAAAAGTTCTTTACTCAATTTAATATTGAGGTTGAACAGTTACCAATTAAAGTTGAGGAGATTCAGAGTGGCAACTCACTTGAAATTGCTGTGGCAAAGGCCGAAGCTGCGTATGCACAAGTCAAAAAACCCTTGTTTGTAAATGACGCCAGTTGGATTATCCCAGCATTGGGTGGCTTTCCCGGTCCATTTATGAAATTTGTGAATCAGTGGTTCAAGCCACAAGATTTCATCAATCTCATGATTGATAAATTAGATCGTAGAATCATTCTTAAGGATAGTATTGTTTACATTGATGAGTCGGGACATAATGTCTTTACCCATGAACACGTAGGGATAATATTAAATGAGGTCGCTGCCTTTGAGTATAAGAATCCAACCGATGTGGTAGTTTCACTGTCTGCCAATCATTCATCAGTAGCAGAAGAAAAGTCAAAAGGTAGTTTTTTCATAGAAAATGAAGATGCTGTCTGGAAAGAGTTTGTTACATGGCTACAAAATAACAGGTAAGCGCGTTGATTGACGCTATAATTATATATTGTATATTATTGATAGAGCTAGCGAGATCAAATATTGAGAAAGGAATGTCCAATGAGCACGGTGAAAACAGCTCCTGCCTATGCTATCTACAAGATGGGTAAGTTGCTGGATCAAAGTGTCCAGGAGCTCGACCCGCTCGGTTTTGATAAGTACTTTGTTAGTGGCGAGTTTTCTCAGTGTGCCACAGCACGTTCTGCCGAAGCCATTCTGGTTTTTGTCGAAAAAAATGTAAATCCGATAAGCTTCGACACAATAGCCAGGATGAACGAAGTGTCTGCCATGGCCGCTGCTCGTGATCTCAATATGGTTGCATCTGTTGCGACTAGATTTGGGGTACCGATACACACGATGCCGCAGCTTGAGTCATTTTTACTGCTCCTGTCTGAAAAGACTCGAGAAGTTCCTACTGACACAGTGTTCGGTTACGGATCGCGGAATCCGGAAGGGAAGCGTCGTCGTTCGTTTACTGGAACCCCCGAAGAAGATTTGTTCATCGACTCTTTTACTGAGGGAATGAACAGTTTGATTGTTACACTGGCCGCCCTTGAAACCGTGCAAACAATGAGCCTCGCAAATGGGCGGTACTCACAGCTTGTGAGTGAGGCTGGGTCTGGTTTCAGTCAAATGTCCGAGTCGATCCTGCGTGTGCGCAAGCACATTACGCCGGATTTCTTCACCAACAAGCTCCGGCCATTTTTTGATCCCAAAACCATCCGCGGTAAGACATACTTTGCTGCGGGGGGAGCGCAGATGCCAGTGACTGTCGTTGACTTGATTTTGTGGGGGGTCGAGGACAGTGATCGAATGTATCTTGGGTATCGTAGCGAACATCTGAGGTACCTACCTCGCTTCTATCACGCAAAGGTTGAGTCCATTTTTCAAAGTCCTTCAATTCTACACGCTGTCGGTGTTGAATTGAGTGGGGGTTTGCCAGCTAATTCACAAAATGCGAAGGCTGCCCTGGAGGCTTTGAGAGATTTTGCTGATCAGATAATCAGTTTTCGGGCTCCGCATCTTGGGGTTGCGAAAGCAAATATGAAAATCAGATCAGCTGGTTCGGTAGGTAGTGGGGGCTATGACCTTTTCATCCTTCAGTACCTCATCGATAGGACAAAGCGATTCAAAGCGAGTATGACGCCACCTAAGTAGAAGATGACTCTGGGCCCGCCATAAAAGCGGGCCCACATTCTTTTGTTACACATGAGTGTACCTATATGATATTTGAAATGTGTGTAACTCTTGACACTTATCGCTGCAGCCTGACCCTATCAGGCGGCTTTCAAATTCCAATCTATCATAGTTCCGTTTTGCTATGCTTCGCTCGCAAAGACGGTGGAGAAAGGTGAGTTTTGACAACCCCCTTTTATAGATTTATAATGCGTGGGTATGGTGAATAAACACGACAAACACGAACACGATGATGATATAGAGTTCACCAACGAAATTCCTGACACGATTGAATCAGAACTCGAAGATGAAGACATTGAAGAGTTAAGCGCAGCGAAGGTTAAGAAACTTCGCGACGCACTGAAAGAAGCTGAAGCAGCCAAACGCGACGCGCTTGAAGCCCTCGCGCGCGAGCGTGCCGATTTCCTTAATGCCCGCAAGCGCCTTGAGGAGCAAAAGGTATCCGACATGGAACGAGTAACCGCACGGCATATAGAAGCCATCCTGCCGCTCGCAGACAGCTTCGAGATGGCCATGCAGGACCCCAAGTGGCAAAGTGCCGATGAGGTATGGCGCAAGGGCGTAGAGGGCATTTATGCGCAACTCACGACCATCCTTCGAGCTTACGGAGTAGAAGAAATCATGCCGCTCGGGCAGCAGTTTAACCCAGTCGAGCACGAAGCGCTGACCGACAGTGGCACCAATGATATCGTTGCAGCCGTTCTCCAGAAAGGTTACCGCAAGGGTGCGACGATTATTCGACCAGCCAAGGTGGCAGTAGGGACGAGCTAGACGGGAGTCACAACACAACAGAAATAAACCTTGTACAAAGACGTATCAACACTAGTACCTAATTTCACATTACTATGGCAAAAATTCTTGGAATCGACCTTGGAACCACTAACTCGGCTGTCGCCATCATCGAAGTGGGCGAGCCAGTTATTATTGAAAATGCTGAAGGCAACCGCACCACACCATCAGTGGTGGCTATTTCAAAGACCGGCGAACGGCTCGTAGGGCAGATTGCCAAGCGTCAGGCCGTAACGAATCCAACCAATACCATCTACGGCATCAAGCGCTTCATGGGGCATACTTTTGATGAAGAGCATGTGCAGAAAGACAAGGCAATTGTTCCCTATGAAGTAAAAGCCGGGAAGGACGGCGGGGCAGTGGTTATGATGGCTGACAAGGAATACCGTCCAGAAGAAGTCTCCGCAATGATTCTCTCGAAGCTCAAGGCCGATGCCGAAGCGAAGACGGGTGAAAAGATCACCGAAGCCGTTATCACGGTACCGGCATACTTTAATGACGCCCAGCGTAAAGCCACCCAAGACGCCGGAAAGATTGCCGGCCTCGAGGTGCGCCGCATCATCAACGAGCCAACGGCCGCAGCCCTCGCTTACGGATTTAACAAAAAGAAGGATGAAAAGATCGTTGTCTATGACTTTGGTGGCGGTACCTTTGACGTCACCGTCCTCGAGGTTGGTGACGACGTGGTCGAAGTACGCTCTACCGACGGCGACGCACACATGGGTGGTCGTGATATTGACCAGGAAATCGTCCGCTACCTCATCGAGGAATTCAAGAAGAGTAGTGGCGTAGACCTTGGAAAGGACAAGCTCGCACTCCAGCGACTTGATGAAACCGCTGAAAAAGCCAAGCTCGAGCTCTCCTCAACCATGGAGACCGGCATCAACATTCCGTTCATCTCGCAAGGTACCGACGGTCCTCTCCATATGGACATGAAGCTTACCCGTGCCAAGCTCGAGGATTTGTCTCGCCAGTACATTGAGAAATCAATTATGATTACCAAGCGTGCCATGGAAGCGTCGGGATTACAGATGAGTGAAATAGATGAAATTATTCTCGTTGGTGGTCAGACCCGTATGCCAGCGATTGTGAATGAGGTAAAGACCCTCTTCGGCAAAGAACCAAATAAATCAATTAACCCCGATGAGGTAGTGGCTCTTGGTGCCGCTATCCAGGCCGGCATCTTCCAGGGAGATGTTAAGGACATTACACTTGTCGACGTTATTCCTCTATCGCTCTCAATCGAAACAATGGGCGGAGTTGCCACAAAAATTATTGAGAAAAATACTCATATCCCGACGCGGAAGTCACAGGTCTTCTCAACCGCTGCCGACAACCAAACCCAGACAGAAATTCACATTGCCCAGGGTGAGCGCCCAATGGCTAATGACAACAAATCCCTCGGCCGTTTTGTGCTTGATGGTATCCCGCCAGCACCCCGCGGCGTTCCCCAGGTAGAGGTGACTTTTGACATCGACAGTAACGGTGTATTGAATGTAACGGCTAAGGATAAGTCCACCGGCAAAGAGCAGTCTATCCGTATCGAGGCAACGTCAGGCCTGACTCCCGACGATATAGAACGAATGAAGAAGGAAGCCGAAGATCATGCCACTGAAGACGCTCGAAAGAAAGAACTAATCGATGTAAAAAATCAAGCTGAACAGCTCATCTACACGGCCGAAAAAGCACTTAAAGACCACGGGGAGAAAATTCCAGTCGAGGTAAAAACGGAGATTGAAGACAAGATGATGAAAGTGCGTGAAGCCAAGGATAAGGATGACAAAACCACTATAGACACCGCCACCGATGCACTTTCAACCTCGCTCCAGAAAATTGGTGAGGTGATGCAGAAGGCCAGTGAAGACGCCGCAAACAATCAGCAAGCTCCGGGAGAAACTCCTCCTGAAGAAGAGAAAAAGGACTAAAAACCGGCATCAAATAGGGTGAAATTTTTACCCCACATACAGCCAAACGTCAACTTTGCCACCCCCCGCGTTCTGTGACATACTCGGGACAACCAGGAGCTTAGCCCCTCTTTATGAAAGATTACTACAGCATTCTCGGTCTCCCCAAAGGAGCCTCAAAAGACGAAGTAAAAAAGGCTTTTCGTAAGCTGGCTGCGCAGTACCACCCCGACAAAAAGACTGGTGATGAGGAGAAATACAAGGAAATTACCGAAGCCTACGCAGTGCTTGGTGACGACAAAAAGAAGGCTGAATATGATACCTATGGCCACGCCTTCCAGGGTGCTGGGGGCGGTCAGGGAGGTTTTGGAGGGTTTAACTGGGCCGATTTCCAGCAGGGCGGCTTTGGGGGCGGACAGTCATTTGAGTTCGATCTCGGTGACATTTTCGAGAGCTTTGGCTTTGGAGGCGGTCAAAAGCGCCAGACTCGTGGTCGCGACATTTCCATCGACATCAACCTTACCTTCAAGGAATCGATATTCGGCGTGACTCGTCGCATCCTGATTACCAAGAATGGTGCCTGTACGCAGTGTAAGGGGACAGGAGCGAAACCTGGTAGCGAAATGATTAATTGCGGGACCTGTAACGGGGTTGGAAAGCTTCGTGAAAACCGTCAAAGTGTCATGGGTAGTTTTACCACCGTTCGCGAGTGCGCCACCTGTCGTGGTACCGGAAAGGTGCCCAAGGAGCGCTGTAGCCACTGTGTAGGAGCCGGTGTGATGCGTCAGCAGGAAGAGGTGGAAGTAAAGGTGCCAGCCGGTGTTGAGAACGGGGAAGTGGTCCGCATGACGGGTCGCGGTGAAGCGCTCCTTGGCGGTCATCCCGGCGACCTCTACATCAAGCTTCACGTTGAAGGACACAAGAGTATTAAACGTGACGGCACCACTCTTATGAGCACGCTTCCCATTAAGCTCACCGACGCTCTCCTTGGCGGCACCTACGAAGTAGAGACCCTCGACGGCAAGGAAGATGTTAGCATCCCAGCCGGCATCACCCACGGCGAACAAATTCGCGTAAAGGGCAGGGGCGTCCCATCGGATCGTGGTCGTGGAGATTTTATGGTTAAGGTAAAAATCGAAACACCAAAGCAGTTATCCCGAAAAGCCCGGAAATTAGTCGAAGAACTACGCGAAGAGGGCATATAATAAAAGGCGGTGGACCATACCAGGTCCACCGCCTTTTACGAAGTACTTATGGACTTCTCTGACCTCCTTCATTTCGCCTACGAGTGTGTTTACTTTCTTATCGTCTTTGGTGTTTTTATAGTTATCGCGATTGCCAAAGGGAGACAGGCACTCATTACAATTATTGCCGGTCTATACCTCGCACTTCTGCTTTCTATACAGTTTCCGTTTTACGACCAGCTCCTTTCCTACACAAGCTCGGCCACCAGTGTCGCGATGCTAAAGCTTGGCAGCTTTCTCGCCTTTACCATCTTTGCGGTTCTACTATTTGCCCGAATCATGCCGTCGGAGTTTCGAGAAACTAAATTTGAAAGTTTTGGTAAGAAATTAGTCCTCGCGGTCGTCGCCACATTACTGGTCATGGTCTACAGTTTCACCATCTTGCCAGTGGCTGAATTTCTTAACCCTGACACCCCTCTTCAGTCGCTCTTCGGCCAGCAAGATAAGTTTTTCTGGTGGCTCCTCACCCCACTAGTGATTTTGTTCTTTATTTAGACTGTTATGGATATTCCCTTATCCCCACTGCTACTGCTTAGCCTACTTGTTTTTATACTCCATATCACTGGATACATCGTCTACGCCATAAACACTCTTCGTGAAGACATAAAACCAAACGCCGCGAGCTGGCTTATGTGGATGTTTGGTGGGGTTATTGAATACGCTACATACGAAGCCATTGATAGCGAAACCTGGTTTAGCTCGAGCCTTCCAATCGCCTGCCTGATTGGCTTAACGATGATTTTCATAGCTACTGTCGTTGTACAGGTTAGACACAGACTTAGTGGAAACGGGAACACCGTAACCTTTCATAAACCACAGACGCTAGATTACGGCCTCATGAGCTTTGACGCTTCAGCAGGGCTTATTTGGTATTTCTTGCATCTACCGACGCTAGCTAATATGCTTGCGGTTAGCTCATCCGTCGTTACGTTTTTCCCTATCTGGAGAACCACCTTGAGAACCGGACAAGAAAAACCCGCTCCGTGGATTTTTTGGTGCCTCGCCTATCTTGGTATGGCTACAATTGTTTTTTTTGAAGGCGGGCAAGCGATTTTAAATCAGCTATTCTATCCACTTTATTACCTACTACTTCACATTGGAGTTTTAATTTTGTGTTATCCAAGCTGTCGCTCTTGGATTCAAACACAAATTCACAAAATTTATTTCACTCCCTTACAAACATGAAACCGCTCATAAAAAAAGTTCAGCACTCATATCTACTAGAACTCATACGGGCACTAATTCGTTTTAAGTCTCATGATAAAAAGCGCATGCACCTCTACGTTCAAGAACTAGGAATAAAAGGGAAGGGTTTATTCACCAGTGCTGCATTCAAAAAAGGAGAGCTAGTTTTTATAGCTCCGGGCACCACCCGCGTCGCACATTTTGAGGGGAATGATTGCTACCTCTACCCAGACTGGTACGGTGTTGATGAGCATACTTGGATTGATATAACGTATCCTTTTGTAAAAATTAATCACTCCTGCAGCCCCAATACCGGAATTTTTTCTTCTCGATGCTTTGTTGCCCTCCGTGATATTGAAGCAGGCGAAGAGGTAACGTTTGACTATTCAACTTCAGACGATGAGAGCGATTGGGTGATGGGGCCGACTGCGTGTGCCTGCGAAGCACAACATTGCCGAGTACATATTGGACCTATCCAGACACTACCCCAACCGTACATCGATCAAGTGTACCCATACATACCAAACTATTTTATTAAAAAATACCACTTAAAAGGAAGAGTAGACTCATCTGTAGACATTTAAAATTATGCACAAAATAGAGAGACGAACTAAGACTTGTTACCGGGAATGACATATACTCATTACGATACTATGGGCGCAACAATCAGGCTCACTCTTGTCGTCCTTTTAATTCTTTCTATAGGGGTGTCCTACTACGTTATGGTAATTAAAAAAGACTATGACATCATCACCAACCCCGACGGACCAATAACGAGTGACGAAGCGTAATTTTTTATATGGATAAAATAATTGATCCATTAATTTGTAATTGGGATACCGCGTCTTACTTAATCTTTTCTGGAAACGTTTTTGGTGACTTCATTTACTATTCGCACTTATTTCCGGCCATTTCCGTTCTCATACTTGCATCGATTCTTCTTATTCAAAATCCCCGAGAGCTAGCAAATCGTTCACTCTTTGTCATTGCCATCATCTTTTCGTGCTGGAGCTTTATAGATCTTGTTCTGTGGGCAACGGAAAGAACTGATTTTACAATGTTCTTTTGGTCAATTTTGATTTTCTTTGACCTCGGACTGTATATTGCTTCATTTTATTTTATATACACTCTACTCAAAGGCACAATGCCCCCCTGGTTCGTTGACGGTATTTTTTTTCTTTTATGTCTTCCACTTTTTCTACTCGCCCACACCAAGCTCAATCTAGTTGCATTTGATTTTACCAATTGCTACCGAGAGGCCCTCGAGGGACCGCTCTGGCAATATTATGTCTACCCAGTAGAAGCCCTTATAGCCATCACTATCTTGATAATGGGGCTTTCCATTGCACTAAAAAAATCTACCACCCGAAGCAGAATTGAAGCCACACTTGCCGTATTTGGTACATTTCTCTTCCTCCTCATGTTTTCGGCAGGCAATATTGCTGGCAGTTTAGAAATTGACTGGGAGCTCGGACAGTACGGTTTATTTGGTATGCCTATTATGGTGGCGATATTATCCTATCTCGTCGTTAAGTACCAAACATTTCGGGCTAACGTCATGAGCACCGAAGCTTTAGTAGCGGCAATTGCCGTACTCCTGCTCTCTCTTTTGTTTATCAAGGAGGTTGTAAATATAAGAATCGTTACAGGCCTTACTCTGGTAATGTTCCTGATTCTAGGAGTCCTGTTGATTCGAAGTGTTCGTAAAGAGATTATTCAGCGTGAAGAAATTCAAAAACTTGCCGCTAATCTTGAGCGTGCCAATCAGCGCCTCAAGCAGCTCGATACCTTAAAGTCAGAATTCGTCTCTATCGCTTCACATCAGTTGCGGAGTCCTCTCGCAGCAATGATGGGGTACGCGTCTATGCTCCGTGATGGTAGTTATGGCAAGCTGCCGGTAAAAGCTCAAGAAGCAGCTACAAGAATTGAGGAGTCGACCCGTTTGATGGCTCAATCAGTTGAAGACTACCTAAACGTTTCCCGCATCGAAGCCGGGCACATGAAGTACAACCTCACCGATTTCTCATTAATTGAACAAGCCGAACACATTACTGACGACATGCGCCCGATTGGTCTCAAGAAGGGCGTTGTGACGCTTTTCCGCACCAGTGTAGCTTCAAAAGGGCTCGTACATGCCGACAAGGGCAAGACTGAGCAGATCATTCATAACCTGATTAATAACTCTCTCAAATACACCCCGCAAGGGACCATCACAGTGATAGTGCGCGACGACATACAGAAAAAGCGTGTTTATCTCGATGTGCTCGATACTGGTATTGGTATGAATCAACAGACCCTGCACTCTATCTTTACCAAGTTTGAGCGCGGTAGCAATGCGAACACCACGAACATTCACGGCACAGGCCTCGGTCTCTTTACCGCTTTAAAACTGGCCGAAGCCATGGGCGGCACCATTACTGCCCGATCTGAAGGGGAAGGGAAAGGTTCCTGCTTTTCGTTCGAGCTCCCACTAGTCGGCTAACCCCCTACTACTCAGCTGAGTAGTAGGGGACCTGATACCAAACGTAATTAATCTTCCTATCACATGTGATAGCGGGACGATGTAGTCGCACGAGTAGGCGATATCTGTTAAAATTGCCCACATGTCAGACTCTACAAAACAGCGCGTTCTCACGGGCCTTCAGCCTTCCGGCACTCTCCATATTGGTAACTACTTTGGTGCCTTAGCACCCCTGCTTGCACTCACAAAAGAACATGATGACGTGTTTCTCATGGTCGCCGACTACCATGCCCTTACCACTGTCCGCGATGGCGTACAACTCCGCGAGCATATTATGAATATCGTACGCGACTACTTGGCAGCCGGCATCGACCCAAACCGTCGTGTCACGCTTTTCCGCCAGAGCGATAATCCCGACCACATGGAACTCGCGTGGGTACTTAACTGCATGGTGACGGTACCATTTCTGATGCAAGCACATTCATACAAGGACAAGGTAGCCAAGGGCCTTGAAGCCAACGCCGGACTGTTTACCTACCCGATGCTTATGGCGGCCGATATTGCGCTGTATGATACTGATCTTGTGCCGGTAGGGGAGGACCAGCGACAACACCTTGAATACACTCGTGAAGCGATAGCAAAATTTAATAATGCCTACGGGGAAGTACTGAAAGAACCGAAGGAGTTAATCCAAAAAACCGTCGGGGTGGTGCCGGGTACTGACGGTCAAAAGATGAGCAAGAGCTACAAAAATACCATTCCATTATTTGGTACTCGAGAAGAAATTGAAAAAGCGGTCCTCAGTATTGTTACCGACTCTTCCGGCGAACGCCCCGAACATGTCTACGCGATTCATAAGGTCGTTTACGAACACACCGGGAAAGACCTGTCTTCGCTTGATGCTCTCTACGAAGAACACAAAGGTAAGTACAAGGCACTTAAAGACGCCCTAACAGAAGACCTCGACGCCTTTGTTGCACCAATGCGCGACAAGCGAGCCAGTATTAGCGACGAGTACATTCTTGAAGTCTTAGCTACTGGCGCTGCCAAAGCCCGCGCCGCCTCCGCCTCGACCATGTCCCGCGTCAGGACGGCAATTGGTATTTCTTTGCCATAGGTTGCCACTCCTTCTTTATTCCGGTAGAGTGTAGTAACGCCAACGAAGCGGCTGACACCGCTGAGGTGGGGGAGGAACGTTTATCCTAGGACCGGCCTAGGATTTGCCAGTAGAACCCCCCGGGTGCGCCCGATATTGCGCATAACGAGATTCAAGTAGGGTGGTACCGCGTCTTAGCATCTTTATGATGTAGTCGCCCCTGCAGCTATATTATTAACGTAATGTAACTGGAGGGGCGTTTTACGTACTCTCCAAAGCTTGTTTAAAATCGATGAGTTACGAGGCGTTCGAGCGAGGACGTACGAGGTGTACTTTTACGTACAGTGAGTGTGTCCGAGCGATGAACAACGAAGTAAATCGCGATTTTTAGCAAGCGCCTCCCAAACAAATATGGAAAGAACATTGATTAAAGACCTTGCAGCAAAGGTAGGTGAGACGGTAACTATTAACGGCTGGGTTGATGTTACCCGCGTCCAGGGCAAGGTAGCGTTCTTTGACGTCCGCGACCGCACGAGCTTTGTGCAAGGCGTAGTCTTTGGCAAGCCAGAAGTTCTTGAAGTTGCCACAGCGCTGAAGCCCGAGTACGTGGTAGCCGTGACTGGTGTGGTACAGAAGCGCCAAGAAAAATCCATCAACGATAAAGTTGAAAATGGCGACATTGAACTCGAGGTAACGAGTATCGAAGTGTTGAATGAAGCGCAGCCACTCCCGTTTGCGAGCGATGCCGAGATTAACCTCGATACTCTCCTTGATAACCGACCAATTACCCTCCGCCGCAAACACGAGCGCGCTATCTTTAAAGTGCAGCACGAAATTCTCGTAGCGTACCGCACCCACCTCGTCTCCCAAGGCTTTACCGAATTTCAGGCACCAAAACTGGTCGGTGGTGACGCCGAAGGTGGGGCAGAGGTGTTTAAGGTAAAGTACTTCAAGGGCGTAGAAGCGAGTCTCGCGACCAGCCCCCAGCTCTATAAGCAAATCATGGCCGGGGTGTTTGAACGTGTGTTTGCGGTTGGTCCCACCTTCCGTGCTGAAAAGAGCGCTACCTCACGCCACCTCTCCGAGATCTCCATGATGGACCTGGAGATGGCGTTTATTAAGGACCACACCGACGTGATTACGCTCGTTACTGGTCTTATTCGCGCCATTGTCGAACACGTTAACACCACCTGCGCCAAGGAACTCGAATATCTTGGTCAGCCGCTCGCACTAGCGCCAAAAACCTTCCCGGTCATGACCCTGCGTGAGGGACTAGAAATTATTAAAAAGGAGACCGGGGTTGACAAGACCGGCGAACCCGACCTCGAACCAGAAGACGAGCGCTTCTTGTGCGAATACGCCAATAAGCACATGGGTTCAGACTTCGTATTTGTCACCCACTACCCAACGAGTAAGCGACCGTTTTATACCCACATCGACCCAGAGCAGCCAGAGCTCACTCGCAGCTTTGACCTCCTCTTCCGTGGCCTTGAAATGTGTTCGGGTGGCCAGCGTGTTCATAAGTACGACGAGCTCGTCAGCCGAATCGAGAAGAAGGGTCTTGATCCAGAACGTTTCCAGTTCTACCTCCAAGCCTTCAAGCATGGCATTCCACCACACGGCGGTATCGGTATGGGACTTGAGCGTCTCACCGCTAAATTCTGTGGGGTAGCGAACGTAAAAGAAGCTACTCTCTTCCCGCGCGACATCAACCGCATCGACACACTGACGAGTAAAGAGTCGAGTGACGAGGCGGAGTTATAAACAGAACCAAACCTTCAGTCTTTGCGAGCGTAGCGAAGCAATCCAGAGTACAATAACGTTACTCTAGATTGCTTCGGCAAAGCCTCGCAAAGACGGACAAAGTTTTAAACCACAGCGTGGTCCCTTTGGGACCACGCTGTGGTTTAAAAATAAATAAGAATCGCCCGCGAGGAGCGATTCCCAGCGGGCTTTCTTTGTGGATGAAGTAGCGGCAACATTTCAGTCCACCACGGATTCTGAACTATTGAAGTAGAACTTGTAGTCTTCCTGCTCTCGAGCCAGTCCAGCCCAAATGAACCAGCACGGGGCTTGCCAGAGCCTGACCATGCCGCGCCTTGTCGACATAACCACGCCCTCGAAAATCGTACCATTCATCTTCCAATACACTCTTGCTCCCACCTTGGGCAGGTGATTCATCATTTCGTCAGCTGATTGTGCGGTCACTTTGAACTCCTGTGTTTGTTTATGCCTGGCTAATAATGCCACATAAGAGTACGATTCGAAAATAGCGACCACTATACTTTCTGCTATACTGCCCACCATATGGTAACTATCACTGCAAAGAAGCACGGTCTACAGGAAGCGCCCACAGACTACTGCAGGCTTATCCTCACCGAAGAGCCTGCGTCGACCCACCGCTTCGTAGAAACAACCACAGGCTCACTCGAGTATCGCCTGGGGGTAGGGAAGTACAGCGATGTAACCATGCGTACCTTCCGCACCCTCATTCGTAATGTGGTACAGATTGCCAAGAATCACCAAATAGAAAAACTGGCCGTCGAACTACCACAAGCACAATTCCCACAGCTCGCGAGCGAACCGGCACATTGGTATACTTCTACCATTGCAGAAAACGCCCTGCTCGCCGCGTACGAATACAACCGCTATAAAACCAAGAAGGACAAAAAGAAAAAGTTTACCGAGCTCCTTCTCTGTGGCGTGGATACGAAGGAAGAAATTTCCGGTGCAGCCCGGGGTAAAACGGTTGCGGAATTTACTAACGCCATCCGTGATCTTGCGAACACTCCCGGCAACGACCTTTCCCCAAGCCAGTTTGGTGAGGCGGCCAAGAAGCTACTTAAAATCAAAGGAGTGACCGTTACCGTCCGCGGGGAGAAAGAACTAAAGAAACTTAAGATGGGACTACATCTCGCTGTAGGAGCCGGAACCAAAAGCGAGAGTAAACTGATCGTTGCTGAATACTGGGGAGCAGGCAAACCTAGTGGAAAGAAAACCGCTGGGGACAAACAACCGATTATTCTGATCGGTAAAGGCATAACCTTTGATAGCGGGGGACTTAATGTAAAGCCAGGCGGCAGCATGCATGACATGCATATGGACATGGCAGGCGGCGCGTCAGTGCTCGGGGCGCTCGGAGCAGCCGCAACTTTGGGACTGAAGAAAAATATCATCGCGATTGTTCCTGCGGCAGAAAATGCCATCTCGGATGATTCAATGCGGGCCGGTGATATCGTCACTGCCATGAACGGACTCACGGTTGAAGTAATGCACACCGATGCTGAGGGGCGCATGGTCCTCGCAGATGCCCTGACTTTTAGCCAGCGCTATTCACCTCGAGCCATCATTGACGTAGCCACACTCACAGGGGCGGCGCTCGTAGCCCTTGGTACCCAAGCCAGTGCCCTCTTAACCAAAGACAAGAACCTTTCTGACCGCCTCATGGACCTCAGTGAACGGTCTGGTGATCTTATCTGGCCACTCCCGCTATGGGACGAGTATAAACAGTACCTCAAGAGCTCCCGCGCTGACCTCACGAACGTTGATCCTACCTTTGCGCGTTCTCACGGATGCATCGAAGGCGGTATCTTCTTGTCGTACTTTGCTCCAAAGGGCGTACCTTTTGCGCACCTCGATATCGCACCACGTATGGAGTCAGTGAGCGCTGACAAACTCGCCAAGGGCGCTACCGGTGAACCAGTGCGCCTCCTTGTCTCCTTCCTCGAGACGTACTAGGAATGAGCTGCGTGCTATCATAACCGCATATGCAGCGCGAGCACACGCGACCTCAGCTGGATTTTTCCATCAAAACCGAAGTCTTTGAAGGGCCTTTAGAGTTGCTCATAGAACTGGTAGAGCGGCGAAAGCTCCTCATTAACGACATAAGCCTCGCCACCGTCACCGATGAGTACTTAAAGAAGGTAAGTGAAATGCAAGAACGCTCACTTCCGCACACGGCTCTCTTCATCACCTTGGCAGCAACGCTCTTACTTATCAAATCGAAGTCGCTGTTGCCCGTCCTCGAGCTAAGCGGGGAAGAGGAGGCCATTATTGAAGACCTGGAGGAACGCTTGAAGCGCTACCAAATTTTCCGTGATGTCGCCAAGGATCTGGTAACCATATTTGGTAAAACCACCCTCTACGAACCTGAATTTACTCCGCCACGTGAACCGATTTTCCACCCCACGCGCGAGTGCGCACTCTCTGAACTTACCACCGCCATAGGTGAAGTACTTACAAACCTTCCAAAGCCCGAAATCAAACATACCGCACACGTTCGCCCCACTATTACGCTGGAAGAAATGATTTCGCGGGTCCAGTCCCACATCGAGCAAAAAATCCGCACGAGCTTTGCGGCTATTACACAGGGCGAGGTGGAACGAAAGACTTTAATTGTAGGGTTTTTAGCGATACTCGAACTCTTCAAACAAGGTGGAGTCATCGTTACTCAAAGCGGGCGTTTTGCCGACATTGAGATTGAGCGTGAACACAGCGATACGCCAAAGTACTATTAGTACCCAGCAAGGCATCTCCCTGGCCTTAATATACGGTCTTTTGTGGTACCATACGTGAGATGTCACCCGATATTCAAATCGAGGGTTTGCTTTTTTATAAGTCGACCACCCTAAAAAAACAAGCTATTATGGCCACCCTGGGTTTGAGCGGGGAGGTATTTGATGAGGCGTTGACGCGTTTACGTGAACGTCTTTTACTTGGCGCAACCCGTCTGGTTGAGACCGATACTGAGATTGGACTCATGACCGCACCTGAGCTCGCACCACTAATAGAAACGGTGCGCAGGGAAGAGCTGCGGGGCGATATCGGCAAGGCCGGTATCGAGACCCTCGCCATTATTCTTTATCGTGAGCCGGTCACGCGTGCAGAAATAGATCGTATCCGCGGCGTCAATTCTTCATTTTCCCTACGAGCCCTGCTCATGCGCGGCCTCATCGAGCGTAAACCGGGTAGCGGCGGAGCTCACGTATTTTTCACCACCCCGGCCCTTTTGGCACACCTTGGGGTCAGCCATAAATACGAACTGCCTAATTTTTCTACCATCATGACCGCCCTTGAACAGTTTGAAGCCACCCCTGAAGTAGCAACATCATAGTAATATGAACGAAGATCAGCAAGACACAACACCAGATGCAGCACCAGCGACAGGGAGCGAGGTTCGCGCCGCCCGCTTTCCTGTCACTCTTCAACTTGGTCTCCTCGGTGTATTTTTGGTGACCCTCTTTACTATTGCTGGAGGGACAGCAACCCAGTTTATGCGGTCATTAAAAGACGAGAGTCTACCGAAGGCATCCGGACAGGCCTCACCAGCCGTTGCCTTGACCGATATTGAAAGCGGACCGTTTGAAGTACCAAACGACATCGCTCTTACCGCGGACAGTGTCTACGTCTGGGACGTAGTAGGGAAGCGGGTTTTATATGAAAAAAACGGAAGCGAGGTTCTCCCGCTCGCGTCTATTACAAAACTCATGACTGCGCTCATCGCCTATGAGCTCGTGGACGGCAATACACGCGTAACTATCCCAGGCACCGCCGCAGCGCAAGAGAGTGCGTCTGGTCTTGCCAGTGGCGAAGTCTTTAATGTCAGGCGACTAGCGGACCTGGCACTGATTGCTTCGGCCAACGATGCAGCCTACTCACTTGCAAGTGCTGTGGGTGCACTCCTTGGCGGAGATGAAGCGACCGCACAGTTTGTCGCCGCGATGAATATACGCGCAAAGGAGCTTGGACTGTCATCGCTCGACTTTAAAAACACGACCGGGCTTGACCTCACAATGACCGAAGCTGGCGCCTACGGCACGGCACGTGACGTCACGTTTCTTATGGAGTACATTCTGACCGAGCACCCCGCTCTCCTTGAGAGCACCACCGAATCAGCCATGCGCGTATACAACGACTCTGGCGACTTTCATGATGTGGAAAACACTAACGTACTCATAGGACAGGTTCCTAATTTAATTGGCTCAAAGACCGGCTACACCGATCTTGCTGGCGGGAACCTGACCGTAGCCTTCGACACCGGTTTTAACCGACCAGTAATTATCACCGTTTTGTCTTCATCACAGCAAGGAAGATTTGCTGACGTAGCAGCGATTGTTGATGCGGTACAAACAGGCAAAGGTGCTGAATAATTTTTGAGTATGGAAACCGCACTGATTAAGACACTGCTTCCCGCTCTCCTGGCCTTTGCCTTTGGCATCGCTATCACACCACTGATTACTCACCACCTGTACACTTGTCGCGTCTGGAAGAAGCAGGGAGGGAAGACAACGCTCTACGGGGACACAGCTGAAGAGTTTAACCGCCTTAAAGGTGAGGGCGAGGTAAAGACGCCGCGCATGGGCGGCCTAGTGATTGTCGCTAGTGTGGTTATCACACTGGGCACCTTATTTGTCTTGTCGGCCCTAACGACCGGAGGATTTTTTAACGATGTCTATTTCCTCAGCCGTTCACAAACCTGGATTCCGTTATCCGTCTTTATGCTCGGGGCTTTGGTGGGTTTTTTAAATGATTTCTATGACGTCACCCATGGCGGAAAAGGTCTTCGCCTGTCAATTCGACTGGCTTTCATCGCAACCCTAGCCTCACTAATTGGCTGGTGGTTTTATGCGAAGCTTGGGGTCACCAGCATCCAGATCCCCCTTGATGGAACACTGGAACTTGGGATTTTTATCATTCCATTTTTTGTACTGCTGACGTTTGCACTCTACGCAAGCGGAGTGATTGATGGCATCGACGGTCTGTCAGGCGGCGTCTTTTCTTCAATCTTTACCGCCTACTCCGCCATCGCTTTTATTGGCGAGCAGTATGATCTTGCTGCGTTTTGCGCAATGATAGCGGGCGGCATTATTGCCTTCTTATGGTTCAACATTCCCCCGGCCCGCTTTTGGATGACGGAAACAGGCTCGATGGCACTCACGCTCACTCTGGCGGTGGTCGTAGTGATGACTGATACTCTCGGGGAAGGGAATGGTATTTTTCTGCTCGGCATAATCGGTCTGCCTCTTATAGCGACCGTCCTTTCAAACATACTCCAGATTGGGTATCGTAAAATGACAGGAAAGAAGTTGTTCCGCATCGCGCCACTCCATCACCACTTTGAAGCCATTGGCTGGCCTTCGTACAAGGTCACTATGCGGTACTGGCTAATCAGCATGATGTGTGCGCTCCTTGGAGTCGCACTGGCTATAGTACTGCCATAACTATGTCCATCATTAAAACAGCAACGCCAAAATCTGCTGACTTTGTTCTGATTGCCCTCACGGCAATTCTCGTGCTCTCTGGCTTTCTCATCTTTGCCTCGGCCTCTCTCGGGCAATTAGCGCGCGGTGGCGCCAGCTACTCCGCCGTAGCAACGAGCCAACTCGTCTTTGGTATCATGGGCGGCAGCATTGCTCTGTTTATCATGAGCAACATCTACTACCGGAATTGGCGGCAGTATGCTTTTTATATATATTCTGCTGCGATTGTGCTTACCTTGGCAGTATTTATTCCTGGCATTGGCATGAGTCACGGTGGCGCTACGCGCTGGCTTGACCTTGGCATAACCACTTTTCAACCCGCGGAATTACTTAAGATTGGATACATCATTTATGTCGCAACGTGGCTTTCTGGCACCCATCGACACATAGATTCTTGGCGTTATGGTGTGCTTCCGTTTGTTGGTATTTCTGCTATTGCAGGGGTGGTGCTGCTTCTTCAACCAGACACCGACACCTTCCTCATCATGGCTGCGGCGGGAGCAGCGATGTTTGTAGTCTCAGGTGGACGCTGGCGAGATATTGCCATCTTAGCCGGGGCGGCTGTACTGCTCCTTGTCATCGTCGCTTTTATGCGTCCGTACGTGATGGACCGTATCACTACCTTCATGGACAGCGACAAAGATCCACTAGGAAGTGGCTACCAAATCCAACAGTCTCTTATAGCGGTTGGGTCAGGTGGACTGTGGGGAAGGGGGTACGGCCAAAGTATCCAAAAATTTGAATATTTACCGGAACCAATTGGAGACTCCATCTTTGCCGTATTTGCTGAGGAGTTTGGATTTCTGGGGTCAACGATTCTCGTGCTGCTTATCACCGGATTTGTTTTCAGGGGACTCAAAATAGCAACCCAGGCAGCTGACTTATTTGGGACACTCATTATCGTCGGCCTCATGACCGCCATAGCCTTGCAGGCATTCTTAAACATCGGGGCAATGATAGGACTTGCTCCCGTCTCTGGTTTACCACTGCCCTTTATTAGTCATGGCGGAACAGCTCTCTTCACCTTACTAGCCGCCCTCGGTATCGTCCTTAATGTGTCAAAATACCGGCTCCAAAAGGTTAGTGCGTGATAGACTCATAAGGCATGCGCATCATGTTCGTCGGGGGAGGTACAGGAGGACACTTTTACCCGCTCTTAGCGGTTGCGGAGGCTCTGCGCGCCCGAACCGACGGACGGGTTCGGGAGCTCTACTACATTGGTCCAACTCCTTATGAACCAGACGAACTTGCAAGACTCGATATTCGCTTTGTTTCTTGCCCGGCAGGAAAACAGCGTCGTTACTTTTCTTTCCAAAATTTTATTGACCCATTCAAAGTAGTGTTTGGTTTTTTTGTAGCGCTTGTAAAGCTCTACGTTATTTATCCAGACGTAATTTTTAGCAAGGGTAGCTTTACCAGCGTACCGGTCCTCTACGCAGCGCGCATACTCCGCATTCCGGTGGTAATCCACGAATCAGATGCCATTGCGGGCCGAGCTAATCTGTTGGCAAAAAAATTTGCGCGACACATAGCTATCGCCTATCCCGAAGCAGCTCAATATTTCCCTAAGGATAAAACAGCTCTGGTTGGCATACCAATACGGGCCGCATTACGCACGCCACCAGTAGACGCTCATGCATATTTAGGCATTCCACAGGACCTACCACTGCTAGTGGTGACTGGCGGATCACTTGGTGCTGAGTACATCAATAACTTACTGCTGCGCTCACTACCCACTCTACTCCAGGAATACCGTATATTCCACCTGGCCGGAACATCGCACTTTGATGAGATTAAGCTTACCGCCAAAACACTCGTAACTGACACGACCCTGCGCAGTCGTTATTACCTACAACCGAGCGTACCCGCTCCCGTTATGGCCGCACTCCTGTCGGCTGCCACTTTGGTCATCAGTCGTTCGGGGAGCTCTTCAATTCACGAATTAGCCTTCTATGGAAAACCCGCCATCTTAATTCCTATTCCCGAAAGCGTGAGCCGCGATCAACGCACCAATGCCTTCGCGTACGCACGCTCTGGAGCAGCGTCGGTACTCGAACAAGATAACCTGACTGAGCATTTGCTTACCGCTGAAATTAAGACTATTATTGGTGACCCTACGCGCTACGAGTCCATGGCAAAGGCGGCCAAGGGCTTTGCCCTTCCGGGCGCAGCCGAGCAGGTGGCCAATCTCGTAACGTCTATTGGTGTTGAACATGGCTCCTAATTCTACAGATACCTCACTTCGCCCCGTCGTGACGCGCTTTGCGCCATCACCCACCGGCTTCATGCATATTGGCGGTGTACGCACCGCACTTTTTGCCTACCTGTATGCCAAGCGCCACAGGGGAACCTTTATTCTACGTATCGAAGACACTGACAAGGAACGTGAAGTCCCTGGGTCAATCGCCCACATTCAAGAGTCCCTGGCCTGGCTCGGCATCACTCCTGATTTTGGCCCAGACACTCCCGGGCCGTGGGGAAGTAACATCCAGTCAGAGCGTCTCTCAATCTATAAGCGCTACGCCGAGGAACTGATTGCCAAGGGTTTGGCGTACCCTGACCCTTATACTGCAGCCGAGGTTGAGGCATTTCGGGCACAAGCCACAGCAGAGAAGCGGCCGTTTTTAATCCGAAACCACCGGCCCGCAACTTTTGAAGTCTGGGATGGGACCAAGCCCCTACGGCTTAAGGTACCCGAGGTAAAGCGCTACACCTGGCACGATGTGGTACGCGGCGAGCTTACGGCTGGGGAAGAGGCACTTGATGACGTTGTGCTCATAAAGGCCGACGGCTATCCGACGTACAATTTCGCGCACATTGTGGACGACCATGAAATGGGCGTGACACACATTATGCGAGCGGACGAATTCATTTCGAGCCTGCCTAAGTTTCTTTCTATTTACGACGCCCTCGGGCTTCCGTATCCAGAGTTCGTAACGATGCCCCCCATCCTTCGTGATGACCGCAGTAAAAAGCTCGGCAAGCGTGATGGAGCTAAAGACATCCTCGATTACCGTACTGAGGGGTATTTGCCTGAAGCCATGATGAACTTTCTGGCACTGACCGGCTGGAACCCAGGCACCGAGCAAGAACTATTTACCCACGATGAACTTGTGGCAGCGTTTGATGCCACCAAGATCCAGCGCGCTGGGGCAGTGGTAAATGAGGACAAGCTTCTGTGGATGAACAAGTACCATCTTGGCAAGAAGGATGAGGCATTCAAACATGAGTACGTAAAGAACGCGCTTCCTGAAGCGCTCCGTAGCCTACCTACCTGCACCGAAGAAATCCTCACAGCACTCACTCCAGTAGTGCTAGAACGTATCCATACCAAGGTAGAGATTTCCGACGCCGCAAGGGAAGGGGAGTACGATTTTGCCTTTATTACTCCAGAGTACGACACTGCGTTACTACAGTGGAAGAAAGACCCGAGCGTGTTAGAAGCACTTCCGCGCCTCAAGCGCGTTTTCGAGATACTCAGTGCGGCGAATGTAGATTTCAGTAATGCCGAAGCGCTCAAAGAGTTGCTTATGCCCTACGCAGAAGAAGTAGGGAAGGGGGAGGTACTCTGGCCCCTACGGGTCGCTCTTTCAGGTCGTGCTCAGTCGCCTGATCCCTTTACAATTATGACTATCATTGGTGGGGGAGAAACCTTGAAACGCCTCAGTAATGCCTGTGGTAAAATACAGGGTGATGCATCGTAGTAGCCTCGTCGCTTTTTTCATCGGTCTCTGCATTCTTCCTATCATCGGGACCATTTTTACTGTCACCCCCACCTTTGCACAATCTGAAATTGATAGATTACAAAATCAGATTCAAAACAGCAGTACTCGCCTCATTGAGATTGAAAGAGATATTGCAAAATTTACCTCGGACCTGCAAGTCGTCGGTGCTGAAAAGAAAACTCTACAATCAGCTATTAATCAACTAGAGCTCGAGCGCAAGAAAGTGACAGCGGAAATTAATCGTACTGAAAATCTTATTAGCTCAACAGACCTCGAGATTAATAAGCTTATCCTCGAAATTGAGAGGACCAAAAAGGATATCGAGAAAATCACTGAGGCGATCAGCGAGACTATTCGTTCACAATATCAAGCTGGCGACAATTCGCTGGTAGAGCTGTTATTACACACCTCTAAGCTGTCTGATTTTTGGAGCGCCCTTGAAGCGCACGAATTGATTGCTAGCAGCATGTCTACGAAAGTAGGGGAGCTAGATAACTTCAAAACTTTACTTGATGAGCAACGAGAAAAAAGTACTGAGAAGCGGGGAAGTCTGGTGTCGCTCAAGGACCAGTATACTGACCAAACATTTGCGCTCGTGAGCAATAAGGCTGAGCAAGCAAAGCTTCTCGAGGTAACAAAAAATGAAGAGGTTGGTTATCAAAAACTACTAGCTGAGCGACGCGCCGCCCGTGAGCAAATCGTGAAGGAACTGCGCGACTTTGAAGCTAAGCTACAATTTATTCTTGACCCAAACACCATTCCGACTGCTGGCTCGCAGGTGTTCGATTGGCCACTGAAGAATATCATCATTACCCAGTACTTTGGTGGGTCAGAATTTGCAAGGCGGAATCCCGGCATTTATGGCGGCCGAGCTTATCACCCGGGAGTAGACTTTGGCGCTCCTCGCGGCACCCCTATTCACGCACCCCTCACCGGTACCGTACGTGCTACCGGCAACACTGACCTCGTACCAGGCTGTTATTCATGGGGGAAGTGGACGCTGGTTGACCACCCAAATGGGCTCTCAACCCTCTACGCCCACCAGGACGTCATTAGTGTTACTGCCGGCCAGCAGGTAACCACTGGTGAAATTATCGGCTATACCGGAAATACTGGCTTTTCAACCGGACCACACCTGCACTTTACGGTCTACGCCAAGGGCGGTGTAAACGTACGTCAGTTTAATGAGATTAAAACCGTAACGGCGTGTGGACCGGCCACAACACCCGTAGCCGCAACCGAAGCCTACCTCGACCCGATGCTCTACCTGCCAGCGATATAGCAAGCAAAGCAACTGCGCTCTCCATAACCAATTTCCGCCCGGCGAACACATGTGTGTTCGCCGGGCGGATGTTTTTTAGCACCGAGACTGCAGGCGAGCAGAAGTGACTATGAGCATCACCTAAGATTCGCCTTATACAGCACAGTGATCGCTGAGCAGTTCCTCGAGCTCTTCCTTCGTCGACACGGTGATCACCTCAACCCATTCAGCGTTTTGTCCGCCAATGTGACGAGAAAACCAAACAGTGACGGCTTCTCTGTCTGTAAGAGAGCCGAAGTGGTACCCGCCGTCGCCTGGCACCTGCAGATATCCGCCCCGGCGAAACGAAAAGCGATACGGGAAGTCACGCTTGGCCAGCAAACCGTTTATGTGCGACAGAACATTCGCGTGAGCAATTTCTGCAACAGCCTGACGCAGCAACTCCGTCTGTTTGCCGATCAGCGTCAAAGCGATAGGGTGACCGGTTTTCTGTAATGCTAGATTCGCAATGGTCACCAGCAGCAGATGAACGTGTGCCTCGGTTTCGGGTTTGATGTACTCGCTCACATCCTCACTTACGCGACCGACATTATCAGAGCACATAAACACAGGCACCAGAGCCGCCGAGTCACTCATGACCATTCCTCCTTGGGTGAACGGGATGTCCATTAAAGATTTTATCACCTACGACGCACTTAACAAACTTGCGTCTACCTGTAATGTAAGAAAATTTTACAGATAGGGAAGGCCGAGGTGTTCATGGAGACAGAAGAAAACCGCCTCAGAAAAAAGCGGACTGGCAGGGAAGCCAGGACGGTTTTCTCAAGGCGGAAAGTTTGGTATCGACGAGCGAAGCTGGTGTGGCCACAGCTGCCGTACTGGGCCGCTTACAGCGGCATAATGAACACCGGCTCAAGCACAATAAGATCTCGCTCATTCAGCCCAAATTCGCGGCGAGAAAGCCAGACGGTATACGTGCCGGAAATTGGCTCAAGCCGCGCTGTACCGTGATAATCTACTCCCTCACGGGCTGAAAGACGCAGCGGACAGGTAACTGGCAATAGCCGGTTAAACGGAAGCCGTCCAACATCATCAACCAACAACTCAACAAGGCTCATAATCCGGGAAAGGCGAGCTTGACTAGCCGAGCACTCAGCAGATCGTACAGTGACACCTACCGCACGGCAGCCACCACGTGGTACGGACGCGAACCGCATAAGCTGAACTAGTAACGACAGCTCGAAACCATAGTCGTCCGGGAACGAATTCGATAGCAGCTTGGCCAGCTGACTAAATGACAAACGCCGCAGATCAGACTCCGGAAGAATAATCATCTGAAAACTCCTCATGACTGATGGTTCACAACGAACTTCAACTCATAGACTACTTAACACGCTGCTTAGATGCAACTGGAAGAGGACACACTGGGGACAACATAATTGAAAGCAGCCTTATTCTTGATATAATACTGAGTATTAGAGTTATTATACTCAGTTCTTAATTACCTGTTTCCAACTACCCCACGAGGCCCTTACAGCCACCATGAACCACTTACCTCTCATCGACGACTTCTTGCTACACATCCAAGCGAATAATTATTCGCACGAGACGCTGTACAACTATGAGCGCGACCTCGATACCTTTGCACATTTCTTGCAGACTGAATTGCGCGGACTGACCTTCGATAAAATTACTAAAAAAACTATCGAACAGTACAAGGCGTACCTCAACTCCCCCACCCGCAAAACGTCGGCCGGTAGTGAATCATTTGTAAAATTAAAAAGTGGCTCAATCAATCGGCATCTCACCTCACTACGGCGCTACCTGAACTTTCTGCTCGACATGGATGAGAAGGTTCCGGTGGCCCCCACTGCCATCAAGCTCCTACGTATGGGCAAGCCGAGTAGTCAGGTCCTTGAGCTTAATGAACTCATTAAACTTATCGAGTCCCCCACCACGCTGGAGCCTGAGCACTTTGTCGCTATGCGTAACCGCGCTCTTCTCGAGACTCTCTTTGCTACCGGTATGCGTATATCAGAGCTCATCAGCCTACGTATCAATCAGCTCGACCATACCGGCAAGATCTACATTCAAGGTAAGGGCAAAAAGCAACGCTTCATATATTTAACTGAACGTGCCGAAGGTCACATCCGTGCGTATTTAAAGCTACGTGATGATTCGTGTCCTTTTATCTTTATTGCGCAGCGTGGACTCAATGCCAAAAATACCAAAAAGCACATATCTGCAAATTATCTTCAAATGAAAATTAAACGCTACCGCGAACTGCTTGGCATTAGCATTCCAACCAGTGCCCACAGCTTACGTCACGGCTTTGCTACCTACTTGGCCGAACAAGGCGCCAATCCCGCCGCCATTCAAGTGCTTCTCGGTCACGAATCGCTCGAGACCACGACCCGCTACGTGCACGCAAGTGACCGCTACGCTGAAACCACCCACAAGCAATTCCACCCACTTAAGAAGTAGTGGTTACTCCTCAGAAACAAAGACTCCACCCAAGAGTTGGGCAATCACACGATCATAGTCTGGGCGATGTTCAGTTAGGTGAATTACTCGCTTACCGGCAGCAGGCTCCCCCACTTCCAGTTCAGGATGAGCCACGAGGTACGCTGAAAGCTTTCGCGGAATCACTTCGTCTTGAGAAATAAACACAAGTCTGCCGGCAAAGTGGTTACGTAGTTTTTCTTTTAACTCGGTATAGTGGGTACACCCAAGCACTACCGTCTTGAGGGCCGGATTACGTTCAAGCGCACCAGTAATAATCTGAGTCGCGAGACCAGCTGCCTCATCCACCTTCCCTACTTCAATGAGCGGCACGAGGCCTGGAGTAGCGATGCTGTGAAGAATGAGTGGACTCCCCCGCTTCTCGAGCTCGCGGTCATACTTTTTCGATTCAACCGTTCGAGCAGTGGCCAGAAGAAGCGCTTCGCGTATGTTTCGATCAACCAATTCTTCAATGGTCGGAATGATCACTCCTAGAATTCGCCGATCTGGATAACGAGCGGGTACATATTCATCTTGCAATTTCCGCAGCGTTTCAGCCGAAGCGGTATTACAGGCAATAATAATAAGCGAGCACCCGTGGTCAAATAGATAATCCATTGCTACTACCGAAAAAGCATAAATCTCGGCTTCGGTCTTATCACCATAGGGCAAATTAGCCGTATCACCGTAATAGAAAAAATCATGCGCTGGCAGCTCCTTGGCAACCGCCCGCAGGATCGTAAGTCCACCCAGTCCAGAATCAAATAAACCAATTTTCATAAGCATTTATTTCTCCACACCACCAATTTGTACTATTCGCTCGTATTCCCTTTCGCTCACCCGGGTAATCGAAAGACGATTCCCTCTTTCTAAAATACGCATACCGTTTAGTACTGGATCACCACGCAGTTCAGCGAGGCTAACCAACCGCGAAAAGGTCCGCACATACTCCACTTTCACCGCCACCCAACGTGGAGCCGCTTTCGTGCTGCCTGTATCGAAATATTCACTACTTGAGTCAAACTGCAGCGGATCGGGAAATGCCCCGCCGACCACTTCCATTTCCCCCACCACTCCAACGTCCTTAGTACTGCTGTGATAAAAAAGCGCCCGGTCCCCCACCCTAACTTCATCACGCAAAAGATTCCGTACCTGATAATTACGAACACCATCCCATGTGGCAATTTTTTTCTGTTTTAGGTGGTCAATACCGAAAACCTCAGGTTCGCTTTTAAAAAGCCAATACCCCCGCTTTACTGTTTTTTCTCCCATAATCACAGAGTATACTAGATGGGTGGGCGGTTTGGGACTTCCCTCCCCTCACCTTATCTTTCACTCTCATTTTATGTTACAGGAATCACACCGTACAATGCTTCGCAGTTACGGCATCGTACTCGCTCGCGTTTTACTTGGAGCATTATTCTTCCTCTCAGGGCTACAGACCCTACTCAGCGGATCTGTCGGCTTGGCTGGTGTCGCTGGCATGATTTCTAGTACCGGTATTCCGCTTGCTATGCTTGCTGCGTATATCGTGATTGCAATCAAAATACTTGGCGGTAGCGCGCTCATCCTCGGCTACCGTACCGGTATGGCAGCAGGTGCGCTCTTCCTCTTTACTGGTGCTGCTACCCTCGCCTTCCATATGGCTCCCGTTGAATCAATGGGGCTCTTTGGCTGGGACATGGGCCTCTTTAAGAACCTCTCGATCATGGGCGGCCTTCTCTATGCCATGACCTATGGGCCAGGCAACGGGTGGAAAGTTGGACAATAACTGGATTGCTTCGCTTTCGCTCGCAAAGACGAACCCTTACACTAAAAAACACCCCTACTAGGGTGTTTTTTAGTCTTTAGATATTTGCCGCAAGCGTGATGTTCTATTCAGTTGTTTTGCTTTTGATGTCTCCTAACTCAATAGAAATTTCTCTAAATGAACCTTTACCTAAAGCTTCTTCTACCAGTCTCGCGAGTGGTAGGTAGTTCCCAGAAAAATGCGCTTTAGCAAATTCATCAAAGACCACTTCTTTGGTTACCCTCGGCGAATTCGCCGCGACGACTACCCTCTCAATCACAGCCCCTAGAGCCTCTCGCTCATTTCGACGCTCGCGCACGACAGTGCGATCTTCCTTCAATTGATCAGCAATAGATTCTAAGACCTGTTCAAACTTTTGATCATCCGAAACAGTATCGCTCTGTAGTGTTTTAAGCATTTCATGTGCACCTCTAAGCGCCACCACTTCATCTACACTCTTAAGATCTGAAGCGAGCTGCTCGACTGAAACTGTTGCGTATTTCTGCATAAACGTCTTTAGCCACACCTTAACGGACTCAGTGTCACTTAATTCTTGCTTATACTCCGGGCTTTTGGCTAAAACTTCAGTGACTAGACGGTAGGAAAGTTCCGCTATGACTGCCTCCTGGGCTTTGACAAAATACGCATCATCATTCTCACGGTCATACAAAGCAAGACCGCTACGATAATTCTTATCTGTATCATCACTTCGGATTTGAGCGGCGTGATAGGCATTATTGTGAAAACACTCATGAGCAATACTCTGAGCAAATGCAACAAGTGATTGTGTTCGCCTCACTACCACCATATCTACTAAAGAGCTGCTTTTCGCTACACCATATCCCCCACTTCTCTCGCGTAAAAAATCGACATCCTCGTCTACCACGAATACTCTTGCCTTATCAAATAATCTCGGCGAGCCGTATAGTTGAGCAATTCCGTTTGCATAGTCAACAGCCCTCACTATGAGCGACGCCTCTTCAGGAGTCGGCTCAACCGCCTTTCCCTTAAGTAAATCCTCCGCGGTGCGCCCCGCCTGTCTTTCTGTCCACGAAAGAAAGGTGCGTTTGTCTTCGGTTGTTCCGCCAACCACCTTTCTAAACACAGGCTCTTTTTCCATGTAGTAAGTCTAGCACAACTAAAAAACACCCCTACTAGGGTGTTTTTTAGTCTTTTCGCCGATCGCTACCATTACTTTCTTCGCTTTGATGCTCGAAAGTAATGGAGCGCCTGCATAAGGAAAATATGGTCGGCACTTTGTGCCTCCCTATTTCTCCTTAGATATTTGCAGCAATCGTGATGTTCTTATTCCAACACGGTGCTGATGCACTCCATGGCTGAGTGCCCTGTGTCTCATAGAGATACCGAGCGTACGCCATATTGTGATAAATATCGTTAAGATCGAGTTCGAGCTGTGCAGCCTTCACGCCGTGGTAACGACGATTGATCTGCATTATGCCCGTATCGTCGGAGTCAACCTTCCCTCGGAGTACCTCACCGTTAGGTAAGGTCTGGCGGAATGTTGACTCACAGCGCGCGATTTCGGCCATCACTGGAATGTCGCGGAAGTAGGAACGAACAATGTCTTCCTGGGTAGTCACCTCCACAGTGGCTACCGCAACTTCTGCAACACTAGTATCAGCAATGGTACCGTACGCGGTTTCCGGCGGGGTGATGGTGGTCACGGAAGTAGCCATCAGGACCGCTAGAATCACTGTCGATAAAATAAGCCAACTGTCTTATCAAGTAAACATCGGGGTACGAGGAGCAATGCCGCCCGCCCACCGATGACCGCATTATCGTATCACAAACTGCGCGATAATATTATAATAGCATGATTTCTACTTTATGTCAATATTATGTGTCTCTCATGCTGCATAAGTATCTATATTTAGAGCCATGAAAATAACGGGCGCATCCCTCATTGAGATTAGACTAATGCCTAAATGTGTTGCCTAAAAAACAGTGACCTCAAGCAGCCACTGTACGCACCAGCCGATTCCCTACCGTAAAAATGAGCATTATTTATGCCTCCTCGTACTGCCGCGCCAGCACAAGCGCCCCCCAGAGACCGGCCCCGTCACCAAGAGCGGCGGTAGTAATAAGCGGTGAGTCCACGAAGCCATTTAACGCTTCGACGGTTTGTTTCCGAATATCAACAATCTGAATGCGCGGATTGCCAAGTATCATAGACCCGCCGAGCACAATAACATCAGGTGACCAATACAAAATCGTATTACGGAGCCCCTGAGCCAGATAACCCGCCAAATCGTGCCACACTACATCTTCTTGCGGTATTTCTTTCGGAGCGACGCCCACACGTGAAGCTAAACCCGAACCTGAAACTAAGTTCTCGAGCGTTGGTGATATGTCTTCGCCTAAAATCGTTCTGTCTATATCTAACACCTGGTGGCCGGGTTCAAACCCAACACTGGCCGCCTCGACTTTTCCCTCAACAATTTTAACTCCACCAACTCCAGTGGAAATCGTATGGTATGCCACAATCGGCATTTCTTTTCCAGCACCATATACCGCTTCGCCAAGTCCCGCTACTGCCGTATCATTTTCTAGAATAAACGGAGCTTCATAACCGGCATTTTTAAAAGCCTTAGCAATCGACTTTCCGGCCCACTCGTTCAAAACCCCATCGTTTTGAATACCACTACGGTCCTCAGCCAACAGTCCTCTGATTCCGCCGGCGATGAGGAGGATTTCTTCTGGATGAACACCAAACGCCGCTGCTTCAGCCAAGAGCGCCTTCATACCCATATCAAAACCCTTTGGTGTCCTGAACGTTGCAGTGTCGGTAATACTGTCGTGATTACGCGAAAGCGCTACCCGGGTGTTGGTTCCTCCGATATCAAACAAAAGATAGGTCATAGGCCAAGAAGTTCACGGGTTTTAATTTTATATAACTCTACATGTGGCTGATCAAACGCCGAGACATTCATGAGGTGTGCTAGGTACATTGTCTCTCTCATAGCACTGGCCATGTAGTACCCAAGGCTATAGGGGAGATTTTCCGAAAGTACGGTGGCACGGTACGGCAGACTGCGTTCTTGATATGCCCCCACTACCCCACCATACAGAGCCGCACCCACTTGCTCAAGAGTGAACTTAGCCAGCTGTGGAGCTAGCTTGGTTGGTCCAATTTTGTAGTCAACACTATTATCATCAATAGAGACAAACTCGGTATACACACCAGGAAAATTTGAAAGATAGAGCTGACCAACCGAGTGAAGCTCGACCGGAGTAGAGATGGTTGGTAGAAATCCGAGCTTCACCGGCTTCCCGGCCTTGTCGGTTTCCTTCCCAAGACTTTCAGCAGCCAGCTGCCGATACCAACACCCGAGCTTATAAAGACGCGCTTCAAATGCAAAAAAATTATAGTGTCGATATCCCGCTTTAACATAGGAAAATAGGTGTACAGCGGAAGCTGCCGTTCCCTCTTCCGTCCCCGGCTCGCTGGCGGATACAAAACCCTGCGCAAATGCTTCAATATCATGACCAAGGAGCGCGAGCGGAATCAGTCCCACCTCCGTACCCACACTGTAGCGTCCGCCAATCACTGTAGGCATAGAGATATACTCTGCACCAAGCTTCTTAGCGACTTTAGCGAGCGGGGTACCCGGATCACCAACATAGAGCACCTGCTCGTGCACCGCTGCTCCAAAACGACCTTCGAGCATGCGCAACAGTACACTAGCGTTCGCAAGAGTTTCAGTAGTGGTGCCCGACTTACTCATGACACACACCGCGAGCTGCTTCACTTTTTTAATACTGAGGAGCGTTTCCTCAAGCGCGGTAAGGGCTGATGGAGTGATCATATCGAGCACCGTGAGCACCGGCGCCGTAGCGCTATTTTTAAGCGCGCTGTGGACAGCCTCCACCCCCAAGCTAGAACCCCCAATCCCAAGCACAATCACGTGACGCACACCCGCAAATCGCTTCGTCACGGTTCGTACCGCGCGTAGCACATCATCATGCACATACGCGAGGGAGAACTCGGGCTTCGCTGCGTCTCTCTCGCGAATCACGCGGGCCACCTCTACGCGGTACGCGGCGAGTCTTTTTTCATCTTTCAGCGTCGTCGGTCGTGCTTTCGCGTCAAATCGTGTCTGAAACATAGTGGAATTAGCGATAAGCGACTCTACGCACTAAAGCTGGCGTATGTTATCGCAAGAAACGTTTTTAAGAATATATTTATAGGCGTCTTCTACGCTATCGACCACTTGGAAGAGTTCCAGGTCTTCTTTACTGATGGTTTTGTACTTCTTAAGCAAATCCTTCTCAAACCAGCGAACGAGTGGTTCCCAGTACTCTTTTCCGTAGAGCAACACCGGGAGCCGCTCAATCTTCTTTGTTTGTATAAGTGTAATGATCTCAAATAATTCATCGAGCGTACCAAAACCACCAGGGAAATAAACATACACTTCAGAGGCAAAGGTGAGCATCACCTTGCGCGAGAAAAAGAAATCAAAATTGAGTGACTCAGTGGTGTATGGATTGAGTTTTTGTTCAAACGGTAGCTGGATATTAAGCCCAATCGACTTCCCTCCGACTTTAAATGCACCCACATTTGAGGCCTCCATGATACCTCCACCCCCTCCAGAAATTATCGCAAAACCTTTTTTCGCCAGCTTAGCAGCTAGCTCTTCAGCGGCTTTGTAATATGGGTCTTCGGGTGATAGCCGTGCACTGCCCCAAAACGTTGCAGCCAGTCCATAGTTACGCAACATCTCAAAACCCTGCACAAATTCCGACATAATGCGGAACACGCGCCATGACTGCACCGCGTCACCATCACTACCCTTAGCTTTAGGATCAAGCAGTTCCGTTACCACTCGGCAGTGCGGCGCTACCGCTACGACCTTGGGTTTCTTTTTACCCGGTTCTTTTTTACCAAAGAGAAAATCTCGTACCATATCCAGTAGTGTACCAGGCACTAGGCCGCAAACGGCACTGGTAGGTGAGCAAACTCGGGGAGAAGTGGCCGGTCGTAGAGGAGGCGATGAGCCACCTCAGCGTGGCAGAGGGCGCCAGTCAGAGCGTTGTGTGGCTCTGGCTCATCAGGGATACCACAGTAATTTAATACCGCATCGAGATTGAGGCTACTACGGCGATGCTGCTCGTCAATTGGTGCTGCAAGCCCCCTCCGCACCATGTGCATCCAACACATAGTATGCGTGTCGAGCGTGCGGTGCGCTAGGTCCCACGCTAAATCCGCCCGATCAGCGGCAGCGCGCAGCATATCCCGGTCGTACGATACATTTTGCCCAGTGAGCGTCCGGTCCGAAAGATGCTGTGACCATTCTAGGAATTGCTGCACGAGCTCCCCTTCTGACATTTTGTGTGGATCGGTAATTTCGGCCTCGGTAAAACCGTTTACGCCAAGCGCCTCTTCCATGATGTGCGCCCCGTCCCACACTCGACATTCGCCGTAAAAACGGTTTTCGGGATTACTAAAATCCACCGCCCCAATTGAAACAATTGAGTGCTTCCGGTAATCAGTCCCTGATCCTTCAATATCGATAATGAGCATAGTGAAAGTATAAATTACAAATGAATAATAAAGAAGTTTTACCGGTACTCATGTGCTAATTCCCGTCTTCGCGAGACATGCCAAATCAATCCGGGTTTTTTGCAACTAACTCTAGATTGCTTCGCTGCGGCTCGAAATGACGAAATGTATTGGAATTACGCTAATCAAGCATCGAGATAGGCGCTCATATCCGCGAAGCAGCAGAGATGGCGCGCGAGACGTATGTGGGTATACGGTGAGCGCGCCGTCGACCGCTGCGACAATGGAGATGAGTGTCTAGCTCGGTGCGTTGTCGTATTCGTGGACAACCGCCGCCCCAAAATAAACAATCGACGCCGCTGCATAAATCCAGATGAGAAGCGCGACAATCAGGCCCGCCGCGTCGTAGAGTTTTGGCACGGCCGCCGTGTCGACATAGAGTGCAATCATGCTTTTAGCCAGACCGAGCAGCACGCTCGCAACGAGCGCTCCCATCAAACTAGCCTTACGCGTATGTGGAGAAACGGTCAAGAACCGGTACATTAGATAAAACAACCAGGTCGTGGCAATAAATGCTATTGCGGCGGTAATAAGCGGTTGAATGGCGAGTGTATCTACTCCCAAAAAGAACCCATCAATACCCATAATCAAAATGAGATAGGCCTGGAGAACAAACACGAACACCACCGAACGCCAACTCTTCTCTAGCCAGCCCCTTACCCCCCTTTTGGGAATTTCCCAAATTGTATGGAAGCCGCTTGTCAGGGTATTAAAGGCAATAATAATCATGGAAAAGAAGAACACTGAACCAATGACCGGAATTTCAAAGGTGGTGTTGGTACTGCGCAAATTAGCGATAGCGTCACTTAAAGAGGACAACATATCGGGCCCGAGCACATTTCCCCATATCATCATCATCTCAACCGCAAAATCCGAGCCGTAGACATATGACAAGACAGTGACAGAGACGAAGATGAGCGGGGTTAGGGCAAATGGCGTGTAATACGACAGAGCGGCCGCCAGGTGGTCCGCATCGTGGTTGTACCACCGTCCGGCGGCAGTCTTTAAAATACGGAAAAAATTCATGAATTAAGGGGTGAGGATTTTGCAATTAGCGGCCGGGCCGTAGCCAGCTGCCCGTGCGGCAGCTTCGGTCGTAAAGTATAGCTTGTTTTCAGGTTTGATTTGTTTGGCTCCCCCACAGCTTTCGTGATGATACTTCTTTCCCGACCGGGAGGCGACGTAAGGCCCGGTGCCTGGAACGGATTCAGGGCTATTCGGCCCAGTAGTACTGGCCAGCGAACCGCCAGGTAACTCATTAGTCTCCCCCATCTCTCTGGGTGCCGTATCAGTATACGCCATGGAAACAGCAGCCGAGCCGCCCGAACCACCTCCATTGCCCCACAAGGCCCCCACAGGCGCGTTTGAGTGTCGACCCAGCGCGAAGCTCGCAAGCGCCACGAGCACAACTAAACAAGCCATATATAACCGGTCGTCCGCGAGGATTAACTTGAATTTTTCTCTCATATACCGTATAGTACCGCGGTTAGATCGACACGAAGATTATTACTTTCCACATCCATCACATACTATGGCAACTAAAAAAGCAGGCGGTACCGCGAAAAACCTGCGCGATTCACAACCAAAATACCTCGGCGTCAAAAAAGCGGCTGGTTCTAAGGTGAAAACCGGTCAGATTATCGTGCGTCAGCGCGGCACCAAGATCGAGGCTGGTGCTGGTGTCCTCGTTGGAAAGGACCACACACTCTTTGCTAAGAACGATGGCGTGGTGGCCTTCCGTGACATCCGCAAGAAGCGTTTTGACGGCAAGCTTGTAGTTAAGAAAGAGGCGTCGGTATCGGCGACTGCATAGATTGAAGCAATAACGCCTGAAAATGCCCTGCCTCATGTGTGAAGCAGGGCATTTTCTATGCATTTCTGAAAGGTATTTACATTACTATTTATTCGTGCTATAATATAAATAGCATTATAAAGGAGAGTTAGTATGTCGAAGCGCCGTTCTTCGCCACCACTCGAAGCAGGTTCACTTGTAACCATTACGGGTGGCAAAAATTACCGCACCATCCCCCGGTCAGTAATGGCACGCCCGGGTGATACCTATCCACTTACCGTAAAGCCGACCACCCAAGTGATCGGGCTCGTGGTACAGCGCATTGATTGGCAACGCGGATATTATGAGATTGCGGCTGAGCTGCAGCCAGGAGCGCCGCTCGTTACCCTCGAAGTCAACCGGGCTGATATTATCGAACGGTGAGTCTGATGCAATCTTCGGCGCGGACAGGTATCCCCTGCTCCGCGCCGTTCACATTTTTTTTAATTCAAAAAAGCGGCGGGCCCTTTGGGGCCCGCCGCTTTTTCATTTACTCATGTATTCAGTCGCTCAAGTTTACTAGCTACGTACAATCTCCACCTTCTCCACCACAATCGCCTCGAGCGGGAGATTATTTCCCGGATTCACCTCTACCTGTCCAATTGCATCAACAATGTCCATACCTCCAACTACCCGACCAAATACTGGATGCTTTGATGACAAAGGTTCCTTATCGAAGTCGAGGAAAGTATTATCAACAAGGTTAATGAAGAATTGACTACCGCCACTTTGTGGACCACTGTTAGCCATCGCGATGGTGCCGCGGAGGTTCGTGAGGAACTCACCCTTTATGTGCTCGTCAGCAATTGCGTAGCCAGGCCCCCCACTACCGTAACTTATTACGTTATCAGTTTTAGTATTTGGATCACCTCCCTGCACCATAAAACCCTCAATTACACGATGAAACTTGGTACCACTATAAAATCCTTCCTCAGCCAACTTCATGAAGTTTTCGGTAGTGATAGGCATGGTATCGGCAAATAACTCAAGTTCAATCACTCCTTTGTTCGTGGTAATTTTTGCTACTGGATTCATAGGATTAGTTTTATCTGTATCATAAGCGGCGAGTTCTTCGACAGTAAGTGGTGCAGGCAAGTTCTCCTCAAGTGCAATTTGGTCAGTACTACCCTGACCAAACTGACTCAAACTCCCTCCTCCACCCAACCAGTAAGAGATACCGCCAATCAAAAGCGCGCATATACCAATCACCGCAAGCACTGTCACCGATCCTTTGGGAAGTTGATCCATAATTGTGTGAACAAATACTAAATAAACGCTACGCCGCAACTACCGTTACTGTAAACTCCCCCTTCACGTCCCCCTGCTTCACGGCGATTGTGTGCTCACCCAATTCCTTCACCGGCACATCGATAACCATCGCTCCAGCTGCAATCGGGGCGCCGGCAGCCACCGTCGCCGCTGCAATCATTTCTTTACTCACCTGCTTAAACAAGTGCCCCTTTTCGTTGGCTTCAGCCGTGACTGTGACCGTAGTCTGTTCGAGCGTCTTTAGGCTTTCACTCAGCGATGCCGCCTGCAGCTTCTTTTCATTTTCAACGTAATCACGCTGCGCTTTGTAGCGTCCCATCATGTCTTTAGTAGCCGGAACTGCGAGCTTTGATGGTATTAAACGATTGCGCGCAAAACCGTCCGGTACTTCAACCACGGTGTGCCTTCTTCCAATCTTTGCAACATCTTGTAGGAGAATTACTTTCATACTTTAAAACCACACTAACGACTAATGCGGGCACTAGTATACCCCGCTTAAAGCACTTTAATCAAAGTGTACCGGCAAAACATAACGCACATACACCAAACCTCAGAGCTTCTAACGGGGCGAGCTTACTGCGAAACTGGTGTCGAGGACGCCACCTCACTCACCACCTCCTCGCCCTTAAGGAAGCGGAGCGCAGCATCAAGTTGCGGGTCCTGGCCATCGATAAATTGCTGTGGTGTGCGGTTAATTTTGATGTCTGGAGTGAGACCACCTTGCGAGATTGAGACACCATCTGGAGTGAGCCAGCGAGCCACCGTCACCTTCACTGACGCGCCCGATGGAAGATCTACGAGTTCTTGTACTGAGCCTTTTCCAAAAGTGGCTGAACCGATGACTGTAGCAACACCATGATCCTGGAGAGCGCCAGCTAGAATTTCGGAAGCCGAGGCTGAACCGCCATCAACCAGGACGACGAGCTGCTTGGGCGCAAAGTCACGCAACGTACGACCCTGACTACGAAACACTGTCTCTTCCTCGTCATCACCGTAGTTTTCACGGACGACAATTTTGCCCGTCGGCAGGAAGAAGCCAGCAATCGCAACGGCACTTTGGAGGAGGCCGCCAGGGTTTCCTCGCAAATCGAGTACCATCGTGGTGGCGTCACTGCGCACGTATTCACGCAGAGCGTCCTGCATTTTAGCTTCAGAAATAGCATTAAAGCTGTAGAGTTTGATGACAAAGGTGTCGTCCTTGCGCTCGGTCACTACAGTTGGAACATTAATATTATCGCGCACTACCTCAATGGTGCGGAACTCTGTCTCACCCTTGCGGAAAATTTCAAACGTAACGGACGTGCCCTTTTCACCACGAATCAGACGCACTGCCTCATCTACCCGCATCGATTCGGTCGTTACCCCGTCAATTTTTACGATCACGTCCCCAGCTACAATACCCGCCCGTTCGGCCGGTGTTTCAGGAAGTGGAGCGATAACGGTAATGACCTCATCGCGAATACCCACCTCCATACCGACTCCGCTAAAATTGCCAGAAATGTCTTCGGTAAGTGCTTGTGTATCAGCCGGCGGCAGGAAAACCGTATAGGGATCACCATATGCATCAACCAAACCATCGATAGCACCTTGAATTTTTTCTTCCGTAGAAACGGTGGTGGTTCCAGAGGTCGTAAATTTGTTGTCCAAAATCTCCCACACACGCCAAAACTCATCAAGATTTACACCACTTTGACTCACGCCCGGGGTCGAGGCAAAAAGTGAAAAGGAATTCGCTTCGTTATTGCCGGCGGCGCTCAGTATACCGAGCTCACCGAGCCGGAGCCCGGTCATAAACGTTCCAATCGCAAACAGGAGGGCTAGCGTGATACCTAAGTAACGACCACGCTTGGGAGTCGTCCCTTCACTTCGATCTACCTTTGCCCGAACCGACGCGGGAGTAATTTCATTCACCATGTCACTAGTATCGCACAAGTGATGGTGCTCTCCAAAATTATGCCTGTGAGTGCAGCATGAACGGTGCCGAGCGCAGCAGTTTTCTGCTATACTCATACTGTTTTAGTATGTTTGGTTCACTCTTTAAGGCCGCTACCGCACCAGCACCGGCTCCCCATGTGCGTTTTTATAACACCCTGTCCGGAAAAATTGAGGACTTTGTTCCACTCACTCCTCCTACAGTGACGATGTATAGCTGCGGACCCACTGTCTACGGACACGCACACATTGGCAATCTTCGGTCTTATGTCTTCGCGGACATTCTCCGCCGCACCTTAATCAACGCAGGGTACGACGTTAAGCACACGATTAACCTCACCGACTTCGGCCACCTTACTGATGACGCTGATGCGGGTGAGGACAAAATGATGAAGGGACTCAAGCGCGAGGGTCTACCTATCACCCTGACGGCTATGCGCGAACTATCAGACCGCTACATTATCGCCTTTAAAGATGATGTCGACGCCCTGCGCATCTTACCGCCCACCACCTGGGCCAGAGCTAGTGACTATGTGGATGTGCAAATTCGACTCATTGAAACTCTTGACGGAAAGGGCTATACGTACGAAACCAGTGACGGTGTCTACTTCGATATCAGTAAGTTTCCAACATACGGCCGACTTGGCAATATCAACCTTGATCGCCTCCGCAGTGGTGCGCGTGTTGAAATCAACAGTGAAAAGCGTCATCCGGCCGACTTTGCCGTCTGGAAAAAAGGTCTCCTCGGCTGGGACAGTCGCTGGGGCAAGGGGTTCCCTGGTTGGCACATTGAATGCTCGGCCATGGCCATTGCAACCCTCGGGAAACAGATTGATATCCATACCGGTGGCATTGACCATGTCCACACCCATCACAATGCGGAACGTGCCCAAAGCGAGGCTGCCACCGGCAAAGAGTTTGCCCACTTTTGGATGCACAACGAATTTATCACTATTGATAACACCAAGATATCCAAGTCGCTCGGCAACGACCTCACCTTGCGTCACTTGGTTGAAAACGGCTTTTCTGCAGACGACTACCGCTACTGGCTACTGACGGCTCATTACCGCTCACCGGTAAACTTTTCTTTCGAAGCTCTCAAGGGCGCAAAACAAGCCCTGTACCGACTCAAGCGGCACATGTATGAAGAATACCGCGGAGTTAAGCCAACTCTTAATGACACGCTTCTTAATCGCTTTACCGCCCACCTCGCGAACGACCTCGACACACCTGGCGCCCTTGCCCTTGCCTGGGAGGTAGTGAAAGATTCTTCCCTTTCGCTCGGCAGTAAATATGGAACCCTCCTTGCCATGGACAGCCTGCTTGACCTTGGTCTTGGCGACGATCCAGATAAGGGCGCTCGTTCGCTCGGCATTATTGCCAAAGACGAGCTTCCCGAAGATGTTCAGCTGTTAGTCGACAACCGAGAAATCGCTCGCATTGCGCGCAACTGGCCCCAGGCCGATTATCTGCGCGAGGCTCTTAACCTTAAAGGCTACACTGTCGAGGACACACCGCACGGTCCGAAAGTGACAAAGGCAGTATCCTAGAGGTAGACTCACTCCAGTGATTAATTGACAAAGGTCAATTTATAATACACTGTTTGTAACAGTTCTTTTTTCCCTCCCACCAATCAAAACACAAGGAGACGTTTAATGCCTTATGACAGCGACCTACCAATTCACGATCAAATCCTGTCGATCCTACCCGGGGCAGAGCTCTGGTTTGTAAAGCAAGCTCTACAGAAGAGCCATCCACCGCGAGCGCACTTTGCCTCTTTCGAAGCGGCGCTCTCAGCGTATCGAGCAATTCCTAAGGAAAGAATCGACCGCGAATACCGCGATAGCCTGAGGCGAGCACTGATCGAACTTGCCTCCACCTTCGACGAAGCGTGGACAGCACACCAGCTGACCGACCGCGATTCCATCACGAGAGGACTCGCCTTCAGCAAAGCCGCTGAGGTAGCAAATGATGTAGGTCAGCTACAAATACTGTTCTACAACTGCGACCGGAGCAGTATACTGGAAGCAGACGTCATTCTACGCCTCGCGACCTTACTCACGAACCCCGGGAGTGATTCCTAACCTCCCCACCCCCAGCCCGGGCCGTGCGCACAAGCGCACGGCCCGGTATTTGCGTTTTGAGGACCATCCGCGTACGCTTGTAGATAGATTTTGTTCCCACCCCACCAGCACAACTGGCAACTAAAGGAGACGGATAGTGAACGCATCTTCGACCAAGCACCGCGGGGGAATTGCCCTTCGGTTTGATGGTGAATACTACCTGCTACGCAGCGCAGGCGGCAGCATCATTCCCTATCACAGCCTTAGTCACCTGCAGGTGCTTCTGCAGTCAACCATGGCCCTGCAGCCGAAACAGCGTGCGCAAGCAGTTGCGGGAGACGCCCAGGCGTACCGTACCGACGAGGTACAAACATGTCTGGAAAGGCGATTCGGTGACGCACAAGAAGTCACCTCTCCCCTTCACTGTTTTGCCTTGCTTGCGGACGGGACGCGCAGAATCAAGATCGGTGAAGAGATACATGTCACGCCAGGACCAGACTTTATTCATGCCATACTGAATGCGTCCTGTCTTTGGCATATGACCGATACTTCATGGGTGAATGCGGTCATTGAGATGCTACAGAATCAGCCCTCGGACGTGCTCGCTCGATTTTACGACATGCGGGCTGCTACCGCATAAATACCATCATCGTTGCGGCGGCCTCATCCGAGGCCGCCGCTTATGTTTATAAGAACCTTTTTACTTTACCCATCCACTGGCTGCTGACAAAAAGTCATCTCTATGGTATAAATTACAGTTGAATACCCTAGTACCCGCTGCCGTGCGGTCCCGCGGCATTCTCCCTTCAAGGCCAACCGCCATGGGAACACTTCTGATTGAACCTCACATACTCGCGTCACAATGTGCCGGACTGAGACAATTTGTTGACTACCAAGACACTCCGCAGTCACATGTACCAAACCGTTTATGGAAAGCCGTACAGTCGCGCTGTGCTGTCGCAATAGCAGGTCCTGCCCGGTGCACCAACCTGGCCGCCCTTCAGCTCGCGCACATCATGCCGGGCATCGAAGACGAGCAGGAATACACGAACTACCCGTTTGCAACGCGCGAGCGCTGCGGAAAGGGCTGGATAGGCCTGAGATCAACCTCAAACATGGCCGTAGTAGCGAACATGACCATGTCCGAGCAGCTCCGCGGTACAAAGGCAGCGCTGCCAAACGCGGTTACCCTCATCTGGGCCATGCAAGCGTACCAAGCGTGCAACCGAGAACGGTTGATGGGGAAATATTTTGCACGCACTAGTTCGGTGATTCCTGATGTCGGAAGAATCGTCGTCGGACAATCGTACAATGCTGGGCCAATTACCGTCACGGTCAAGCGCGACGACGAACGCTCACCCAAACTCAGTCTTCTTAAATTATTTAGCTAAACCTCAGGGACCCTGGCACAATCGTGCCGGGGTCCTTGGACCACAAAAGCTTCGCCTGCGCGAGGTTTTTCTTTTATCCCCAGCTAGTACCCTGCATCCACAGATGAGGAGTTCGTGCACGAGCGACCACCCCGGGGTACAATAGCCCGTACGTATGGCTACTGATCGTCCCGCTACTAGCCGTTCACTGCGGACTCCTCCCCACAACGTGGATGTAGAAAAAGCTCTGCTTGGTGCCCTCATTCTCAAACCCGATGTAATGCACGATGTATCAGTGACTGTCTTTCCAGAGAGTTTCTACGCTGACAAGCACCGCATTATTTTTGGAGCTATCGCTTCCCTGTTCTCGCACGGGAACCCAATCGACCTCGTGAGTGTGGTATCTAAACTTAAAGACGCCAGCAATCTCGACCGGGTTGGTGGCGCCACCTACATCACTGAACTCATTGAAACGGTACCAGCCGCCGGTAATGCTCTCTATTACGCGGAAATTGTGCAAGGTAAAGCTGCCCTACGCGGTCTTATTCACGCAGCTGACGATATCGCCGAGATTGGCTACAGCGACCCCGACAGCGTCGACGAAGCACTCGATCAAGCGGAAAAGAAAATTTTCCACGCAACACAATCTCCCTCTGCCCAAAAATTTAAAACGATTGGGAGCTCACTCACCGAAGCATGGGAGCGCTTCGAGCATTTGGCAGCGAACCCCGACGAAAAGCGTGGCGTACAATCTGGCTTTACCGCCCTCGATAATCTACTTGCTGGCTTTCAGAAGTCAGACCTGATTATTCTCGCCGCTCGCCCCTCCATGGGAAAGACCACATTTGCGCTCGACGTAGCGCGTAATGCGGCACTAAAGTACGGTGCGTCGGTTGGTATCTTTTCGCTTGAAATGAGTGATCAGCAGCTCGTAGACCGTATGCTCGCGGCCGAAGCCGGTGTGGACTCCTGGAAACTGCGGACCGGAAAGCTCAGCAACGACCACGAGTTTGAAGCCGTGCAAAAAGCTATGGCAAAACTGTCTGAGGCGCAAATTCATATTGATGACCAGGCCGGCAACAACATTCTGCGCATGCGCTCGGCCGCCCGCCGCCTTAAAAACGAGCACGGGCTTGACCTAATTATTGTCGACTACCTGCAGCTCATGTCTCCCACCTCGACCAAGGCGAGCGACAACATGGTGCAGCAAGTGACCGAAATCTCGCGCTCGCTTAAAATCCTCGCGCGCGAGCTTGAGGTGCCGGTCATCGCCCTCTCACAGCTCTCTCGTGCCGTTGAGCAACGCGGAGGAAAGCCGCGCCTGTCCGACCTGCGTGACTCGGGTTCGATTGAGCAGGATGCTGACGTAGTGATGTTCATTCACCGTGAAGATAAGATCAATAAGGAATCGGATCGCCCTAACATTGCTGAGATCATGGTCGAGAAGCATCGTAACGGCGCCGTCGGATCGGCGGAACTCTACTTTGATGGCAAGCATGTCCGCTTTCTCAATCTCGACACACACCACGCAACTGCACCAGGTGCTGACGACTTTTAAGAAAAAGGTGAAGGGAGAGCCCTTTTGTTTTTCTACCGCGATCGCTTGAGCCGTTTTACGCGTAAGGTGACTATTCAACCGTACCTAAAAGGTAGGATGTGATGACAAAATTTGAGGTGTGGTACAGTTGCTAAGGTACTCCTGAGGAGCACATCGCGATGGTACGCACCTTACAGTTACTGGTTGTAGAGGACGATCTGACATGGTGGATCTTCCTCCAACATGAGCTGGGTAAAAAGTTCGATATTCAGCTAGCCTCGACCATACACACTGCCAGAGCGCGCCTTGCGAATTCCGGTCCCTATGACGGGATTGTTATGGACGGATATCTCGTACGAGAGAATACGCTTGCACTAATTGTAGACATAAGAAATGACGGGTACGCGGGACCACTGTTTGCATTCTCGAGCGACCGAGAGATGCGCAAGAAACAAATGGAATCGGGCTGCAGCCACGAACTCCCGAAAGAAGAACCTGGGAAGTGGTTAAGCATCATTGAAACAGCCAACGCAGCTTTCTCAAGCAGTAACTAAATAGCCCGCAGAGGCGGAGAATCATCCAATTCTCCGCCTTACGGGCTCTTTTTTATATTTCCCCTTTTGTCGTTCTTCCTTTATCATTGACCATTCATGACCACACTCGATAAACTTATTGCGCACTTCGAACGATTTCCGGGCATCGGGAGTCGTCAGGCAAAACGCTTTGCCTTTCATTTACTACGACAAGACGCAGCCCAGATTGCCGAGCTTTCTTCCCTAATTGCCGAACTCCCCTCAGTTATGGCCGAGTGCGAAGGCTGTGCCCGCTACTTTTCCCGCAATGGCCAGGGTGGACTTTGTCCCATTTGTGCAAGCACAGGGCGCGACCGTAGCCAACTCCTCATCATTGAGCAAGACAGTGACATTCAACCGGTTGAACGAAGTGGGTATGAAGGACTCTATTTTGTACTCGGCGGGACGGTCCCTCTCCTTCATCAGGAAGAAGGCCGCCGGATTCGCGGACCCCGGCTTAAGGAACTCGTTAACGGACGAGTAAAAGACGGCCTGACTGAGATTATCCTCGGCTTTGCTGTGAATCCCGATGGTGAAAATACCGCTCGGTACGTTGAAGCGCTTCTTGCTCCGGTTCTTAGTGGCACTACCGTAAAACTCTCGCACCTGGGTCGCGGCCTTTCTACCGGGAGCGAACTTGAATATGCCGACCCGGAAACTATCAAGAGCGCTTTAAAAAACCGGGACTAGCGACCTAACGAAATTTTATATTTCATCGAGCAAAGTCTTACCAGTAATGCACCGTTTCAGTCATTCAAAAAACCACGGCGGCGGGCCGTGGTTTTTTTAGTACGTTCTAGAGAGACTCAATTTTCACTTCTGCGTAGTGCTGGCGGTGGCCAATGCGTCGGTCACGGTTACTCTTGGCTTTATAGCGCACAATGGTGAGCTTTGGGCCCTTCTTCTCGCCGAGGTAGGTGGCTTTTACCTTGGTACCCGTCGTTGGAGAACCGACTTTGGCTACCTTTCCGTCGTCAGTCATAAGCACCTGGTCGAACTCAATTGCGTCACCCTCCTTATGATCACCAAGAAGTTCAACCTTAAGTACGTCACCAACTGATACCACATACTGCTTACCACCCGTCATAATGACGGCGAAGCTCTCGCTTTTGGCCTTAGCCTTCTTAACCACTATCTTAGCTGTTGTTTGAGTTGCCATAATGCGGGCCATTGTAACAGAATAAGGAGAAATAACAAGGGGCAAAGCCCCGAGTCTGTTTTGCTTAGGCAAACACTTCGCTGGATTCGACCCTAAAGGGATAAACAGAAATGATGAGGCTGTAAGCCGACTATATTTTGTTTACTCAAACACTTCACCAGTTACGACCTCTGGAGGAGTAACTGGTGGTAGTGTTGTAGAATCCAGCGTTTATGTTTGTAAAAAACCAGTAGTAGCGACTTGCTCTGGCTAAATTGCAAGCATGTAAGCCGCCATATGTGTGTACACATTACCCTCACTACTTGACACTTCCACTTAAGTATGCTAAACTAAAAAAGTCTGGCGGCTTGGGGTACGGCATGCGCCCGCCCACCGCGTCGGAGCTACGCTCGCAACCGCTTTTTGGAAGCGACCAGCGCCACGCAGAGCCGCCAGACACCCTGTCCTCCCGACGACGAAAAGTTGGAAGGATTTCACCGCAAAGAGGAGACTGCACGCATGCGTGACTTCACCGAGAAGATCCAGGGCAACACCCCGGGGAATTATGAAACGAGCAACACCAATCTCGATCTCGGCGCCGGCGCGGGCGCGATGCTGCTGGGCGCGACGACGGCCACGGCTCGCTGACCTGCACGCGGAGACTGACCTAGCGGAGGTCGTCACCTACACCGCTTAGCACCACCGGATGTTCCGCCATCCCGCCGAGGTGTCTCGGTCAACCACAACTACCCGGCGAGATAGGGGGACACCACCCTTCTCGCCACCTCGTTCTTTCAATAGTTTTCCGAAGTGAGCTGGGATACCTGGCACATGTCTTTCATTGCCGCACATCCCACCATTACTTCGAAGAGCCGCCATCAGCCGCAAAATGAATGTACTTACATTTATTTTGCACCAGCTGGGCGGTTTTTGTTATTCATCTTCGCTCTTTACCGGTTTCTCAATTGCTAGCATTTCAATACCCACAGCCGCTCCGGTAATTTTTGTAACGTCCTTATCAATCTTTCCAAGCTCCTTCTGAGCACTATTGTAGTGGTTAACTGTAGTGGAGAGGCTGTTGCCTACCTTCTTGAAGTACTCATCGTAGGCCGAGAGGTGGCGCGAGAGCTGCTCAACCTGCTTCCCTATCTGCTTGGCACTCTCTTCAATTTTAAACGCCCGAAATCCATACAGCACTGACTGGAGGTACGCAGAAAAAGTAGTTGGAGAAACAATAATCACATTCTTGTCCTTATAGGCGTAATCGATGAGCGATCGAGTATTTACCTTTACGGAACCCACCTCATTGATGAGCAGGTCGTAGTAAATTGCTTCCGCCGGGATGTACATAAAGGCAAACGGTAACGTGCCGTCGCTTGGACGGATGTACTTGGCCGTTTCATCTATGCGCTTTTTTAGGTCATTCTTAAACTCTTTTTCAAGGAATTCCCGCTCATCATCGGTGGTAGCGTCAACCAGGCGACGGTAGTTGTCAAGCGAAAACTTGGCATCAACCGGAATCATGCCATCCTTGCTCTCAATCACCGCATCCACCGTCTCACCACCTGGAAACTGATACTGCATCTTGTACGAACCAGCCGGCAACATATTTTCTAGAGCGAGCTGCAAAGAAGCCTCGCCCAAATTTCCCCGCTGCTTTTGGTGCTTGAGCACCTTCTCAAGATTCTGCAGCTGCTCGGCCACGGTAAACACCTGCTTACTTGATTCGCTCACCTCACTTACGCCGCGCTGCACATGCAGCAGTTTTTCACCGACACTTTCCTGGATGTATTTAATCTGTTCGTTTACCTCTTTAGCGATGCCTTGCATCAGCTTCTGACTTTCAGAAAATTGCGAGCGACTGCCCTCCTGCATCGTCCGGTTAGTTTCCGAAAGACGATTATCCATTGTCCTCGTAAGTTCTTGGAGCTGCTGCTGCATGAGGAGCATGCTTGCGCTAGCACCCTCTGGACTCGTCGACTGCGGCCGGAGCAAAAAATAGAGCAGAACACCGTTCCCCACTACCAGCGCCGTAAACACAACAATCAGAAGCAATTCCATAATGCCTCCAGAATATCACAGACAGCCGCCGCTACTTTAGCAAATCATAGAAGGACTTGCGCCCTTATTGATTCTGCTTACACGCTGGTTAGCTTGAATGTAGTGAGGCGCCTGTATCAGAATGATTTTGGTCTACCATCTTCTCTGGGTAACCCATATCGAAAGAATGCCTCGGTGCGACTTAGAGCTCCATTCTGCCGACCGCTTCAGTGAATGAGTAGTCGACCTCTGGCCGCACAATATGTTTCTCCCCTCGCGCACTGCATGCGCTTGCACATCATGAGGAGAGGTTTATACTGCCGAAAGGTGCAGTCGTGCACCACTAGACAAGGATTCATACGATGCTCAAAGCGTTTGTTCAAGACATGAAAGATCTGCTCCAGATACCACGGGCACTCATCGCTCCTCTCTTCTCCAAAGAGATTCGCGGCGACTGATTCTGCCCGAACAGCCCCAGGACGACCCAAGTAGGTGCTAGCTTCACCTTCTCGCGTCGTTCTGGGGCTCTCCTTTTTTATACGCGCAATACCAAAAACCAAGACTTTATAGTATGTCTACCTATCATTCATGATGGTGACGCTGTAGTTTTTATTGCCCGGCTACCCTGAGCTCTGCACCTTCGGTTACCAATCCCTCATCACGGCAACCTCCCGATTTTGCCATTCTGCCATTAATGCTAGAATGAACCCATATGACACTCCACGAAACACTACGCGAGACCTTAAAAGAGGCCATGAAAGCCAAGGACGAAGTGCGGCTGCGCACCGTTCGCAGCATGCTCACTGCGATGACTAACGAACTAGTCGCCACCGGCAAAAAGCCGCAAGACATGATTGAGGATGCTGGTTTTCTCGCCGTTGTTAAGCGCCTCGCCAAGCAGCGGAAGGAATCAATTGTACAGTTTGACGCCGCCGGTCGAGCCGACCTTTCCGAACCCGAAAAGGCGGAGCTTATGATTCTTGAAGCCTACCTCCCTACCCTCATGACCCAAGAAGCCATCCGCCCAATAGCGGAAGCAAAAAAGGCTGAGCTCGGGGTGAGCGACAAATCAGGCGTCGGCAAACTCATTGGGGCAGTCAATAGAGAACTCGCTGGCAAAGCCGATGGTGGCGATATAAAGACAGTCGTGGAGTCACTCTTTTAAGGAAGGGCGGCAGTATCCCCAGAAACTATGTGGCTTATTTGACAGATTGGTATTTTTTGTCATAATTTTGATGTAACCTTTTTGGGAGGCCACAGTGAGGTACGACATCACTTCCCTCGCCACCAAAGCAGCGGGGTTAATAGATTCAGGCCTGAGTGCTCCAGCCGCGGTCGACAGACTCTACCAGAGTCTCCGCTGCTTTAACTGGGCTGAGTGGAGAAAATTACGGGCAGATATCCTTTCTGAGCTTGGAAGGCGGGGCGCACGCGCAAGAGACTCGGCCAAGCGGCAGACTCTGGCACCTCCGCAATGACAGGCCCAACACACACGAGTCCGCCCGACACCCCGGAATAGACATCCGGGGTGTCCTTATATTCTCTCTACAGACCAATTCTCATTGGTATCATTATTTATTGACCACTTCACAATACCAGCGTATAACGTACAGGTCTTTACCCGTGGGGGGTAGGGATAAAAACAAGTGTCCAAGGGGGACAGAACAATGGGAAAGAAAGTGACCAAGACCAAAGCGAACGCGGAGCCGGCCGCACTCAAGTTTGAAGCGGTGGAGTTCATCGTTGTGTCGGGCGAGCCGGATTTTCTCGCGGCGCTTAAAAGCGCCCCGTTTATCAAGCAGTTGCTCATCGCGGCCCTCGCACGAGGCAACTGCTCCTGCTCTCCAACCCTCGAAACCGGAACCGACAATGGCCAACCGGTCCTCGAGATCTACTGCGACGGCGCAGTTCTGACCGATACAGCTCGGAAAGAGGTGGCTGCCTGGCACAAGGCCGCGGTAGCATGGTACGGTGAGAACTTCACCAAAAAGAACATCACCTTCAGCCAGGCGCGAGTCGCGCCTACGGCCAACCAAACCGCTCAGTGGGCAGTCTGCAAAGCCGAGGTTCTGAGGGAGCAGACCCTGTTCCTCAATCAACGTATGGCCTAGCTGGCCTTAACCGTCATTGCGTATACGCAGCGACACCGGTTCCGGGATGCGCAAGCAGCCCGGGACTTTTTTATACTCGACTTACCACACAAGCAACTCTGGGTTGAACGCCAAAATACTACCCAGCGCAAGCATCAGTAACCCACCAATCAGCAGTGACAGGTTGGCGTACTTTCCACCCAGCGCCTGCAGCTTTCCATAACCCCAAATCGCGAGACCAAACACAATAACATCGTCTACCATGTACCCAGCGGTATACACGAGCAGGTACCACTGCCGCTCCATAAACGTAAGCATGTTCATTTCCAGAATCTTGGTATACGCCTGCGGAATACCAATTGAGCAGGCGAACTCAATTACATTGACCGAGAAGGCAATACCGATAATTGAAATGATCGACAACGCGGTAATTGGTTGGTTGGCAATTGCCTTGAACCGGGCAATCACTTTCCCCTGCGTTTCAAGGTCTGTCACATCGCACACGAGCGCCGCCTCCCGGTTTTTGTACCACCGCCACAAAAAGTAGGCACCGCCACCCAGAGCGAGAAAGCCGACGAGGGGGGTCACAATTTGATCAAGCGCAACAAAGTCCCAGGTTTTGTACCACACATTAAGAATAAGGTTGTACATGATGCCCTCGGCCAACATAAAGAGCCCTGCCAGGAACACCATTTTGCGGCGACTACCGGCCTGTGACAGAAGCACACAGAATGTCACAAGCACCCACATCGCACACGGGTTGAAACCATCGATTGTGCCTAAGACTAAAGAGAGGGTGAAGAGCGAAAACGACTGGAGATCTACAATTCCAAGAAGGGGTAAATCGAAAACAAACGAAGAATTTGAACCTTGATCACACGAGATATCAGAACACCCACCACCTCCTGAAGTTACGCTTTGCTTGGGAGCTTCGGAAAGATGTTCTTCAATTGTACGGATAGTGCCCGTAAGAGCGACGCTGTATGCTTCTTTTATGGCCAGACCGGTCGTTTCGGGAGCATTAAAGCCAACAATCACTCTTTCCCCCACCACTGTGATGGGAGTCACTTGAGAGATTTCATGCTTGGCAGTCAGCTGATCAAAAAGTGCCTTTGCCTCTGGATCTGTCTTTATATTTAAGTATTCATACGGCAGGTCGGTGGTTTCCAGCCACGCAAACTGCTTTTTACAAAAGCCACAATCATCGCGTCCAAAAATGAGCAGCTTCACTTCCCCATCACTACTCGCTGTAGCAGCGACTACTGGCGCTGGTGCCGGCTGTACACCAACCATAGCTGGTCCATACCACCAGGCGAACAATGCAACCCCCAGCACCACCCAGCTACCCCACAAAAATTTCTTCATAAGTACGCCACTATAACAGAATAAAAAGCCGGGAGGGACTACACTTGGTTGATGTAATCAGCGTATCCGGACACCTCCATCTCGGCCTTTGGAATAAACTGTAATGCGACTCCGTTCATGCAGTACCGCATGCCGCCACGGTCACGCGGACCGTCAGGAAACACGTGGCCTAAGTGGTTATCACCTATAATGGAACGAACCTCAGTACGTGAACTAAAAAAGGTATTATCTTCTACTTCACGCACTGCCGAGACCGAAATTGGTTTTACAAACGATGGCCACCCGGTGCCCGAGTCAAATTTATCCCCCGATGAAAAGAGCGGCTCGCCCGAGAGCACATCAACATAAATACCCGGCTCATAATTCTTATCGAGCGGACTCGTGCCCGCCCGTTCAGTACCATCTTCTTGGGTAACGTTGTACGTAACTGGCTCGAGCACGTGCTTGAGTTCATCTAGAGTTGGTTTTTTGTAGGCATTCCACATGGAGTGTGTGTTACTTTGACTAACAGTGCTTATTGTGCGGATCGTCGCGGACGTCGTAGGGGTGGCGATGGTGGCGGTATCTTAACTGGCTGTGGTACCCAAAACCACCACCGCCCTAAGAGCCGGTACCATTGCCGCGAGGAAAACCGTATGGTAGATATAACTGAATTAAACAATGACATTCCCTATTGATACGCAAGCGGCACTTAAACATTTCATTGTAGTGGACCCTACGATGGCCGCTCTCGTCAGTACAGCTCTGACGGCCCCCGCCCCAATTGCACTTCCAGAGGCAAAATCACAGAGTGACTATTTCGGCAGCATCGTTCGCTCGATTGTCAGCCAGCAGATCAGTGTCAAAGCTGCCGATGCAGTTTTCGTTAGAGTGCTTGCGCGCGTCAGTGGAGTTGAGGTTGTGCGCACACAGCGCCGCGACACACCCGGCATTACCCCAGAGCGGGTACTCGCTGTGCCAGAAGACGAGCTCCGTGCCTGTGGCCTCTCTTTGCAAAAAACTAAATACATTCGGCACAACGCCCTTGTGTGGGACAGTATCGATACCAAGCACTTCGCCACCCGACCCGACAATGAAATTATCGAGGAGTTGGTTAAGCTCTATGGAATCGGGCGCTGGACGGCAGAAATGTTTTTAATGTTCACCCTTGCCCGCCCTGATGTCTTCTCCTTTGGCGACCTAGGGCTCATGCAAAGCATTTATGAGCACTACCCAGTGAAACCCCACCACGTCCGTAAAATCAATACTCTCGTAGAAAGTTGGGCACCGCACCGAACACTTGCATCACTCGCGCTCTGGTGGCACAAGGACGGCGGACCAGTCTTACTGTAGACTTGTCACTCGATCAGAAGACACTGTGAACACTCGGCGTGTGCCTCTGTGAGCTTGGTGAGCGCAGACACACTCGTGCCAGAGGTGCGCTCGAATTGTCGTAGCGCCACCGCTCGCGCCTTCGCGTCAGGCATGAGCGATTCCACCTCACGCCAAAAATCAACGCTGTGATTCAGGACGCGCAGGTGACACAACTCGTGGATAATTATGTACTCCCGCAGACACGGCGGCAAAAAGAGCAGCTTGTAATTGAAATTGAGATTACCCTTCGATGAGCAACTCCCCCACGAGCGACGCGTATCGCGAATAGCTATTCGCCCAAAGGTAAAGGTGTGTAACTCTGCATGATGTCGAGTCCGCTCACTGATGAGCGCTCGTGCGCTTTCCTTGTGCGCCACATATGAGGCGGCGGGTGCACGTTTCCTTGTCCGCACGCGACGACGGCGACGAACGGTGAAAAATTGAGGCCAGACTGGCATATATGGCTATTGTAACGCAAAACACAAACGACCACCCCTGGAGAGGGGTGGTCGTTTGTTATAGTTCTCTACCTAGCGATCATCCTCATCCTCATCCTCGTCTTCGTCCTCGTCTTCGTCCTCGTCTTCGTCCTCATCTTCGTCCTCATCAAGCTTCTCTCCAGCTTCCTCTACCATTTCTCGAACCTCCTTTGCTAGCTCGTAGGCTTCCTCAAAATCACTCTGGTTAAGGGCGCGGCGGGCCTCCATCAATTTCTTTACCGCCTCGTCAGTTGCGTCCTCTGCTTCCTCAATCATGTCATCCGTGTAATCACCATCATCTTCGCCTTCACGGATATCCATACGGAATCGCTGGATTTCTCGCTCGGCAGCAGCAATCTCCTTTCGAGCATCTTCCCGGCCAACGTCTTTACTTGATGATGCTGTATCGTCGTCTTCACTTTCATCTTCGTCTTCATTAGCACCACTCCCCTTGTCACCACGATGTTTCTTTACCTTGTCACAGAACTTTTGGTTGCCCGGGAGTGTGTAGTCACAATTCGTCCACTTGTCGCCCAGACGATCCCACACCCGTGTTCGCACCTCAAGTGACTTTAGAAGTCCTGGAGGTACTGAACCCTCTACCCGCTCCTTGCGTAATTCACGCATCAGCTCGCGAGTTGGCGCATCGGGGCGACCCGTCACTTCAAGCTCATAGCGAGCCTGGAAGCGCTTGATGGCTTCACGGGTCATTGGACCAAAGTAGCCAGTCACCCGACCCTCTGGATAGAGCTCCTTGTCACTCGCGAGTAACTCCTGAACCTTTATAATATCATCATTTTCTGTCCCTTCTTCAATATCCTTCACCAGTTCCTGTACGTCACCCTGCAAGGTAGCGAGGAGTGCCCGCAACTCGGTAATTCGCTTCAAGAGTGCCTCCAGCGCCTTCATGTTCGACGTCACTGGTGCGCTAGTGGTAGCAGTAGTGGTTGCAGTTGTTGTAACAGAGGTCGTGGCGGTGGTGGTCGATGTTTGTGCACTGGCGACCATAGCTCCAGCACCCATCGTAAGTACGAGCACTGCTGCACACGCAGCAATACTGTACGAGATTGTATGAGTTCTCATAATCTAAACATTAAAAGTAATAAACATCAGCACGCGACTGACTGGTGTTTAGTATAGCACCGGTACTTTTTAGAAAACGACTTCGTCCGTTCGTTTAACCACACTCTTACGATGCAGTGCCCTTAAAACTCGTAAAATATTGTAGTCATAGCGCTCTTCGAGCGCTTCGTATAGAGGTTTGAGGGCTGAATCCCCGTGAATGCCAATCATAGCCTCTACTTCACGAAGGGCTTCATCCAATGAAAATTGTTCCCCCATGACGATACGAAGCTGCTCTATACCTACTGCCTCTTCATCAATCAATTCTTCCAAATGGCTGAAGATTGTAGATTCGGCGAGTCCTCGCAGGGCGGCAATGTCCGCCACATACTTTCCTTCCATTGCGAGTTGTCGGGTTCGTTCTTGAGTACGTTCTTTTTTAACACGCTCCACGACACTACGCTTACCACCAGCAGGCGCCACGGCGCCGGCCACAGGCACCCTGCCACCGCGAGTCGTAACAAACAACGCCTGAAGTTTCGCCACCTCTTCTTCACCCTGTTCGGCCAATAAGTCTTCAAGCATGCTGGACTCGGTGCGAAAGCGCTCATCTTGCGCCACCACGCGCGGGTCGACCGAAAGCGCCGCAGCACCCACCCCAAGCACCTTCAGACCTTTAAGTGTACGCACACGCGAAAGCGCTACATAGCCCTGACCATACACAAAAGCTCGTGAGAGGTCCATCTCAGCAGCATCAAGCGACATTCCCTGACTTTTGTGTACGGTAATTGCCCATGCGAGGCGGAGCGGCACCTGCGTTATCTGCGCGAGCACCTTTCCTTCATCGGTTACTTCCCACGACGTGGGACGAACCACCACCCTACGCCCATCAGCCATTTCAATTTCGGGGAAGCCATCGTCAGCATCGAAGCCCACCACGCGACCGAGGGTGCCATTTACATACCCCGCCTCGAAATTATTTTTAGTACACATAACCATCGCGTCCTCTTTAAGGACGAGTGCCTGCGGAGACAGGCAGGTGCGGACCAGCCCCTCGACGAGCGGCTTCCCTCCCTTAGTAGCCATACTAAACGTGCGTCCATATCCCGGCAGTGCCTTCAGCTGCTCTAGATTCACTGCGTCTACGTCCGCATTGTGGGTATAGAGTCGGGTCGGAACAATACCTTCAAACCCAATTTCAGTTTGCTCCGAAAGTAACGTGTAGTGCTCTTCCTCAACGGCGGCGCGGCGAATAGCAGACAGCAGTCCGGCAAGCATCTCATCTTCATGTCGCCACTGCTCGGAGAGATAGCACACGAGGGGCCGCGCCGCCTCCCACGCCCGACTCGCAAACGCATACCGCATCGAATTGCCCGGCTTTGTAATCGGTGGTAATTGGAAAAAGTCACCAACAAATACCACCTGCACACCACCAAACGCTTCGTTCTTGCCTCTCGCCGTCTTTAATACCAAATCAACCATATCAAGGACTGTTCCATCGAGCATGGAGATCTCATCAATCACGAGCACCTGCGCTCGCTCAAACCGCTTTACCAATTTTTCTTTTGTCGCTATCTGATCCAGATCGTAGCGCGTGAGCGTGTCTCGCACCCCAATTCCGCTCCACGAGTGAATCGTCATGCCACCAATGTGCGTGGCGGCGATTCCTGTCGAGGCCGTCACCGCCACCGTAAGTCCCGCCGCCTCGAGGTAAGAAATGTATTCATTGAGCACGTAGGTCTTCCCTGCTCCTGGCTCACCGGTAAGAAAAACATTGGCTCCAGTTTTGAGGGCTGTCAGCGCTTGTGCTTGTGTCATTGGGAATAAGCCTACCATAGTGACAGGGACATGCGGTAGAATGAGCGTAATGAGTGAACGTTCTTCGGTGATCATTCCTATCAAAAATGGAACGAAGCTGGTAAAAAAATTAGCTACTCCTAAGGCTGTGGTTAAGAAACCGGCCGCGCCAAAAGCGGCGCCCATTCTTTCCGCCACGCCTTCCGCCGAAACCCGTCAGGTTACGATTACGTCTCCATCTATTCCAAAAGGAGCTGCAAAAAAGCTCGCAGCAAAAAGCGATGCTAAAAGTGCCCCTAAAAAAGTGACAGCTACATCAGCTCACCACGGTCACAACCACGGTAACGCTGTTCATCCCCCCATCATGCGCCAGTTGCTCCCTGGCGAGCGCATCAACCTGAAGCGCGATCCGCTCGGTCACTTACTCGTTGAAAAAATGCTTCGTGAAGCTGGCTTCCGCGGCCTGATTTCTAGTGACAAAGACCTACTCCAAAAATACAGCACGGACGAAAGTATTTTTGCGATTACCCCGCAAGTAGTCCTGCAGCCTAAAAATCGACGCGATGTTGAAATCGCTGTTGGAGTAATAGCACGAGAGACCAAGCGGTTCACCTCCCTGTCGCTTACCCCGCGCGCAGCCGGCACCGGCCTGTCCGGAGGATCTCTTACCGACTCGATTACCATCGACGTGTGCGCGCACCTCCATCACATTGGTGAGGTCGTAGTAAAGAAAGATAAAATTACCTTTACCTGCGAACCGGGCGCCATGTGGCGTGACGTTGAGAAAAAGCTCAAGCGGTACGATGCCTACCTACCGCCATACACCTCCTCAAAAGATATTTGTTCAATTGGAGGCTCGATTAGCAACAACGCGGCCGGACCTGACTCCCTACGCTACGGTCACTGTGCTGATTGGCTTGAGTCGCTCGACGTTATCCTGGCCGATGGTCACACCTACACTATCAGGCCCCTGACCTACCGCGAATATAAACTGCTCGCCAAGGAAAAGCACGAGCATGCTCGTATCGCGCGCGCTGTATTTTCTCTTATCGAAGATAATGAAAAAGATATTCTGGCCGGCAAGCCACCAACGCCAAAAAATACTGCCGGCTATGCCCTCTGGCGGGTATTTTCAGAGGGCGTAGAAGCCTTTAAGAAAGGCAACGGCACTTTTGACCTCACCCGGGTTATTTCTGGTAGCCAGGGCACCATTGGTGTCATTACCGAAATCACTATGCGTGCGCTACCGATTCAACACGATACCACCATGCTCACCATCCCCGTCTTTGACCTCCAAGATGCTGCTGAAGTGGTTCAAAAAGCCATCGGCTTTAATCCCATCAACGTTGAAATCTATGACGCACTGACCTTTGATATGGCGCTCAAGAACCCTTCGTTCTTTAAGTCCCGCCTCACCGGCCTCGCCTACTACCGCACCATGCTCGCGATGTACAAGACCTACCACGTACGCTACAGCCGTAAAGTACCTGAATTCACCATACTTGTGACACTTGATAAAGAGACGAGTGCACGGTATACCCAGGCGGAGCTTGCGAGCGCGATGAGCGGTGGTGGCACCCGCGCACGCGTGGTCACAAGCAAGACCGAGGTCGAAATGTTTCTACAAATCCGCCGCGCTAGTTACCTGCTTTCTAAGCTTATCGATCCAGCGAAGCGCCCCGCCGCCTTCCTAGAAGACATGACAGTTCCACCAGAATCGATGGGTAAGTTCTTTATGGAGATTAAAGCCCTCCTTAAAGAGTTCAATGTCGTATCTGCTGTTCATGGCCACGGCGCGAATGGCCACTTCCATTTCTATCCTCTCCTCGATTTTACGAATGCGACTACCCCCCTCCTTGTTGAACGCATGGCCGAACGCTTCTACAGCACCGCTATTAAATACAAGGGGAATATCTGTGGCGAGCATAATGACGGCATCATCCGTACCCCGTACCTCAACAAGCTGTTTACCCCAAAAATGCTCCAGCTCTTCAAGGACCTCGAGCACATCTTTGACCCTGATGACATATTCAACCCTGGTAAAAAAGTAAACCCTCGCTTCGACATCAAAAGCTCAATGAGGAAGGTGAACTAACGTTCTGAATTTCTCCTTCAGAAAGTGCTGATTATATGGATTTCGGTTAGTTTTACAGTCCATTTGTTTTATGACATAGTACACCTTAGGATCAACAACGGAGACATAGCAATGTCAGCAGCGACCGCTTCGACCCTTCGGATATCCTCATATGGTTCCGGTAGGTTCGAGCTCAGAGACCTCTCAAGTACCGACATCCAAATCCTTGATGGTTCATTTCGAGGTGGCTTTCATTGGGTACGCCGGGGCGACGACGGTCGCTTAGAGCACGTCCCTTTCTACAAGGCCCTACCCGCAGCCGCGGAAGACGCTTCTATGCATCCGTTTTGGCAGGCGCCAGTCAGTTCTGTCGGAGTACAGATGGAAATGTTTCCACTATATGAGTGTGGGGACACGGGTCACCGCTTTACAGATTCATCTATTATCATTCAGAGTCTGTGTGGGTACGAGTACACTGAAGATCGCTACCGCTCAAACGCTACCATTCTCGAAGAGTGCGGTTTCGTCTGCCTGAGGTCTCGTCGAGACCCTCAGCAAGGACAATTTTGGGAACTGTGGTTTCTTCCCGGTACCTGGGCGGCGGCAGGTAAGCTTAGGGCAGCGATTAAGGCAAGCGGAGCCAACACACCAAACGAAAAGACCAAGGCCGCTGTCGAATTTCTCCAAACACACGTTCGGTTCGGAACTCTCGATGTGTCGGTTCAGCGACTAGCGCTGACGATTTCCGATTAATTACTGACTCGTCCAATCAGATAACAAAGACAACCCCGGCGCGACTCATCCCTTGGGCCGCGCCGAAAATTTTCATACACTCACGGATTACACCACTGACACTCCCCCGGCTCGGCTGTAGATGTCTGTTCAATAGGTAATGTCACGGTGTGCTGACATTTTTTACAAGACCGTACCGTCGCCTTCGCGAGATCTGTCGCGAGGCCACAGCTGCAACACGGCAATCCCTTTATGACTTCGGTAACCACAAATCCCGGAATATGACACCTTGGGCAAAGGCTTTTACAATTTCGTATCAAATCAGCGGTTGCCTGCCCGATGTTTTCCCTCCTCGCCGGACAACGATGGGCGCGCATGTCGGTTTCAATAAAGATGCTTGTACAGAACCATTTTGATAAGAGCTCTTCCGCTGCAGCACGCACCGCTTCAGTCGTTCTTAGTTCTTTATACATGGATGCACTGCTCTTCTCTTTCCCCCTCACTATAATTCCCTGTTCAGGAAACCCCCACGCTACCGCGAGCGCCACCGCCTCGTCAGGTGTACGCACTGCTTCCCCTCTTACCAGCACGCTACTACTTCGATAATGACCGACAACCTCTATATCGTTTTTTACATCTACCAAAACTACTATTTCAAGACTACTCGGCACAAACGGAAGGGACGGGTGGCTTCCAAAGCTACCTTCACTCGCGATGCCCACATCCATTCCGGTACACTCCACAGCTGCTCGCGCCTTCTTTCGTGCGGCTTCTAACTGATCCCCGGCGCGCTCTACCTCTCGGGTAAAGGTACCGAACTGGTCGGTGTTAAAGTTTGCCGGAACCATCACATCAATACCAAGCCCCTCCTTTATAAGTGGCGAAATCACGACCTCTTTACTATGCATGGTGGCAAGTACCGCAGTCCTACCTCTCCATTCACTGAGAATGTCTTTATGTTCCATTGGTAGAAATTATAAGGTATGGAGCGGTTAGTGACACCGCCTATCCAAGCCGTTCATGGTCGCAGCCATTGCGGGCAAGCTTTTTCAGTACTATATACCAAACAGTGCGGTTATAGCGAAGCCTTTAATGTACGAGTTTCCGCCATGTCTTCCGAGAGTGCTATCATGGCGGCACTTATTTACCATGAAAGACATCAGCAATACTACGAACTGGACGGCCTGCAACAACTGCTTCGGACTGGGAACGGTCCTCCGCGAACATTCTCTAAAAAAGCGTCAGCACCAAGAGTGGCAACTGGCCACCTTTTTAAGCAACCTGGCCGGCACGAACGCTCCTAAACCGCTTAGAGAGCACCGCGACACCTGTGACGCCTGTGCCGGCTCGGGACTAATCGCTACCGCTAGCGTGAGGAAGATTATTCCCGACCACTTCCCCACCGTAGCCATTATTGGCGCTGGTATCGGAGGAGTAGCTCTAGCGGTAGCCTGTCTCCACCGCCGTATTCCTTTTACACTGTATGAGCGTGACGAAAGTTTTAGCGCTCGCTCCCAGGGCTACGGCCTCACCCTACAACAAGCCAACAAGGCTATACGTGGTTTAGGTATACAGTATCTAGCTGGAGGCATTAACACAACGAGACACGTCGTACACAACGCGGCCGGAACAGTGCTCGGTGAATGGGGTCTCCGCAAGTGGAATAAGCCGCAAGCTGAAAACAGCACGAAACGCCGCAACGTGCACGTTGCGCGGCAGACACTACGCTCTGAACTGCTCCTCCAGCTGGGTGAGCATCCACCGGTCAGCTGGGGTTACACCCTGACCGGCATCAGGAAGAATGGAAATAGCGGCACCGATCTCCACTTCACAGTTGGCGACAAGACACACATTGCAACAGCGGATCTAGTTGTCGGAGCTGATGGTATTCGTAGTTCCGTACGGAATTTTCTGATTGGTGAAGAGGCATCGCCGCTCCACTATCTTGGCTGCGTTGTCATATTAGGCATCTGTCCACTGCAATCTCTCAAACACGTCATGACTCCACTGCTCGATTCAGCAACTGTCTTCCAAACAGTCAATGGCATAGAGCGATTATATGTCATGCCGTATGACGCGGACTCCATCATGTGGCAGTTTAGTTTCCCGCTATCTGAAATCGCCGCGAAAGCATTGAGCGCACGTGGTCCTGAAGCCCTAAAAGCAGAAGCGTTGACCCGACTGCGATGGCATGACCCAATACCGCACATTATAGAGAACACCTTAGCGGCAGACATCACCGGGTATCCCGTTTACGACCGGCCAGTGCTTGACCCGCACCTACTACACGGAGCAGAAAATGCCACTCTAATGGGCGACGCTGCCCATCCAATGAGTCCATTTAAAGGTCAGGGGGCTAATCAAGCCTTACTTGATTCCCTGTTACTCGCTCGCATGATTTCTCTCGAGTGTGGGCCCGATTCGAAGTGGCGGCAAACGGGCCTGCGCGACGCTGTACTTGCCAAGTTCGAAAAAGAAATGATCGAGCGGTCGAAGGGTAAGGTTGAGGAATCAAGGGAAGCCGCCTACTTTCTACACTCTGAGGCAGTCCTCCACGTCAGTGACGAACCAAGAGGTTATCGGACACAGACAGCAGAGACTGCCAAGCAAAGCTACCATGAGAAACAAGTCAGACTCAGTCGGACTCAGAACGCCGGAGAAGTTATTCTAAAATCGCACTCGTTTTAGGTAATTCTTCAAACTTAGCCTTCATTGTTGGATTACCTCGGGTCAATTTTTTAATGGTGAGGTCTTGAGCTTTATCATTTGCTAGGCGTAGGTTATTTTCAGAAGACAGCAGAGCGGCTTTCGTTTTTTCTAGTTGCGTAATGGTCTTGTCGATTCCTTCGATTGCTTCACCAAATCTCCGACCCCAGAGTTCATAATTTTTTGCAAAACCCTCCTTAAAGAGCTGTACATTATTTTCAAAGTTGGTGATATCAATATTTTGATTCTTTACCAATGCCAGTTCAGCCTTATATTTCAGTGAATTTAATGCCGCGTTTCTAAGAAGAGTGATAATTGGAATAAAGAATTGAGGACGGACGACATACATTTTGGGATACTTGTGTGACACATCAAGTATTCCCGTATTATATAAGTCACTTTCTGGCTCTAACATAGACACAAGTACAGCAAATTCGCACCCCTTCTCAGTGCGATCTCTATCAAGCTCTCTCAGGAAGTCCTCGTTCTTCTTCTTAGTCGCAGTTTCATCTCCTTCGTTTTTCATCTCAAACATGATTGAGATAATTTCATTTCTCGACTCATCACTCTCACGATAAATATAGTCACCTTTACTCCCCGTTTTAGAATCATTATCCTTCTCAAAATACGCGCTCTGAAAGCCGGTTGCGCGCAGCTTATTAAATTCAATCTCGCAGTGCTGCTCAAGCGTCTCCCCTACCATCTTGGTTGAAAGTTTTAGCTTTAAATCTTTTCGAAGCGTTATTTCTTCGTCTTTCAACTTAATAATTTCATCTTTTGCTTTAAGTTCAGTGGTAAATTTTTCTTTTAGGTTTGTTTCGAGTAATTGCTTCTCAATGTTTTTACTTTTGAGTTCATTTGCGAGCTCGTCCCGTTCACGCTTAATCGCGTCTAACGCTTCATTGACCGCCAGTTTTTTCTCGGTTTCAGACGCTTCAATTTTGGCTTGTAGTTTAGTGACCTCTGCATCCTTATCTGCTTTTAACTTGGCAATTTCAGTATCTTTCTTTGCAATATCTACCTGCACGGCATTCTTGGTAGTAGCCTCTGCTAATTTGACGGCATTATCTTTCTCTCTTTCCAGCGAGGCAAGACGATCATGTAATTCCTTTTCAAATTCCTTATTCCTAACTTGGGCTAAGATATCAGCAAAGCCGGCGTCATCGATTTTGAACGCTTTTTTGCAGTGCGGACAAATAATTTCATTCATAAGCAGGCATTTAGTATGGTCAATTCTCGGTGGTGTACATATTTTCCCGAAAGGTTTCTAATACCCGTACTTTCGAGCTTCATGACTGCTTCGGAGAGAGGCATCCACTCTACTACTGCACCAGCCTTATGTTCGTCCTCTGTCATTACGGTCTCCATTTTCTCTCCCGCCACAGTTGCCCTATAGCACTGCGATATTTGCTTTTTATGCTGTTCTTTTTTGATTTCAGTTACCGTACCGATATAGGTAATATTTTCAATGTATACTCCGGCTTCTTCAAGACATTCTCTCTTAAGTGCCACAAGTACTGACTCCCCGTCTTCGACACCTCCGCCGGGAACTTTATAGAAATTGTGTACGGAAAAATGTACTAGCGCAACATTGCCATCCGTATCATAGATCACACACCGTGCGGCACGACGAAGTTCCATCGTCTCCGCTTCAGTAGCTGAAGCAGCTTCAAAGTTAAAAGTAATATCGAATGTATTCATGTTCAAATTATACAGTAGATACAGTGGTTGGCAGCAATGTTCAAAACCCAGTGGATGTACCATTGAACCTACCGCTCAAAACCCGTCTTGCCCGACACTAACTCACAACCCACATAGAGAAAACCATGTTTTCATAAGCTACTAACCATAACTATTGATAACGGGCGAGCGCTTGGCGAGCAGCGCGGCGCACCACCACTCGCGGCGAGCGTACGGAGAGGAACAATGCCTCCACGCGCTCGGCGCGTGCGAAGCACGCGATTACACGCTTTGCGAGGTGAAATGGGTTCGCGCAAAGGTAAGTATTTCATCACAAAAAGCAAAAAAAGCACCTCCACATGGAATGTGCTTTTTGTATTTTGTGACCCACTAGCGTGGCTTTCAGAACTTTACAAAAATAGAAGTTATATCCAAAAAGCGGTAAGTGAATTGTCTATGGTAATGAATTAGCTCTTTGCAGAAGTCAAAAAGTCCCGTAACTCGTCAATTGTTTTTGTATCACCTCGTAGTACACCATCATACACATCAACTGATATAAACTCTTTTCCAACCCCATATAGGTTCTTCCCAATAAGTTCTTCTTTCAGCAAAAGTATAGCGGTGCGGTGTTCATCACTTATGGTTAAAAGCTCTTCTGCATAGCGGTTTGTATCTCCTGTATACCACTCTGGTTTTTGTAGCCAAATGTCTAGTTTCCAAACATTGTCACCGAAATTGATGTCGGGAGACACCCAGTAACCAAAAGGTCTTTTTTCTGAATGTGTATGTGGGTAATTTACTCTATCTGCAGATTTGAACTTTGAGGTATAGTCCAATCTTATGAGTTCACCAGAAAGCTTGGCAAAAAAATCTTTAGATACGTCATCGCTAACAACATCAATGTCCAAATCAGGATAGTTTAGAAGTTTATAGGAATAGCTTCCACCAACTGATACCTTTCCGTATTGTTCAAGAATTGGTAATAGCGTTTTTTCCAGTAGTAAGGATGCTTCGTCGTGAAGTGCGTTTTGTTTTTGTAAAAGTGGGTGCATATACGAAAGTATATCAAAGTTCTGAACTCCCTTTAGGGTGCACTGAAATACGTTGATAAATATAGCTCCTTATTTTGTGATGAAATACTTACCTTTGCGCGAACCCATTTCACCTCGCAAAGCGAGTGATTGCGTGCCTCGCACGCGCCGAGCGCGTGGTGGTTTTGTACCTCTCCGTACGCTCGACGCGGGTGGTGGCGCGCCCCGCCGCTCGCTAACCGCTCGCCCCCAACCAATGAAATATCCTTACTTTTTGATTTTTCGGTGGAGGGGTCTGGGGAGGAGCCGACAAAAAATTGAAAGGATATTTCATTGGTTGGGGGTCGCCGCTTCGTCCTCCAAAAAGCTCCGTTTTAGTCTCCATCTACTTGAGAGCCTACCACTTCGCTTTTTTACGTCCTCGCGTCGAGCGTGGCACGCTTCCCGTATACAGCGCGCGTGGTATATCGAGAGTCCGCTCACACTACGCAACCACCTCGCATAGGCACGCTCGCATCCGCTCGCGCCGCCTGCTCGTCGCTAACGCTAATGTGCTATTTAAACTTCGAGAATAAATTAACTATTGATTTTAAAGTTTCATTATCAGGCACTATTTCTTTAAGTTCTTTGGCTTTAGTAATAATGTCGTCAATGTCGAGACCTTCACTTTTTTCTTGTACGTCATTTTGACTTGATGAATTACGCTGAGGAGAATAGCCTTCAAAGGGCTCAGAGTATAAGCTGGCCATCGACTCTCGTATAAATTGACCTGTTGGAACGTCCGTTCGCTTGATTTCTTCAATCAAAAAGTTTGTATGCTCTCTCATAACCACAGCACGAGCTGCTTTAAAAGCATATTTCTCGTTTAGCCTTCTTTCTATCCCATACTGTCTAATTGAAAAGCCTATAAGTAGCAGGAGTGGTGATGTGAGAGTGAGTCTGTAAATTAACACTCGCAACTCTGGAACCGAATCCAGACCATTAAAAACGTACAAAAGTACAAAAGATAAACCTATGACACTGAGTACGAAAACTGCTAACCAGACAACCGCTGTAACTCGTAGCATCCTTTCACGTTGCTGAAACGCATTAGCGAAGCCGGTGTCAGTGATAAGATTGGTGATTTTTTCAACCTCATCTCGTCTACTCTTTGCAATTTCCAGATTATCCTGAATTTCGATACGGAGTGTATCAGAAATTGTCTTATTAGCTTTAATTTCTTCTAAGTATTTCAGGCTCTCATCTCGAAAAGACTGAATTTCAATAAAAAGCGCACCGGATTTCTTCTGTAAGTTTGTTGAGTTGGCAAGTATTGCTTCTAGGCCGGTTTTCTCATCAGAAATTTTTCCATAAACAACCAAAAAGCCCTCATAGGCTTTTTGCATCTGATCAATCTTGCTTTGAACTTGAGCTAGTAGGTCTTCTATACTCAGCAGTCTTTGCTGTGCTGCTTTCTTGAGTGTATCGATATCGTTATGAAGGCTTGTGGCGGCTGTAAGCAGTGTGCTAATCTCTCCGCTCTTTCCTTTAACTTCACCTTGTAGTGTTGCAAATTCATTAAGACCATTTTCAATACTCGCTAGCACTGATTCAGCTCTTTCGAGATCACCTTTAATGGCTGTTATATGGGTTGTTGAGTTGTTTTTAGCATTCTCAATTGAAGCTAAATAACCGCGCGCATCTGCACTTAATTTTTCAACGTTTCCTACACTATTTTTTAGCCCTGCTTCAGCCGACTCGTACTGGGTTTGTAAGGCAGTAACCTTCTCAATCAGTTCACTCGCCTTACTAAATTTAGCGCGTAGCTGTTTCAGTTCTTCCGTACTTATAGGTTCTGAAGTCTGATTTTCGTCGTCCATGGTTTATAAAATACACCAAATATTGACGAAGCACAAAGTTCACGTTCTGGTTATTTAGTGTTTTAATTTGTTATACTTTAGCAATGATTCAGTGGATGAAAGCCACCTGGTACTATCAAGTTCTTGCTGTCGTTTTGGGTGTAGTAATTTTCTATATTGGATTTAGCGTTGGTGAGCGTACTACTGTACAAGTAACTACGGAAGTACTAACGCAAGCAACTGCTACTACCTCCGAAGCAACTACACCCACAGAGACCGGGCTAATAACTTTCAAGGGTCTTGAAATGACTGAAAAAGCGCTCCCGCCACTACCAACCCAAGAAGAATGGGACGAGGTTTTACGCGGGAGTGGTGTTTTTGAGAATAGATATAAAGAAGACGCGGTCAAATTCGGTGATATTGCAAAGCGATACCACAGTATTAGCGACGATAACAATCCTTACATAAACGTTGAAGTTGCCGATGTTACAGGAGACGGGCAACCTGAGCAGATTGTCTCACTAAGTGGTGGCGGTTCATACGGTGTTGACACATATGAGATTGTGCAAGGAGAAAGCATAATTGCAACCATTGATGCCTACTCAGTTGGTCGCGGTGCCTCGCTCAAACCCAATGAGTCCAAGGATGGATTTGAGATGGTGTGGTTCCGTGACGATATGTACCCAGGTGGTTATTGCTGCCCAAGTGCCCAAATGGTCACTAAATTTAAATACCACAAGGGTGAGTATATGGCAGTTAGTGAGACAGTAGAGCTATTGAACTAACTTCAAAATTTTTTAGGTAGTGAACTATCCCTATTCAGAGCACGTGCGGTAGTGTATGTGTAAATGAAGTGGGCTAAGGATGAGTATAGGGTGCAAATATTTTAAGCAGCACCACGCGAATCTGAAATAATTTTCTCCGCATCAGTAAGAACTTCTTTAATCGCATCAAAGTTCTCACATTCTTCAATTTCATCCGCAAGTACGTTTAGCCAGTGGCGCTTATCATCTGAACGCGAAACAGGTGGTGGGGTGAACCATCCTTGAACAACCTTCGCATCATCACCATATACAGCCCAGACTAGGTTATTTGAATTGAACATACTCCAGAAACTTCCTCCAGGGGGTAACTTCCATATTCTCACTTCAGAACAATATCCATCTTTATACTTTGCAAAAACTCGGATGCAGAAATCCGAAAATTCAATCACTGCATGCTTTTCATTTATCGTTCTTATATTTGCCATTTTGTTTTAAAAATAAGTAATATCATCATTCGTTCTGACAGACTTAATCACAATACTACTATCGCCTAGGTCTATATTCAACATCATTGGTTTTACACTAACATACGGTCACAAGCCCATCAGTACCTCGCATGGGAATGCTCACACCACTCGCTCAGTAGTTATTTTTTTATATAGTACTTGTCGAACTCTTTAAATATCTCAGTGGAGTAGTACTTTTTAGATGTACCAGTCTGCTTAATAAAATCCAGAAATCTTTCGTCGGAATATTTTTTATCACTCTCCAGTCGCTTCTTATGTGCGTAAAATCCATTATTAGTTACAAAATCCATATATCGCTCTTGCATTTTTTTAACTAGTTCTTGATAGTCCATCGGATACTTATTTTTGAACTGCTCTTCTACGTCAACTCTTATCTTCAATGTGGCGCTTGGGTCGTATTGCACCCTCAATGCATCCGGAGTGGAGCTTTTAGAAAACTTCGTCTCAATTTTTAAAGAAATATTATGATCCATTTTCTCATCAGACGGATACTGGCTTTCTTTTTGTAGAACCTGAGCTAGTAAATTTTTAACCTGTGTAGATTGTTTATTGACTGAAAAACTTTCCATTTCAAAGGAGTGAAAAAAAGAAATTGGCATCAAGTAAAAATTATATTGGCTTAAGTCGTTGTCAAACCACTCATTAAACATCCTCACGTAACTTTTCAAGTTTGCAGTCCCTACTTCTAAGACCTTCTTTTGAAAAAATGGGTCTTTATTTAAAAAATGAATTGCATTATCTCGTATCTCAATTAAGAGATTAAGGTTTTCCTTTAAAATATCTGGCAATCCCAATTTTTCCATTGCTCCTCTAATTTCTATTGTCATCGGATTGAGAGAGCGGTTGAGTTTAGGATAAAAACGTTTGGACGGTGTGCCGTTTTTATTTACACTTCGCTCTTGTACATAAATTGATCGCAAATCATTAGCACTATCCTTCAAAATTTTTGATTTTAGAAGTAATTCCCATGCGTTAATCATCAATATTGAAAATGTCTCCTCGCGATACTTGAAATCTGGTTTGTTATAAACCTCTATCGCTGAAATGGCTGAGGCAATTGATTTTTCTAGCAGTGCTTTGTTTCTCTCTTTTGCCATATCTCTAAATTACAGCTATCTACTTACCAGACTTTCGGCGGTTGCAGTCCTTGCACAACATTTGGCAATTTTCTGCGGTAGTTTTCCCGCCCTCGTGCCATGGGGTAATGTGGTCGGCTTCCATTTCTCCAATTTCAAACTGACTACCGCATTTCGGGCAGATACCTTTCTGGCGCTCGTAGGCTTCACGTTTCATTTTGTCGTTGAAAGCGCGGATTGAAAGGTGACGCTCTTGGCGGGTAAGAACGTACGGATAAATACCAGACTTTTTAGTAACGTCCTCGTCTTGCATCAGAGTCGAGATTTCTTCCTCTAGTTTTACAGCGTTGAGTTTCTTGCCATTGTACTCGTTGTGTAGCTCGCCCCAATTTACGCTCGCCATTTCTCGGCGGTAATTTGGAAACGTCTGGCGCACCCACGCTATAACGCTTTGAAAATACTCCCACAACTCATTGGCATTTTTGTCGTGCTGGTGTTTTGCCATGTAGCCGGCAACTTCATCGTTATTGATCCAAGAAAGTGCTGTTTCGAGGTATTCTTGGCGGATTGGTGAGCCAGTGAGTAGTGCACCACCATCGTTAGCAAGCAAGTATGCCGCACAACCAGACTTACTAAATTTGAGTTTTGCATCTGAGAGCCACTCGCCAGTGTATACAGCGTTTTTCAGTTCTTGCGGGGTAAGTTTTTCTCCTGCAATGTTGATTATTTCAAACCAGTCCAATTTTTCTTTATCCGTTCCTTCGCAGTGGTAAATCATTAGTTCGTAGTCTAAAATCTGCTCCTGTTCCTCTTTGGTGAGGTTATGGAACATGGCGGTACGCCCATTAAAATCTACTGAGAAGTCATTATTTACAAACTGACCGATACTGATAGTTCGCTGCTGTCCGTCGAGTACTTCAAAACTTCCTTCACTTGTCTTGACCCAATACATCACGTTGAGGGGAAAGCCTTTCTTGACAGTATCAATTACCGCATTACGTTGCTTTTCTTTGTAGACAAACTCTCGTTGGTATTTTGGGCGCACATCGAGCTTGCCACCATAGGCAACTACACCTTCCTCGTTGTTGTCTGCATAGCCAGCGACAACGTCTCGTATCTTAATTCTGTATAGTTCGATTTTCATACTATTTTTTTTACTTTAAGATTTTTGATAACGATACGGTCGTACAAGCGTTGGTACGTTCCATCTTTATTTCTAATGTAAAACCGTGGGCCACCAGGAGAGTATGTTCCTTTTTGAGCAAGTTTAGTCATGGGTTCACCAAGTGTCTTGCTAGAACCAATAATTTCAAACTGCATTGGATTGTACTTGTCTATAAAGGTGATAGGTACGCCGATGTGACCTTCATAATCCATCGGTATGTCAGAAACTTTCGAGACTTCAATTGCATTGTAATTAAAGTATGTTGGGTATTCAGAAGGTGTATATTTTTTATAAAGTACTTGCTCTTGAAATCTTTTAGTAGTGTCCAAATTTGTAAACCAGTAAATCCTTCCCATACTAAAATACTTAATACCGTTCTCAATCTTTTTTCTTGATTCCGTTGGTATATCGTAGTCCATTGGTACCTGAAACCATTTAGTTCCACCATTATCATAACCAAGCCACAATTTGTTATCTTTGATGTAGTTGAAGGTTTCTTTATATGTTATAGCGTTTTGATCACCAAGAATTAAAAACTTTTTGTTGTATTCCATTAATTGAGCCACGTATTCACGAAATAGTGAGAAGGGTGGATTTGTAACAACAATATCTGCCTGCTTAAGCAGCTCAATACTTTCTTCGCTCCTGAAGTCACCCTCACTCTCCATCGGAGACCATTCGTTATTTTTGTTTGCTTTAAGTTGTTCAGCAATATCGCGTAGGTCATAAGCGCAATCACCATCCAAATCGTGAACTTCGTTAATTATAAACTTGTTTGCTGTAGCTTTTGGGCGACCTTTCGGAGTCTCAAGTACTTGAACACCACCAAACAAGTCAATTTGTGTATTCGCAATGGGTGATGGCTTATAACTCGTTGCGATGAGACGCTTAAGTCCTAATGCATTAAAATTACCTGCAAAGTACTTAAAAAAGTTGCTCTCAAACGGGTCGTCACAATTACAGTAGACGACCTTTCCTCGAAACTGCTCTTTGTAATGTTTGAGTTCCTTTTCAATATCAATGAGTTGAGTATAAAACTCATCTTTCTTTGCTTGTCCGGCCTTATTAAGACCCATATTTAAAGTTGGCTTTGTGCTCATGTTACTTTTTCAAAAGGTCGTCTACCTTAACTTCGAGCGCGGTGGCAATTTTGGAAAGAGAGTTAATGGTGGGGTTTTGATTCGTGCCGTCCTCAATCTTCACAACGGTGCTAAGTGACACATCAGCAAGCCTGGCAACCCTTTCGAGTGAGTAACCTTTTTCGGCACGAATCTTTTTTATGTTACTCGCTATGCTCATAATCAGTATTGTGTAATTTGATACTAGTATTATAATACAAAGTATGTACTCCTTATATCTTAATCATACGGGACTTTGGAGCATTTGCAATTTTACGGACTCATTGCGGCGACCCCCAACCAATGAAATATCCTTTCAATTTTTTGTCGGCTCCTCCCCAGACCCCTCCACCGAAAAATCAAAAAGTAAGGATATTTCATTGGTTGGGGGCGAGCGGTTAGCGAGCGGCGGGGCGCGCCACCACCCGCGTCGAGCGTACGGAGAGGAACAATGCCTCCACGCGCTCGGCGCGTGCGAAGCACGCGATTACACGCTTTGCGAGGTGAAATGGGTTCGCGCAAAGGTAAGTATTTCATCACACATCGCTACTTCCTCGGAAGATAGCACCGAAGCAGGGCGCGGCGTAGCCGCGCCCACCGAGCAGAAACCGCCCCGCGCCATGCTGGCGCTCACGAAAACGGAGGGTGGGCGCTGCGCTAAATGAGTCCTCAATAGTTTTGTCGCTTTTGAATCTAAAATTGTATGTCCAAACCAAAATATTTTCTCTACGCCCGCAAAAGTACCGAAGACGATGACAAACAGGTTATGTCTATCGAGGCACAGCTCTTTGAGTTGCGTGAGTTTGCGGCGAGAGAAAATCTTGAAATCCTCGCGGAGTTTCAAGAGTCGAAAAGCGCTAAGAGTCCGGGGCGCGAGGTGTTTGGCGAGATGATGATGCGCATAGAGAAGATGCAGGGTGTGGGCATATTAGCGTGGCATCCAGACCGTTTGGCACGCAATAGCATAGACGGTGGGCGCATCATCTACGCGGTCGATACTACCAAAATAGTCTCTTTGCGCTTTCCGACTTTCTGGTTTGAACCTACACCGCAGGGGCTCTTTATGTTGCAAGTGGCATTCGGCCAATCAAAATACTACTCTGACAATCTAAAACAGAACGTGGAGCGTGGGATGCGCCAAAAATTGCGCCGAGGCGAGTGGCTGACGCGTGCTCCTTTTGGCTATGTGAATAATCCGCGTACAAGGAATATCGAACCAGACCCCGTGAAATCGCGGATTATTGTGCGGGCCTTTGAGGAGTACGCCAAAGGTACGCATACACTCATCTCACTCGGCGCTTTTTTGGCAGAACATGGCGTGACCACAAAGGCCGGAATGCCCCTTGCCAAAGCTTCCGTCAAAAGGATTCTGACCAATCGTGCCTATTTAGGATTCACGAAACATCGTGACGAGTATTTTGACGGAAGCTTTGCACCCATTCTTTCGCCGACCCTCTTTGAAACTGTGCAGAAGCAACTTGCAACGCGAGCGACACCAAGAAAATCGAAGCAAGCACATGATTTTCCATTCACCGGACTTTTTCGTTGCGGAGAGTGTCACTCCATGATTACCGCGCAGTGGGCGACGGGAAAGTGCGGAGGAAAGTATAGATATTATAGATGCACGAAAAAGTCCGGCTACTGCTCGCAAGGATATCTCCGAGAAGACCTCCTCGCTACGCAAGTGAAGGCACAGTTACAAAGTGTGTCTTTGCCCGAGGCATGGACAGAGTACATGCTCACAAAAACAGAAAACTGGGAGCACGAAGAGAGACATGCCTCGGGCAATCGTCTCGAACGGATGAAGCAGGACATGAAGTCGCTTGAAACCAAGCTCGATACCTTAATCGATTTGCATCTTTCAGGCGATATAGAGCGTGAGACGTATCTCAAAAAGAAAGACGCTCTCATGCGCGCAAAGGTATCGCTTCAGTCCAAAGCTTCATCCGTTCGTGCCGAGCGAAAAGAATGGGTCGAACCCCTGCGGAAGTGGATTTTAGATTCAAAACGCGCGGGTTTTTTGGTGGCGAGTACCGAGTACGCAGAAATACGCGACTTCGTTCGCACTTTCGGAACGAACCCCGCGCTACGCGACAAAACTATTTCGATCTCATTTTGCCCACCCTCCGTTTTCATGAGCGCCAGCATGGCGCGGGGCGGTTTCTGCTCGGTGGGCGCGGCTACGCCGCGCCCTGCTTCGGTGCTATCTTCCGAGGAAGTAGCGATGTGTGACCCCACGGAGAATCGAACTCCGGTTACAGGAATGAGAATCCTGTGTCCTAGCCGCTAGACGATGGGGCCAATGTACTTCTACTTCCTAATTACACTTTAGTGACGTCACACTCATTCTGGCATGAGAATCCCCTATTACCTCGTGCCCCAGGGCACCCTCTCTGCCTTTGGCATTCACCTTGTACCCCAGGGCACCCTCTCTGCCGAAGGCATTCAACTTGTACCCCAGGGCACCTTCTCTGCCTTTGGCATTCACCTTGTGCACAAAGGCGATTCTGGACTGCGATCCAGACCGGATGAAAAGCTACACGCTTTTCATTCCAGTAGCCGCTAGACGATGGGGCCAATTTCCCTCAATATCTTCCCACCCCCTATCTGCGCGTAGCACTATAACAAAAGAATTATGGATAGTGAAGTCTTTTTTAAGTATAAAAAAACCTCGCTGTGCAGAGACAGGAGGCGGATCGGTTGGGTTGGGTTGGGTTGGGTTGGGTTGGGTTGGGTTGGGTTGGGTTGGGTTGGGTTGGGTTGGGTTGAAGAACAATTGAGGAACTGGTGTGACGTACTGTACGTCATTGTGGTTTGCTGTGACTGCTCGCAACGTACCTTACATACAATCTACCACGTGCTTTTTTCGATGTACAGCACGAGTGTGGATAAAGCTGGTTTCGCACACCTCAGGCTTTGCGCCTGCGCTGGCCCTTTACCGCTCGCACACAGAGAAACGCTAGTAGTAGTAGTGGGAGGCATTCTCTTCCCTGCTGGGTTATTTTACTCGCTATAAAAAAGAAGCCCCTCGACGCCAGCAAGCTGGGTCGAGGGGTAGTCTTGGGGGGGCGAGCTTCAAGGAACAGGGGTTCGAGATGGTGTGAAGCATCTCTGAGGACTAAAAGCCGGGGGCCTTGCTTCAAATCCTTACTTAGAACCTATCACGAACGGATTTTCTCGTCAAGGGGG